>CALAJY010000001.1 GCA_937923265.1 uncultured Tissierellia bacterium
GCGACCTGTTTGAGGTTGTTCCCCGCTTGACCAAGGCGATTAAGGAGCGCATGGCGGCCAACAAATAAGCGGAAAAGTGCACAAAAAAAAGAACCGTCCCCCTTACAGGACGGTTCTTTTTTTCTTGCACGCAAACCAAATAGAGGATAGATCTTAATTTTTGTGAGAAGATGCTTGTGTACAAGAACAGTGAGAAGCGCAACTACATCCGGCACTGCCACAGGCGGAGCAACCGCCTTGCTTCCTTTGCCTTAACAACCCGCGGACGGCGAAGAAAGTAGCAATGCCAACCAAGAGAAGAACGACAATGTTGCCGAGGTTGTGAATCAGGAAATCCATATCGATTCCTTTCTACGCAGGTTGGATAGGGGACGAACATTGAGAAGGATTGTGGTGGCTCACGCTTGCACGTGCTCATCCGTCACCTATCACTCATAGGGTAACTATGTACATAACAGGCTTGAACGGGAATGAGTTAGCTACAACTAACACGCAACTCTTCAGTTCCTGTTCGCCTATATCTTAGCACGGTTGTTAGCCTATGTCAACAACAATTTTAAAATAATTTATTTTTTTGAGACTGTGAAAAGCATTGAAATTGCAACGATTGCTGAGAACTCTGAAAAAACTCTTAAAAATTTAATATTTCATAAGTTTTTTTCTTGGGGAATTCAGCAAGATGGAAAAAGGGGACATGGTATAATTTAGTGCAATAGAAAGGGGGACTGCCGCCATGAAGAAGGAACTCATGCTTCATGCCACCGCTTCTTTCGGACTGGAAGCGGTGGTGCGGAGGGAATTGGAGGAGTTGGGCATAGCCGTCAACAAAATTGAACAGGGTCATGTTTTGTTTTCGGGTGATGAAGCAACCTTGGCGCTGGCCAATATCGCTCTGGGAGCGAGTGATCGCATCCTCATCGAGCTTGCGCGCTTTCCGGTCACGGACTTTGAAGGTCTCTATGAGGCGGTGGCAACCATGGAATGGGCCCAATGGGTGAGCCCTCGTGGCTTTTTTCAGCTGGATGCCAAATGTGTGCAATCGGCCCTCCATTCTCCCCGAGATGTGCAGCGAATTGTGAAAAAAGCCATCCTCGACGCCCTCCGCCGCCGGTATCCCTGGGACCATTTTCCGGAGGACGGCGAAATCTATCCCCTGGAGATTACGATTCGAAAAGATGAATGCCTCATCTGTCTAAATACCAGTGGTGAAGGGCTATTCAAGAGAGGATATCGGGAGGCTAAGGGGGCAGCCCCTTTGAAAGAAACCATGGCAAGGGGACTCATCGATTTGAGCTTCTGGTATGCGGATCGCCCCTTGGTGGATCCTTTTTGCGGATCGGGAACCATTTTGATTGAGGCGGCCCGGAAGACTCGCGGGATGGATCCCGGCTTAGACCGTGATTTTGCCTACCTTCATTGGCCCTGCATGGAAGAAAAAATTTTCAAACAGGTTCGTGCCCAAAGGCTCAAGAGAATCTCTTGGGAGGGATCCTTAGACCTCCTCGGCTTTGAGATTGATCCCGACCTGTGCAAGGTCGCTCATGAAAACGCCTGTCGTGCGGAGGTGGGGGATGACATCATCTTCGTTCCCAAGGACATGAGAGAGGCGGGCCTTGCCGACAACTTCGGCGTGATCATTACGAATCCTCCCTATGGGAAGAGGCTGGAGGAATTGGCCCGGGTGGAACAGCTCATGGAAGACTTTCGGGACCGTTTTCTTCCTCTTCGCACCTGGTCCTTCTTCCTTCTCACGGCCCTAACCAATCTGGAGGAGATCTTTGACCGGCCGGCGGACCGCCGGCGAAAACTTTTCAATGGAGGCGTCGAGACGACCTATTACCAATTTCACGGGCCCAATCCCAAGGACTTTATCTAGCGAGGACGGCTTGCCCTGCCGAAGGAAGCCGGCGCAAAAAAGGGAACATTCCCGATGGGGCTTCTCCGCTCGGAGGCCCGGCCCACATTGCTATTTTCCGCGAATTATGCTACCTTTAATTGTGGATGCGTGTCGTTAAGTTGGCCGGAACAAAGCCGGGAGTTGGATGGGAGGAAGCATGGGACAGAAGCCAATGAAACGCTATGGCAAGCCTGCAGGCCCTCTACAGTTGACCAGTTTACAGATATTGGACGGCTTTGAGGACTTGGTTCGCGTCATCGGACCGGAAGGGTCCGTTTATTTTGAAAATGAAAAGATGCGGAGTTTTGCCCGCTTTGCAGAAGTCGACAGTTCCGCCCGTATTTTTCCCGTTTCCACCGCAGGAACCACCTTTTCCATGGATGCTACCTCGACCACGGAACTCTGTTACGGGGGCCATGTTTTTTCCGTAAAGAGTTCACCGATTCGGAAGGATGACCAGGTGATTGCGGTTGCGGAAGTTTTTCGTGATATCACCATTCAGAACAATGTGTCTGTGGAACTCTATGCGGCCTTTCGCAAGATGAAGCAGGAGATGAGACTGGCCCGGTCCATCCAGGAGCACATGCTCTCCAGCCTGCGGTCCTATGGGGCTCTGCAATTTGATTTTCGCTACATACCCTCCGAGGAGCTTTCCGGAGACTTTTTTGACATGATTCCTCTCGGCCGAGGAAGAATCGGTGTCTATATTTCGGATATTGTGGGGCATGGGGTCTCCGCCTCCATCATCACCATGTTTATTCGACAGACGATGCGCAGCATCTTGGAAGAGGAGCACATCCTTGAACCGGCCGAGGTGCTCACGGAGCTTCGAACCCGATTTACCCAGGTTAGCTTGGAAGACCACCAGTATTTCAGCATTTTTTACGGCGTTTTTGATACCCTAAATAATCATTTTACCTATGCCAATGCGGGACACAATTGTTCGCCGGTAGTGGTTACCGGGGATCGGGTGGAATGCATTGAGATGAAGGGCATGCTGATTTCTCCGGTTTTTCCCGACTATGAATACCATCAGGAAACCCGAGACCTCTTGCCCGGCCAGCGATTTCTATTTTTTACTGATGGATCTGTTGAGACGCTAAATAGCCGTGGGGAGAGTTATGGGATGGAGAACTTGCTCTCCATGATCCGAGAAAAGCGAGAGAATCTCTTGGATGCTGTGATTCGGGATGTGGAACAATTTCGCACGGGGAGGCAGAAGGATGATATCGCCTTTCTCTATGTGGAAAATTTGGACAGCTAGAGCGCAGTCGACCGAAGGCCGTCTGCGTTTTTTAAAAGAGCGAAAAGGAGCAGTGCGATGAAAGTGGATTTGACGTATACGGAACGGGAACAGGAGATGATCGGCTGGGAACTGAGAGCACAGGAGGCTCTGGCCCTTCTGCAGTCCGGCAAGGGAGCGGGTGGGGAGTTTATCGGCTGGCTCCGTCTTCCCCAAAACTATGACAGAGAAGAATTCCGCCGCATCAAGCAGGCAGCGGAAAGGATTCGAGGGAATTCTCAGGTCCTCTTGGTGATTGGTATCGGAGGCTCCTATTTGGGGGCAAGAGCGGTGATTGAGGCCCTGTCTCCCGCTTATGGAGAGAAGAAACCGGAGATCCTTTTTGCGGGGAATCAACTCAGTGTGGATGCAACCAGGGAGCTCATGGACTACCTGTCCGATAAGACCTTCAGCATAAATGTGATTTCCAAATCGGGAACAACGACCGAACCTGCCGTTGCCTTTCGCCTCTTCCGGAACTTGCTGGAGAAACGCGTTGGCAAGGAGGAAGCGAGGGAACGAATCTACGTGACCACCGATCGAGAGAAGGGTGCCCTGAAACAGCTGGCGGAGCGGGAGGGCTACGAGCGGTTTGTGGTTCCGGATGATGTGGGAGGCCGTTTTACCGTCCTGACCGCGGTGGGCCTTCTTCCTATTGCCTGTTCGGGCATCGATATCGATGCCCTCATGGCGGGGGCGGAAGAGGGACAAGTTTCCTACCTCTCGGCTCCCTTTGCGGAAAATCCCGTGTTGCGCTATGCGGCAATGCGCAATGTGCTCCGGGAAGAGGGGAAGGAGATTGAGATCCTGGTCTCCTATGAACCACGGCTTCATTACCTCCAAGAATGGTGGAAGCAGCTGGCGGGGGAGAGCGAAGGCAAGGAGGGAAAGGGACTTTTCCCCGCCTCGGTTGCCAACACCACCGACCTCCATTCCCTGGGACAGTGGATCCAGCAGGGACCCCGGATCATCTTTGAGACCGTTCTCTTCGTTGACAATGCCCGGGAGAACCTGACGGTCCCTCAAGATTCCGACAACCTAGATGGGCTGAATTATCTGGCAGGCGTGGATCTGCAGGAGATCAATCGGAAGGCGATGGAGGGAACCCTTCAGGCCCATGTGGAGGGAGGGGTACCCAATCTTCAGATTCGCATGGACCGGCTGGATGCCAAGAACCTGGGCAAGCTGATTTACTTCTTTGAACTGGCAATCGGCGTTTCCGGCTATCTTCTTGAAGTGAACCCCTTTAATCAACCGGGCGTTGAGCTTTATAAGAAGAATATGTTCCGGCTTCTGGGAAAACCGGGCTTTGAGAAGTAGGACAGGAAAGCTTTTTTAAGGATAGGGATTGAAAAGACGGCCGTTACGAAGAAGAGAAGACGCCGAATTGCGAAAGAAAGCGCATGGTTCGGGAGAAAGGATAGAGAATGGCAACACCACATAATCAGGCGAAGCGGGGAGAAATCGCGGAGAAGATTCTTTTGCCGGGAGACCCCCTTCGGGCACAATTTATTGCGGAACATTTTTTCGAGAACCCCCGGCAATTTAATGGCACGCGGAACATGCTGGGATATACGGGGACCTTTCAAGGGGAATCGGTCTCTGTGATGGGAACGGGCATGGGGGTTCCCTCGATCGGAATCTATGCCTATGAGCTGATTCATGAGTATGGCGTAAAGAAGCTGATTCGCGTGGGATCTGCCGGCTCTTACCAGGAGGATGTGAAACTCTATGACCTCGTTTTGGCACAGGGAGCGTGCAGCGATTCAAATTTTGCCTACCAGTATGATTTAAAGGGACATTTTGCTCCCCTGGCTTCCTTTTCGCTACTGGAGAAAGCCTACCGGGAGGCGGTGAAGGGGGGAGACCGGGTTCATGTGGGCAACATCTTCTCCTCGGACCTGTTCTATAACGCCTTAAATGTCAAGCAGGACCATTGGAAACGGTGGGCGGATATGGGATGTCTCTGTGTGGATATGGAAACTTATGCCCTTTATACCATGGCTGCGGAAGCCGGGGTCGATGCGTTGACCATCTTGACGATTTCGGATTCTCTGGTGAGCGGAGAAGAGACCACCGCGGAAGAACGGCAGACCAGTTTTCAACGGATGATGGAAATTGCCCTGGCAATCTAGTCGAAAAAGAATGAGGAAAGAAGGAAGACTATGGAATTAAATCGCACCATTGATCATACGATTTTAAGGGCTGACGCGACGCCGGAGGACATTGACCGCCTGTGTCAGGAGGCAAGGGATTACCATTTCTACTCCTGCTGTGTGAATTCAACCTATGTGAAACAGGTTCATGATCGGCTTCAGGGATCGGATGTTTCCACCTGCTGCGTGGTGGGCTTTCCCCTCGGTGCCATGGCAACGGAAGCCAAGCTGGCGGAGTGTAAGACTGCCCTGGAAGACGGGGCCGACGAGATTGACATGGTGATCAATGTCGGTCGCTTAAAGGCGGGACAAGAAAAAGAGGTGGAGGAAGAGATCCGCCGGCTGAAAGAGGCGGTGGGACCGGATCGCGTTCTAAAGGTGATTATCGAATGCTGCCTTCTGAGCCGGGAAGAGAAGGTCTTGGCCTGTCGGCTTGCAGTCAAGGCGGGGGCAGACTTCGTAAAAACGTCCACGGGCTTTTCCACCGGGGGAGCCACCGCAGAAGACGTTCGGTTGATGAAGGAAACCGTGGGCGATGCTTGCAAGGTGAAGGCATCCGGAGGAATTCACAGCCGGGAAGAGGCCATGGAGATGATTGAAGCGGGAGCGGAACGAATTGGTGCATCCGCAGGCATTCGGATTGTCTCGGGAGACTGAGATGCCGGAGAGAGAAAAGGTCCTGCTCATGAACATGATCCGGATTCGGGACTCGCAAAATCGGGTTCTGGTCTTGCATAAGGTCAAGCACCATGGCTGGGAAGGGCCCACCTTTCCCGGCGGCAAGGTGGAAGCGGGGGAAAGCTTTGAGGAGTCCGCACGGCGGGAAGCCTTCGAAGAGACCGGCCTTCACGTCGGCAGACTGACTTATAAGGGGGTCATCCACTGGCTGGTTCCCTCCGAAAATCGCAGAGATGTTGGATTTCTCTATGATACGGAGGAGTATGAAGGGACGCTTGTGCCCAGCAGAGAAGGGGCTTTGCAATGGATGAGCCAAGAAGATTTTCGAAAACTGGAGCCCAAGAGTGACTGCATGAATGAAATTTTGCAGATTTACGATGGCAGGGCTCGCGAGGTGAGGGTGACCTATCAGGGAAATCAAAAAGGAAAGGTGGAGTTTACCCGATGAATAGCCAAGCGATTCGAGAAGCAAGAGAAATTGTCAAAAACAGCAAGGAATTGGTCTTTTTTGGTGGCGCGGGCGTTTCCACGGCTTCCGGGATTCCCGACTTTCGATCGGAAAATGGCTGGTACGCCACCCATGCCAACGATTCTGTTCCTGCAGAATACTATTTCAGCCATGAGTTTTCCTTGGAGGATCCCGATGGCTTTGCCGACTTCACTCGGTCCTGTTACCGCAGTTATCAAGTGAAACCGTCCGGAGCCCATCTGGCGTTAAAGGTCTTAGAAGATCGGGGAATTTTGAAAGCCATCGTTACCCAGAATATTGACGGACTCCACCAAAAGGCGGGAAATCACCGGATCTATGAACTGCACGGAAATATGCGGGATATCTATTGTCCCCATTGCGGGCGCGATTATGACCGTGATCGCTTTATGGAACAAAAAGGCGCGGTGGCATGCCCCCACTGTGGGACACCGGTTCGAGCGGATGTGGTCCTCTATGGCGAAAGTCTGGACTACTCGATTTTAGACGACTCGGTTCAGGCGATTTCTGAGGCGGATACTCTCATTGTGGGGGGGAGCTCCCTGGTTGTGTATCCAGCAGCGGGATTGTTGCAATACTTTCGCGGGAACAAGCTGATTCTTATCAATCGGGATCCGACGCCGGCAGACCGGCGGGCGGATGTGGTGATTCGTGACGATATTTCGGAAGTAATGCCCATGATTGCGGGAATGAAAGAGATTCCCGGGGATGCTTCCTTAGAATAGGGGGAATTGTGAGAGAAAAGTGGGAAGAGTGGATGAAGGGGCGTTATGGAGCCGATGCGTTTTCCAATTTTCTGGCGCGATTTGCCGTTGTCCTTGCCCTGATTGCCCTGATTTTTCATCGGCAGATTTTTTCTGCCATTGCCCTTGCTTTTTTGGTGTATTCGCTGTTTCGTATTTTCTCGCGGAATCTGAGTCAACGCGCCTTGGAGAACCGCCGATATCTATTGAAAACACAGGGGTTGCGGAATGGCTTTCAAAAATATAAGAGACGACTCTTTGGGGAAAAGGGATACAAGTATTTTCCCTGTGAGAACTGCGGACGGGAATTGCGCGTGCCCAAGCATAAAGGGAAAATCAAAATCCGTTGTCCCAAATGCAAGCATGAGATGATCAAACGAACCTGAGGAAGGAGGAGGCTTTGCATTCCTTCGCACATCTTCATCTCCATACTGAATATAGTTTATTAGATGGCTTTTGTCGCATTGACCGCTTGATGGATCAAGTGAAGGCTCTGGGCATGGACTCGGTCGCCATCACGGACCATGGAAACATGTTTGGAGCCCTTGCCTTTTACAAGGCGGCAAAGGCCAAAGGCGTCAAGCCCATCATCGGCTGTGAGGTCTATCTGGCGGATGATTACTTGGATCGAAAAAAGAGAGACCGCTATCACCTGCTCCTCCTGGCAGAAAATGAGGAGGGCTATCACAATCTGATTCGCATCGTATCCGAGGGATATGTGAATGGCTTCTACTATAAGCCCCGGGTGGATAAGCGGGTACTCCGTCGTTTCCACAAGGGGATTATTTGTATGTCCGCTTGTTTGGCGGGAGAACTGGCGCAGATGGCCCTGTCGGGCGATGAGGAGGCCACGAAAAGAGCGGCCCTTTCCTACCAGGAGATCTTTGGCCCGGGGAATTTCTTTTTGGAAATTCAGAATCATGGGATTCGGGAAGAAGCCATCGTCCGCCGGGTTTTTCACCGTGTTTCCCGGGAGACGGGGATTCCCCTCGTGGCGACCAATGATGTTCACTATCTCAAAAAAGAGGATGCCCAAGCACAAGACATCCTTCTCTGCATCCAGACGGGAAAGCTCTTGAGTGACGAGAAGCGAATGCGGTTCGCTTCCGATGATTTCTACCTGAAATCCCCGGAGGAGATGGCGGAGCTTTTTCCGGGGGACGAAGAGGCCCTGGAAAACGCGGGGGAAATCGCCCGGCGTTGCCGGGTGGAGTTCACCTTTCACCATCTCCACCTGCCCCACTTCGATGTTCCCACGGGAGAAGAAAACCAGGCCTACCTTCGCCGCTTGGTAAAAGAGGGGATCGACCGTCGCTATCTCGAGGGCCCTCCCAAGCGTAGGGCCTGTTATCAAAGGGCCGTGGAACGCAGTGAGCATGAGCTTTCGGTGATCGAATCCATGGGATATGTCGATTACTTTCTCATCGTTTCGGACTTTGTGCACTTTGCACAAAAAGAGGGAATCCCTGTGGGACCCGGGCGTGGTTCGGCCGCAGGTTCCATCATTTCCTATGCACTGGGAATCACGGGAATCGACCCCCTGCAGTACGATTTGCTTTTTGAACGCTTTTTGAATCCCGAGCGGGTATCCATGCCGGATATCGATATCGATTTTGGCTATGAGCGCCGTGATGAGGTCATTGCCTATGTAAAAAGGAAGTACGGGGAGGAAAGGGTGGCACAGATTGTCACCTTTGGAACCATGGCCGCAAAAAATGCGATTCGCGATGTGGGCCGTGTGTTGGATATCCCCCTTTCCCGCGTGGACCGGGTTGCCAAGGCCGTTCCCAGCCGTTTAAACATCACATTAAAAGACGCCCTCAAGGAGAGCAAGGACTTTGCCCAGCTCTACCGGGAGGATGCCACCACACATCGCCTCATTGACTTGGCGATGGAGCTCGAGGGAATGCCCCGCCACACATCGACCCATGCCGCGGGGGTTCTCATCGCGGGAGAGCCCGTTGACCACCTGGTGCCGCTGTCGCGCAATGAGGACCAGATCACCACACAGTATAATATGACGGAATTGGAGGAACTGGGTCTCCTTAAGATGGACTTCTTGGCTCTTCGTAACCTCACCGTGATTCAGGAGGCCGTGAAGATGGTGGAGGAGAGGACCGGCCGGCACATGGATATGGATGCCATCAACATTCAGGATCCCGAAGCCCTTGCCCTCTTTACGAAGGCGGATACCATTGGAATCTTTCAGTTTGAATCCAACGGCATGCGGGCATTTTTGAAGGAGTTAAAGCCCGACCGCTTTGAGGATCTGGTGGCGGCCAATGCCCTGTTTCGACCCGGACCCATGGAGCAGATTCCCACCTATATTCGGGCTCGACACAATCCCAGTCAGGTTCGCTACCTTCATCCCCTCCTGGAACCCATCTTGAAAACCACCTATGGGGTTATCGTCTACCAGGAGCAGGTGATGCAGATTGTGCAACAGCTGGCGGGTTATTCCCTGGGAGGAGCGGACAACCTCAGGCGCGCCATGTCCAAGAAGAAGATGGCGGTCATGGAGGAAAACCGCAGCTACTTTATCTATGGAAAAAAAGATGAGCAGGGTCATGTTCTGATTCCCGGCTGCATTGCCAACGGGGTTGACGAGGAGATTGCCGATGAGATCTATCGGCAGATGATCGAATTTGCAAAGTATGCCTTTAACAAGTCCCATTCCGTGGCCTATGCTTTTGTTGCCATGCAGACAGCGATTCTAAAGGACCGGGCACCGGCGGAGTACTTTGCCGCCCTTTTGACCAGTGTCAGGGGAGATTCCTCGAAAATCGCCCTGTATATTCGGGAAGCGAAGCGAATGGGGGTATCGGTTCTTCCTCCCAATATCAATGACAGCCAGGTGAATTTTACCGTGGAAGACGGCGCCATTCGCTATGGCCTCCTGGCCATTAAAAATGTGGGCAGCAATCTGGCACAGGCAACCATAGCGGCCCGAAAACGGGGTCGCCCCTTCGATTCCTTGGAACAGTATCTCCGCCGCCTCTTAGAAGAGGACACGACAGCGGTAAACCGGAAGGCGGTGGAGTCCCTGATCAAAGCGGGCGCCCTGGATGATTTCGGAAGCCATCGGTCGCAGCTGATGATGGAGCTGGAACTTGCCATCGGATCCGTCCAGATGAACCGGAGGAACAATCTCAGCGGCCAGACCTCGATGTTTGAGCAGATGGAGGCACCTCCCCGGAGAAAACAGGAAATCAAGGAGTACGAAAAGGCACAGTTGCTCGCCTACGAGAAGGAAGTTTTGGGTATTTACCTATCGGACCATCCCTTTTCTCCCTATGAGCCCATCTTTCGCCCTCGGGTGAATTTTTCTGCGGAACAGCTGCAGAATGAGGATGATCTGGAGAGGTTGGATGGGCGATCCGTCGCCTGTGCGGGAATTTTAAGGGAGCTTCGAACCTTGCTCACGAAGAAAAAGCAGAAAATGGCCTTTTTTCGACTGGAGGATTCCTTCGGAGAGATTTCCGGGGTAATTTTTCCCAGTTTATATCAAAAAATTAGCCAAAAATTAAAGCAGGATGCTCCCATCTGGGTGAAAGGTCGGTTACAATATTCTTCTGATGAGTTATCTCTCCTAGGAGAAGAGGTAAAATCTCTGGATGAATTTTCGGATAAGCGTCTCTATCTGCAGTTGAATTCCACGGATCGATCGCTTTACGAAAAAATTCGTCAGCTTCTGCAAGAGTCTCCGGGGAAGATACCGGTGTATCTCTATTTTTCCGATCGGAAGCAGCTCGTGGAGATGGACTCGCGTTTTGGCTGGAAAGAAGATGAACAAGGGCTCACAGCCCTCACCGAAGTGCTGGGGCAGGAGAACGTGAAGCTGAAAAGCAGTAGGAGGTAGGATGAAGACAATCGGCATGTTGACCTCAGGGGGGGATGCCCCGGGAATGAATGCAGCAATACGTGCCGTCGCCCGGTCTAGCTTTGCACGGGGAATCCGCGTCAAAGGGATTCGCTTCGGCTACGACGGATTGATGAACGGGGATATTTATGAGATGAATGTCTCCAGTGTTGCCGATATCATTCAAAAGGGCGGCACGATGTTGGGAACCGCCCGCAGTGAAGAATTCATGACAGAAAGAGGCCAGAGGAAGGCGGTGGAGATCCTTCACCAATTTGGCATTGAAGGCTTGGTGGTCATGGGAGGGGACGGATCCTTTCGTGGGGCGGAGGCCCTGCACCATCTGGGCATCAAAACGGTAGGCATTCCCTGCACCATCGATAACGATATGGGCTATACCGAATACACCATCGGCTTTCACACCGCGGTGGAAACGGTCATTGAATCCATTGGGAAATTGCGTGACACTTCGAATTCTCATGGTCGAGCGAATATTATTGAAGTGATGGGGCGCCATTGCGGCGATATTGCTCTCTATTCCGGCTTGGCAGGGGGGGCGGAGAGCATTGTCGTTCCCGAGCATTCCTTCTCGATTTCCGAAATCACGGATCGGATTCAACGAGGACGAAAGCGGGGCAAGCGCCACCATATTATTATTCTCGCAGAGGGCGTGGGAGACCCCTATTCCATGCGGGATGAGATTGAAGAACGGACCGGGGTGGAAACGAAAATCACCATCCTGGGTCATGTCCAGCGTGGCGGAAGCCCCAGCTTCACAGATGCGAAACTGGGCTGTCGCATGGGCTATAAGGCGGTGGAACTTCTTGCTGCGGACATCAGTTCCATAGCCATTGGAGTCCGCGGCAAGGAAATTTTCCATGTTTCCATCGAAGAGGCAACCTCTACCCCTCATGCCTTTGATGAAGAGGTCTATGAGATGGCAGCGGTTCTGTCCAGCTAGCAGGGAAACAGGGTTCAGGAGGAATTATGAAACGAACGAAAATTGTGTGCACCATTGGTCCCGCTTCCGATTCGGAAGAGGTGCTGGACCAGTTAATGAACGAGGGGATGGACGTCTGCCGGCTCAACTTTTCCCATGGATCCCATGAGGAACATGGAAAACGGATCGAAACCATTCGTCAGCTGCGGAAGAAGCGGGGACTTCCGGTCGCACTCGCTCTGGATACGAAGGGACCGGAAATTCGCTTAAAAACCTTTCAAAATGACCAGGCGGTGGAGTTGAAGCAGGGAGATGCCTTTACCTTGACCACCCGGGATATTGTGGGCGATTCCGGCATCGTTGCTGTCAGCTACGAAGGACTCCCTCAGGATGTCAAGCCCGGGAGCCGGATTCTGATTGACGATGGTCTGGTGGAGCTCCAGGTCCAGTCCATTGAGGATGGCACGGAGATCCATTGCGTTGCGTTAAACTACGGCACCATTTCCAACCGCAAGGGCGTGAATGTGCCGGGCACGGACATTAAATTGCCGGCCATCACGGAGGGGGACCGGTCGGACATTCTCTTCGGAATTGAGAAGGGCATTGATTTTATCTTTGCCTCCTTCATCCGCACCGCCCAGGACATCCTGGAAATTCGGAAGATTTTGGAAGAAAATGGCGGCTCCGGCATTCACATCTATGCCAAGATCGAATCCGAACAGGGGGTTCGCAACATCGATGAGATTCTCGATGCGGGCGATGGGATCATGGTTGCCCGTGGAGATCTGGGCGTGGAGATTCCCACCCAGGAGGTTCCCATCGTGCAGAAGCAAATTATTCGGAAGGCAAATTTGGCGGGAAAGCCGGTCATCACCGCAACGCAGATGCTGGATTCCATGATCCGCAATCCTCGTCCCACGCGGGCCGAGGTGAATGATGTTGCCAATGCGATTCTGGATGGCTCCGATGCGATCATGCTTTCCGGAGAGACCGCAGCCGGGAAGTATCCGGTGGAGGCCGTTCGCCAGATGAAGATGATTGCGGAGGTCACGGAAGCTTCTTCCGATTTTAAGAGATCCATTAAAAATCGAAAGAACTGGTTGGAAAACACCACCTCTTCGGCGATTGCACAATCGACCTGTCTTATCGCAGAGCAGATTCAAGCCGCTGCCATTGTGCCCACCACGGCATCCGGCTTTACCTGCCGACAGATTTCCAAGTTCCGCCCCTCCTGCCCGATCGTGGCAACGACCATGGATGAACGGGTTTTCCACCAGCTGAACCTGGTTTGGGGCGCTCATCCCGTGCTATCGCAGGATTCGGAACACACGGATGAGCTGATTGAGCGGTCCATCTATGCGGCACTCCACTCCGGTTTTGTGCAAGAAGGAGACCAGATCGTTTTGACGGCGGGAATTCCCGTGGGAAAGGGAACGTCGACGAATCTTATCAAGGTCCAGACCATTGGGGATATTTTAGTCAGCGGCCAGGGCGTGGGTCGCGGGAGTGTGACCGGAAAAGCGGTATTGGGCAGCACGGCGGGAGAACTCGCCGACAAGATGGAAGAGGGCGATATCCTCGTTGCGAAGTTCACAGGAGCCGACCTCATCCCCTACATCGAAAAGGCAGGCGGTGTCGTGGTGGAGGAGGGAGGCCTGACTTCCCATGCGGCCATCGTGGCATTGCATTATGGCAAACCAACCGTGATTGGGGCCATGAACGCTTCCAAGCTCATTGGGGAAGGGGAGACCATCACCCTGGATGCCACCACGGGTATTGTGTATGCTGGGGAGGCTCAGGTTTTATAACGGATAAAAAATCAGGAGAGGAGCGGAGAAATCCGCTCTTTTTTTGAAGGGAGGATCGATCATGCGCTTCTTACATTTAGCGGATTTACACATTGGAATCCGTGTGAACGGGTTTTCCATGTTGGAAGACCAGACATTTTTTATGGACCGGCTCTTTCGTTGCCTGGACCGGGATCCCGTGGATGCGGTGGTTTTAGCGGGAGATATTTACGATAAGGCCGATCCCTCCGCGGAAGCGGTAGACCTCTTTGATGCGCTCCTGAGTGGCCTGGCGGACCGGGTGGCCCACGTTCTGGTGATTCCCGGCAACCATGACTCCCCGGAGCGAATCGCCTATGCGGGGAAACTGTTGGAAAAGCAAGGGGTTCATATCGCTCCGGTGTATCAAGGGCAGATTCGGGAAATCACACTCCATGATCAATACGGGCCTGTGCATTTTTTTCTGCTGCCCTTTTTGAAGCCGAGCTCGGTGCGACGGTTTTTCCCCGAGGAAACGATCGAGGACTATGCCGATGCGCTTTCCTGTGTCTTTGCCCATCTTTCCCTGAATACGGAGGAACGAAATATTCTCGTGAGCCATCAATTTGTTTCCGGAGCGCTTCGCAGCGATTCGGAACAGATTTCCATCGGTGGGCTGGATGCCATTCCCCGGTCCGTTTTTTCTGCCTTTGATTACGTCGCTCTCGGTCACATCCATCGGCCGCAGACCATGGGGGAGGAGAAGCTCCGGTATGCGGGCTCTCCCTTGAAATATTCGCTCTCGGAAGTCGACCAGGAAAAGGCCATTCTCTTTGTGACTTTGGGAGAGAAGGGAGAGCTCAGCTTTACAAGAGAGACCTTGCCCAAGCTGCGTGACATGCGGGTGATTCAGGGAAGCTTTGAAGAGCTGATGCACCCTGACGAGGAAGCCCCCCGAGACGATTATCTGCAGGTTATCCTGAAAGAGGATCATGAGATTCCTGAGGTTTTGAGCCGGCTCCGAACCCTCTACCCGAATATCATGCGGCTGGATTATGAGAATCGATGGAAACAGCGAGAGGAGACGGAGCAAATCCCACAACTGGACCTGCTCCCTCCCCTGGAAATCTTTTCGAATTTTTTTCAGATGCAAACGGGCAAGCCCTTGACGGAGGAGCAGGAGGAATTTGTGAGCAGGGAGATGGAGGAGGTCCAAAATGAAACCCATTAAGCTTACCATGCAGGCCTTTGGTCCCTATGCCTCGGAAACCGTCCTGGACTTTCGCCGGCTGGGAGACCAGGGCATCTATCTGATCAGCGGGGAAACGGGAGCGGGAAAGACGACCATCTTTGATGCGATCAGCTTCGCCCTGTTCGGGGAACCCAGTGGAGGCATGCGGGATGCCAAGATGATGCGGTCCAAGTACGCGGAAGATTCGCTGAAAACGCAGGTTACCCTCCTTTTCTCCTATCGGGGAAAGGACTATGAGGTGAGCCGGATTCCCTCCTATGAACTGGCGAGTCGGAAAACACCCGTTGCCGCAGATGCGGAACTGGTGCTTCCCGACGGAAGAATCATTCGAAAAACCGGTGAGGTGAATCGGGAGATTCAGAATATTCTCGGGCTGAATCATCAACAATTTTCCCAGATCGCCATGATCGCCCAGGGAGACTTTTTAAAAGTCCTTTTGGCAGACACCAAGGAGCGCCAGGAGATCTTTCGCAAACTCTTTCACACGGATTCCTACCAAAGACTGCAGGAAAATCTGAAGATGGAAACGAGCCGCCTGGAAAACGAAAGCAGGCAGGTTTTTCAATCCTATCTCCAGTATCTTTCCCAGTTTTCCCTGCCGGAAGAGGGGGACCTCTATCAATCCTGGAGGGAAGCCAATCGGCTAAAACGCCCGGATGACGCCTTGGAGGAGGCCCTGCTTCATTTCACGGAAGCAGAAGAGGAGCAGGAGAGAGAAGGGAAAGAGACCCTGGAGAAGGACGAGGAGAAACGGGCAGAGTTTCAGAGAAAGCGCGACCAGATCCAACGGCACCGGACTCTGCGTCAGCAGCTACAGGTGGAAGAAGAGCACAAAGAAATTTTAGAAAAGAGTCGAAAACAAAAAGAGGAAGAGAAGAAGGCCTTGGTCGCGGAAGAGGAATCCCAAAAAAAACGCGAGGAAGGCCTCTATCAACTGAAAACACGCCTTCCCGCCTATGAAGAAATTTCAGAACTCACACTCCGGGAGGAGAAGGAGCGGGAAGAACTGGAGAGAGGGGAAAAGACCCTCCGTCAGGTGAGCCGATCGCTGGAAGACCTGGAAAAGGCCTTTCGAGAGAGGCAGGAGGAATTGCAGGGATTTTCGGAGAAGCAAAAAAACCTGCTCCTGCTCCGGCAGAAAATGGAAAAGAAGACGCAAGAACAGGCCCAGGTCAAAGATTGGGGAAGCAAGGCAAGGCGTCTTGCCGATGCCGATAAAAATCTGCGCTCTCTGCAGGCGGACTATCAAAAGCGGGAGGAAGAATACCGGAAAGCCGATCGAGCCTACCTTCAGGCACAGTCCCTTTTTTTCCGGATGCAGGCGGGAATTCTGGCCAAGAATTTGATCGAGGGGGAACCCTGTCCCGTGTGTGGTTCCCCACAGCATCCGCATCCGGCGGTCCTGGAGGAAGAAAATTTGACGGAGGAAGAAATCAACCGTCTAAAAAAGGAAAGAGACCGGGCGGAACGAGCCGCACAAGAGGCGGGCCGAGAGGCGGAGAAGCAACGGGGAATCCTGGAACAATCTCGAAAGAATGTGGAAGAAAGCCTGAAACCGCCCTTTCTGGAACTTCGTGGCGAGGACCTTCTCCAAAGGCTTCGGCAGAAGTACCTGTCGCTGGAGGAGGAAAAAACCACCACGCAGGCCCTTGCTCAGGCCCTGCAAAAGGAAGTGGACCATCTGGAGGAAGTCCAGCGGCAAATTCCGCGGAGAGAAAAAGAGCGAGAGGACGCAAGAAACCAAAGATCGCAGAGGGAGAAGGAGGTCATGGAAGCGCGTCACCGTCTTGAAAAGGTCCGGGATGGGATTGCCCAGAAAAAGAAGAACCTGGACTTTCCTTCCCTGGAAGCGGCAAAGCAGCAGGTGGAGATGCTCCATCAAGCCATCCAAGAGTATGAGCAACGGAGGAAAGACTGGGAAGAGGAAAAGAACCGGATGGAGCAGGAATACAGGGTCGTGCTGGACCGCATCAAGACCAAGCAAGAGGACCTGGGGACCCAAAATCCGGCGGAGGAAGAGGCGATTTTGGAGGAGTTTGAAAGGCAGGAAGCCGACTTTAAGCGAAAGAGGGAAGCCGTGAGCCAGCTCCAACTTCGAAATCGACTCAATCGCAAACTGTTGTCCTCCATGGATAAAAAAAAGCAGGACTTGCTCTCCCTTGATAAACGGTGGGCATGGATGAAGGAATTATCGGATGCCGCCAACGGAACCATCCCGGGGCGGCAGAAGATCATGTTGGAAACCTATGTCCAGAGGACCTTTTTTCAGCGGATCATCCACCGCGCCAACCGTCGCCTGCGGACCATGACGGAGGGGCAGTATGAGCTTCAGATCCAGGAAGAAGGAGGCAAGCGGGGACAAAGCGGGCTCGACCTGGATGTCCTGGACCACTATAACGGAAGCCAACGAAGCGTGAGAACGCTCTCCGGCGGAGAGTCTTTTAAGGCTTCGCTGTGCTTGGCCCTGGGACTTTCCGACGAAATTCAAAGTACGGCGGGAGGAATCCAGATGGATGTTCTGTTCATTGATGAGGGATTCGGAACGCTCGATCCCGAGTCTTTGGAACAAGCCATGCGAGCTCTGGAAGATTTGAGCCGGAGTAACCGCCTGGTGGGAATCATCTCCCACGTTCCGGAATTAAAGGAACGAATTGATAAGCAGATCGTGGTGAGCAAGCTCCCCACGGGAGGCTCCCGGCTGCAGATTATCTCCTGAGAACCGACAAAAAAAGCCCCTTCCTCCGAGAGGAAGGGGCTTTTTCCGTTAGTTGTCTTCTTCGACAGACCACTCTTCATTGGGATAGGCACTGCTATCCGAGAACTCATTATTCTTAATTTTCCGTTCCACTTCCGATTTCCACTTTCCGAAGTAGTAGTAAATCGAGGAGACCAACGCGCCGGCGAGCCAACCGATGGGGTAAGCCAGGAAGAGGTACTTGGGCCCCAAGGTGTTTTGCAGGAGGTAACCCGCGGGCACCCTGGCTCCCCAGAGGGAGATGAACGAGGTGACCATCGGGAAGGTTACCTTTCCAACGCCTCGCAAGATACCGTTCTGAATAAAGAGCACCGAGAG
The DNA here is from genome assembly GCA_937923265.1 of uncultured Tissierellia bacterium. Taxonomy (GTDB): domain Bacteria; phylum Bacillota; class Clostridia; order Tissierellales; family Peptoniphilaceae; genus CALAJY01. The sequence continues at coordinate 18,134 of CALAJY010000001.1, forward strand.
AATCGTGTAGAAGGGGAGCATGGAGTTCAGGTACCAGACGCCCACCTGAATCACCTTGGGATCATCGGTAAAGAGCCGCATGGAGGACGCCGTGAATGGCATCATGATGAGACCGACCACCACAGAGAAGACGATGGAGATGATCAGCCCCGCATTTCTTCCCTGCACGATGCGGTCCATGCGCCTTCCGCCGAAGTTCTGACCGGTGTAGGTTGTCATCGCATTGGAGAAGCTTTGCACGGGAAGGAAGATAAAGGTATCGACCTTGCTGGCACTGTTAAAGCCCGCGATATAGGCGGTACCGTTGGAGTTGATGATGGCCTCGAAGGCCAGGGCTCCCAATGAGAACAGGGAGTTTTGAATGGCCGTGGGGATTCCCAGCTGCATGGATTCCCGGAACAGACTCTTGTCAAAATCCAGGTGAAGCAGATTGATGTGGAGAATCTTGTAGGATCGATTGATATAGAAGATACCAATGATCCAGGAGACCCATTGGGCAATGACCGTCGCCAGGGCGGCACCGGCAACCCCCATTTTCAGAGGAATGACAAAGACCAGATCCAGGATGGTGTTGATGACGGCTGCGATGATCAGGAAGCGAACGGAAGAGACACTGTCTCCCAACCCTTGGAGAAAGCCGGCATTCAGATTAAATCCAACCGTTCCGATCATGCTCGCAAAGATGATCTTTAAGTAAAGCGTGGCGGAAGCGAGCGTGCCGTCATCCGGAATGTTGATGAATCGGAGAATCGGTTCCGCAGCAAAGAAGCCAAAGACGGACAGGGGGATGGACAGGAGGAGGAGCGACTTATAAATCGTCGTTGCCGATAATTGCACCTTATCATAGCGCTTTGCCCCATAGAATTGGGAGACCATGATGGTTCCTGCCATACCAAAACCAAAGTAGGCCGAGGCCAAGAGCAACATCAGGGGGAAACCCGTGCCGACGGCGGCGAGTGCCTGCGTTCCCACAAAATTTCCGACGATGATACTATCCACCGTGTTATAAAGCTGTTGAAACAGGTTCCCCAGAAGCAAGGGTATCGAGAATTGAATCAAGATTTTCATGGGGGACCCTTTGGTCATGTCTAATTCATGTTTTTTCTTTTCTGTTTTATTGTTTTCCATAAGCCACCTATTCTAGAGTCAATCAACGCAACCGCCGAGTCCCGTTGATTGGCCGGTTATTTCTCATTCTCACCTTCTTCATCGGTTTTTAAGCCGGCAAGGGGAAGAAGGCCTTTCTTGCGACGCTCCTTAAAATAGCACTGCCCGCAGTACGCTTCATATTCGACCTGATCCTGGCCATCGATGGCCACCTGGTCACCCTCAAAAACGGGAGTTCCGTTGATCTTTCGAATATTCAAAACCGCTTTTCTGCCGCAATGACAGATGGTTTTGAGTTCGTCCAAGCTGTGAGCGAGTTGGAGGAGGCGATTGCTTCCGGGGAAACCCTCTCCTCGAAAATCGGTTCGCAGGCCGTAACACAGGACGGGGATGTTTCGATCCAGAACGATTTCAAAAAGCTGGTCCACTTGGCAGGGAGTCAGAAACTGGGCCTCATCGACCAAGATGCAGTGTAGCTCCCTCTTTTCCAGTTCCTCCGCGACCAATCGCCGACAATCTGCGCTTTCGGTTATTACCCGATCCACTGGTCTTCTAACACCCAGTCGACTGACGATCTCATTTCCTCCCTTGGTGTCCACCCCGGGTTTCATCAGGAAAACCTGCATGCCTCGCTCCTCATAATTGTGAGCGACCTGCATCAATAGGGTCGACTTTCCGGAGTTCATTGCTCCGTAGCGAAAATAGAGTTTTGCCATTTTTTCACCTCCTCTTCTTTGAGCCTACCCTTTAATATAACACGAATATGGCCGAAAAATGGAATTATTCACTTTGTTTTCCGGTAGTTTAAAGCACATCAAATCGTCCTTTTCCGGTTAAAAGATAATACTATGGAATGTATACACGGTAGGAGCGAATGTATTCGGGGAAAGGGAATTGGAACCCGAAGGAATCTGCTGTGTACCTTACTGGTTTCCCCATCGCACCGGCCATCGTTGGTTGGCGCTCTACTTCGTGGTGGCTGTGCCGGGGAGCCTCCATTTTTGGAGAGAGACTCGCAAGACAAAGCAGGATGAGAGCGAAAGCTCCCACAGCATTCTGAGGGGGGCTTTTTTTGATTTTACGGAAACCGGTGGGTATCTTTTTTAAGCAAAGCAATAATATCGGGTAGAAACAAAGCGACTACCCCGAAAGGGAGTCTTTGGTCGAAAGCGGGCAAAGCAGGATATCAGCTTGTTTTGCGGCCTGTGATATAATAGGAAACGTGTTTCAGTAGAAATGAGTCTCCCACAAGGGAAGGGTGAAGGAGTTTTCAATGCAAAAATTCTGGAAAAGAGGAGCGGCCGTTATATTGGCCGTTCTGCTCACCGCAGGCGGTTACTACGCAGGTGTCACGCAGGCACGTTATGGCGGATCGAAGCCGGTGACGATAGAAAAAGGAAAACAGGGCGTCTTAGATGATAAGAGGATCCTGAGCCAGATTCATCAATTCGAACAGGTGATCAAAAACAACTATCTGTTTGATTATAAGAAAGAAGACTTGGAGACGGGCCTCTACAAGGGGCTCTTCGCCGGGCTGAATGATCCCTACTCCACGTTTTTTACGGGCGAGGAGTTTAAGCAGTTGATGGAGGAGACCTCCGGAGAATTCGCGGGCGTGGGGATCGTCGTGAGTGCCGGCGAAGACAATCTCATCACGGTCGTCTCGCCGATTGAGGGAACCCCGGGGGAGAAAGCGGGAATCTTATCGGGAGACAAGATTCTTGCCATTGATGGGGAGGCAATCCCCGCTTCCCGGCTGCAGGAAGCGAGTCAAAAAATGCGAGGAAAGGTCGGCACAAAGGTGGTCCTCACCATCCGCCACAAGGACGCAGCCCCCACGGACACGAAAGAGATCACCATCACGCGAGAGATGATCCATGTGAAGAGCGTGTCCTCGCAGATGCTGGAACCGGGCTTGGCCTATATCACCATTTCCTCCTTTGATGAAAACACCGGGAAAGACTTTAAAAGCAGCCTGGAAGCCCTGCAAAAGAAGGGGGCAAAAAAACTCGTTCTGGATTTGCGGAGTAATCCCGGGGGACTCTTGGCCACCTGTGAACAGGTGGCGGATTTGCTGCTAAAGAAAGCCACGATTGTCACCACCGTGGATAAAAAAGGTCACAAAGAGATGGCCGTTTCCGATGAGAAGAGCGTGGACATCCCCATGGTGGTATTGGTCAATGAGGGATCGGCCTCAGCCTCGGAAATCCTTCTGGGAGCCCTCCGGGATAACAAGAGAGCGGTATCGGTGGGAACCAAGACCTTTGGAAAAGGAATTGTTCAGCAAATCTATCCCCTCGGCAAGAACATCGAGGATGGGGGCTTTAAGCTCACCATGGCGGAGTATCTGACCCCCAATGGAGAGAAAATCCATAAAAAAGGCATCACTCCCGATATTGTGGTGGAACTCTCCAAGGATACGAAGGGAATTGGCCCCCGATTTTTGAAGACCGATAATCAACTGCAGCGTGCGATTGAAGAGGTGAAAAAAGAGTGACCCAGTTTACGATCCATTCGAAATTTAAGCCCACCGGAGACCAGCCGGAGGCGATCGACGCTTTGGCAAAGGGCGTGTTAGCGGGAGATCGCTACCAGACCCTGCAAGGGGTCACCGGCTCGGGAAAGACCTTCACCATGGCCAACATCATTGAACGAGTGCAAAAGCCCACCCTGGTGCTTGCTCACAACAAGACCCTGGCCTCGCAGTTGTGTGCCGAATTTAAGGAATTCTTTCCTGAGAATGCCGTGGAATACTTTGTCAGCTACTATGACTACTATCAACCTGAAGCCTACGTGGCGGCAACGGATACCTATATTGCCAAAGACGCATCGATCAATGATGAGATCGATAAGCTCCGTCACTCGGCAACGGCAGCTCTTTTTGAGCGGAAAGATGTGATTATTGTGGCTTCGGTTTCCTGCATCTATGGCTTGGGAGACCCCTACGATTATAAAAATCTGACCATTTCCCTGCGACCCGGAATGATCATCGATCGGGATGAGATGCTGAAAAAGCTCATCTCCATTCAGTACACCCGAAATGATGTTGCCTTCACACGAGGGACCTTTCGGGTTCGTGGGGATACGGTAGACATTTTTCCTGCGGATTCCTCGGAAGAAGCCATTCGGGTGGAATTCTTCGGGGATGAGGTGGATCGACTGCTGGAAATCAATTATTTAACGGGAGAAATTCTCGGGCAACGGAGCCATGTCATGATTTTCCCGGCTTCCCACTATGCCACCTCCCAAGACAAGGTGGATCGAGCGGTGATCACGATTGAGGAGGAGCTGAAGGACCGCCTTCAGGAATTGCAGGCGGAGCACAAGCTAGTGGAGGCGCAACGCCTGGAGCAGCGGACGCTCTATGATATTGAGATGCTCAAGGAGGTGGGCTTCTGTTCCGGCATTGAGAACTATGCCCGCCACATGAGCCAACGACCCCCGGGATCACGGCCTTATACCCTCATCGATTATTTCAAGGGGGATTTTCTTCTGATGGTGGATGAGAGCCACGTGACCCTTCCCCAGGTGCGGGGCATGTTCAATGGTGACCGCGCACGGAAGCAGAATCTCGTCGACTACGGGTTTCGTCTTCCCTCCGCTTTGGACAACCGGCCCCTCCACTTTGAGGAATTTGAAGCCCTTGTCCCCCAGGCGCTCTTTGTTTCCGCCACTCCCGGAGATTTTGAAAAGGAGCATTCCACGCGGGTCGTGGAGCAGATCATTCGGCCCACGGGCTTGTTGGATCCCCGTGTTGAGGTTCGCCCCACCAAAAATCAGATGGATGACTTGATGAAAGAAATTCGCGCAAACATCCAAAAGGGAGAGCGAACCCTGGTCACCACCATGACCAAGAAGATGGCGGAGGACCTCACCAAGTACCTGGAAGACTTCAAGATCAAGGTCACCTATCTTCATTCGGACATTGTGACGCTGGAGCGGATGCAGATTCTTCGGGATCTGCGGCTGGGAAAATACGATGTCTTGGTGGGGATTAATCTGCTTCGGGAAGGCCTGGATCTGCCGGAGGTGTCCCTGATTGCCATCTTGGATGCCGATAAGGAGGGCTTCCTCCGTTCGGAAACCTCCCTGATTCAGACCATAGGCCGGGCCGCCCGAAATGTGGACGGTCGGGTGATCATGTACGCGGATACCATGACCCAGTCCATGCAGACCGCCATCGATGAGACCAACCGCAGGCGAGGTATCCAGGAAAAGTACAATGCGGATCATGGGATCACGCCAACGACGATTCAGAAGGAGATTCACCAGGTTCTCTCGACGGAACTGGTTGCGGAGGGGGCGGATTCCTATGGACCGGCCCTGCAGGAGATGAATCAGAAGGAAGAATTCAGCAAGGAAGATCTGGAGACCCTGCTGATTTCGATGGATATTGAAATGCGAAAGGCGGCGGAGGAATTGGACTTTGAGAGAGCCGCAAGCATTCGCGATGAAATTCGAAAGTTAAAGAAGGATTTGGCCTAGGCCATCCTCTGTGAAGGAGGTGCTATGGCACTGGAAAAGATAGTGATTCGGGGGGCGCGGGTGAATAACCTGAAGAACATTAGCCTGACCCTCCCTCGCGATAAAATGATTGTGATGACGGGACTCAGCGGATCCGGCAAGAGTTCCCTGGCCTTTGATACCATCTACGCGGAAGGGCAAAGGCGCTATGTGGAGAGCCTATCCAGCTACGCCCGCATGTTCCTGGGGCAGATGGACAAGCCGGATGTGGATCTCGTCGAGGGGCTTTCTCCCTCGATCTCCATCGATCAAAAGACGACGAACCGAAATCCCCGCTCCACGGTGGGAACGGTGACGGAGATCTATGACTACCTCCGTTTACTCTTTTCGAAGCTGGGCCATGCCTATTGTCCGGTGTGTGGGGAAGAGATCAAGGCCATGGCGGTGGACCAGATTGTGGATGAGATTCTCAGCTGGCCCGACCGAACCAAGATTTTGGTCCTGGCTCCGGTGATTCGGGGCAAGAAGGGGCGCCACGAAAAGGCCGTGAAGAACCTGGAGCGGCAGGGCTATACCCGGCTGCTTGTGGACGACGAACAGTACATGATCCAGGAGGTTCCCGAGCTGGATAAGAACAAAAAGCATGACATTCAGGTGGTGGTGGACCGGCTGATTGTTAAGGATGGGATTCACTCCCGACTCACACAGTCTCTGGAGACGGCCCTGGAGCTGGCGGATGGAACGGTTTTTATTCAAATTGTGGGGGGAGACCGCCACACCTTCTCGTCCAAGTTGGCCTGTCCCAATGGCCACATGCAACTGGAGTCCATCGAGCCTCGCTTGCTTTCCTTTAACAGCCCGCAGGGAGCCTGTCCCGAC
>CALAJY010000002.1 GCA_937923265.1 uncultured Tissierellia bacterium
TAAATGGAGAAGTACCATAAAATAGACTTTTATAGAGATTTAGACAATTATCTAAAGTAAAGGGGATTTTCCCAACCATGAAGCCCATCGGTTTGGAAAATCAAGAGAAAAAGGCTTCCTCCGAGAAATCGGGTGCGGAAACAGCGCAAGATTTTTCGAGCGTGCGCTTTGACCTATCCAAGGTGAAGGTGGAGCCATTATTCGAGGAAATGGTGGATTTTGAGACCTTTTCGAAATCGGATTTCCGTGTGGTAAAGGTCTTGGACTGCCGGGAAGTACCCAAGAGCAAAAAGCTCTTGCAGTTCACGCTGGATGATGGATCGGGAAAAGAGAGAACCATTCTAAGCGGAATCAAGAGCTACTACAGTGCGGAAGAGTTGGTGGGAAAGACGCTTCTCGCCATTACAAACCTACCACCGCGAAAGATGATGGGGGTGGTCTCCGAGGGAATGCTCCTGTCTGCAATTTGCGACTATGATGGGGAAGAGCATCTGGATCTTCTGATGTTGGATGCCAATATTCCTGCGGGCGCGAAAATTTATTAATGATATCCCGAAAAAGGACCTAAGCCGGCGCTTCGGTCCTTTTTTATGGGATCTTTCGGCTTTGTTTTAAGACCTTGGTGTTCGTTACTTATTTTTAAGATCGATGCGCCGGTCCGGAACCGAAAAGATGATAAAAAGAAATACCAAGTTAACGACCGCGTCGACTTTTTTCCGGGGACGATCCGGTTCGCCGGTCGCTTAAGGCATAAACCGCTTTTTCCGGTTGCTGAATTTTTCCGGGGCTTATACAATGAAAGCAAACGGACGACAGAAGAAATTTCGGGAAAGTGGGAGGAACGAAATGGAAGAACCAGCAAACAGGAGCCTACGGGAACAAAAAAAAGCCTTGCGTAAAGAAGTGGTGGCACAGGCAAAAGCCCTGCCGGAACCCAAACGCCGGCAGGCAGATGCTGCGATCTGCAGGTTGTTACGGAGTCTTCCGGAATACCGGCAGGCAAAGACCATCTTTTGCTTTGTCGGGGTTGATTATGAGATTGACACCAAGCCCTTTCTTGCACAGGTGCTGGAGGATGGAAAGCGCCTCACGGTTCCCCTTTGCACGGGAAAGGGTCTCATGGAAGCCCGACAGATTACTTCACTGGAGGATCTTCAACAGGGTCACTACGGCCTCTTAGAACCGAGGGAAGACTCCCCGGCAATTCAAAAGGAGGACATCGATTTTGCGGTGATTCCCTGTGTCACTGCCAACCACCGGGGCATGCGAATGGGCCACGGGGGAGGATATTACGACCGGATGTTTGAAGGAGAGGAGGAACTTCCCGCTGCGGTCATCTGCAGGGAAGCCTTGACCAGACAGGAGATTCCGGAAGAATCCTTTGATCATCGCTTCTCCATCACGGTTACCGATCAGGGAGTTTTTCGGCAGTCGCATTAGAAATGGCAAAAAAAAGAACCGCTCCGTCAGCGTGAGACGGAGCGGCCTTTTTTTGTGTAATTATTTGATGGAAGCCTCGTAGATGGAGTCTACCGAGTCTTGCAGGGTTTCATTGAATTCCTCATCACTCTGCTGAGCATTGAGGCCCTGAGCAAGGGCTCTGGAGAAGGAAGCGATGAGTCCGGGATTCTTTGCCA
>CALAJY010000003.1 GCA_937923265.1 uncultured Tissierellia bacterium
TGCCGGGGTTCGGTTCCGGATCGGTGCCGGGGTTCGGCTCGGGATCCGTGCCGGGATTCGGTTCCGGATCTGTCGTCTCCTCGGCCTTCTTCGCGATCTCCTGCATCAGTTTCTCCAACCGCGTCTTGGCGGCATCGACCGCCTCCTGGCTGGTGGAATCTGCCGACAGAAGAATCTCTGCCTGCTTGATGGCCTGCTCCAGCGATTCCTTCAGAGCCGCATCTGCTTTGGAGGTATCCAACTCCTTGGCCTTCTTAAGGGTCTCTTCCAAGGACGTCTTATCCACCGTCGGCTCCTGGGGTAGCTCTTTCGCAATCTGAGCCAGTTTCTCCGAAAGGGCGATCTCTTCCTTCTCGACCTCCGCTTTCGTGGCTTCCGGATTGTCCATAACCGCCTTCGCTTGGGTCATGGCATCCTTCAGCTCTTTCTTCTGCGCTTCCGTCAGTTTTTCGTTCTTTGCCAACTCCTGTGCTTTCTGATACAGATCTTGGAGCTTGGACTTGTCGGCCTGATGTAACACAGCCTTCATCGCATCCCGGAGATTCTTGCTTGCCTGGTCCACCTCGGCTTGCGACGCGTCGGCATTGGCAAGAACCTTCTTCGCCTCTTCGATCGCCTTCTGCAACTGTTCCAGACTCTTCGGCGTTAAGGTTGTATCTTTTGCCAGCTTGTCCGCTTTCTTCAGCGCCTGCGCTAAATCGTTGGTATTCGCACGCAGAACCAGCGCCTGGAAGGCATCATTGAGTGCCTGAACGGCTGCATCAACCTTCTCTTGGGTCTTCTCCGGATCCTTCAACAAGGCTTCCGCATCCTGAATGGCCTTTGTCAGGGCCTGGAAGCTCTTCGGCGTGTACTTATCTGCCTTTTCCTCTTTTGCCGTCTTGAGCGCTTCCTCCAATTTCAAGGTGGAAACAGGCTTCGGCACCACGTGAATCGTGATGGTCTTGTTGGTCTCTCTCTGTCCGTCGCTCACGGAATAATCAACCGTGTAGTCTCCCACCTTCGTCGTGTCTACCTCAGAAGGAGTCAAAACAATCTTGTCGGTGATGTCGTTGCCAAAGGCATCGTACGCATAGACATCTTTCAAGAGGTCAAGGGTGTCCCCCACCTGTACCGTTTGGTCATGAACCCCCTTCAGAACGGGGCGGAGCAGGGTAGGATCTTCCTTGTTTAATTCCTCTCTCAGGGCCTTTGCTGCGGCATCCACGGCTTCCCGGTCTGCCTTCTCATCCACATTCACGGTCTTGGCCGTCTTCAACGCTTCGAGTAAAGAAGCCGCCGGCTGCTGGACCTTTTCCGCTACCTGGATGAGGCTCTCCAGTTCCTCCTTGTCCACATAGGTGAGATGGACGGTGACGGTTTCAATGTTTCCGGAAATGTCCTTCACCTTATAGACGAGCTCATTGTCTCCCGGTTTCAGGGTGACCTCATCTTTAAAGGTGTATTGGATGTCTTTCTGTCCAAAGCCATTCACGGAGGTATCCTTGGCTCCTAAGAAGTTGTCATTGCGATAGAACTCCAAGAAGTTCAGGTTGTCCGCCATGGACAGGGTAATCGTCGCCTTGGGATCATCCGTTCTCCGTGCCTGGCTAACCGTTGCCCGGATGGTCGGTTTCTTCGCATCCACCCAGAAACGACGAACGACTTGGAAATCTCTTTGATCCGAGGTGCTCGTCTTAAACGGCATCTCATAGTAGCCGTCCTTCAAGGCCACAGTTAGGGGTTTGTCCTCTTCCGCTTGTTTTCCGAAGTAGTGTACCTCACCAAAGAAGACTTCCTTATTATCAATGGTCACAGATTGTTTCTGCTTTGTGGTCAGCGGAAGTTCATGTTCCTTATGATCATTGTCTTCAATCGTCAGGCGGTTGATTCCCTTCCATCCGAAGGTGGATCCCTGGAACTCTACCTGTGAATCCTTATAGGCCTCCAGGAGTTCCGGACGATCAATCTTAATCTGTGCCTGATCATATTCCATATCCTTGCGGTTTTCCGGAGAAGAGATGGTCACCACATAGGGATCCGTCTGTCCCTTCTTCACCTCAATGGTTTGAAGCTCCGGTTCAAAGCTGTACTTCTCCGACAGATTCTTCGCACGGATGACGTACTTTCCTTCCGGCACTTGACCAAAGGTCTGGAGAAGCGCTTCCTTCTCTTTCACATCCACCTTTTTGGAGCTGGCGACAAGGTCTTCGTCTTCCGTCAGTAACTCAAAGGAGATTTGATCCCAATTCAGATCGGCGGGTTCCTGTCCCTTGATAACGGACTTCCCGTTGATTTTTACGGTGATATTGGCCGTTTCGGTGAGGCTGGGCTCCAAAACTTCCACCTCAACAACCTCGGAACTGCTTCCCTTCAGGTTAGTCGACTGCACAAGGATTTTCTCTCCCTTTTTCAGCTCGACGCCATCCGCCAACTTAATGGCAAACTTGCCATCTTCCCCGGCAACGCCTTTTCCGATTTCGCTGCCATCCGCCTTCTTGATGGTAACGGTCGCCAGCGGTTCTGCCTGGCCGCGAACGAGACGACTTTTCGCATGTACCGGATCCACAACCGGTTTGGTTGCTGTCATCTTCTTAATCTGGTCGGCTGACAACGGATCGCAATGGATGGCCTGCACCGCCACATTTCCCGCCTTATCAATGGCAAGAACAACGATGGGAGCCGCTTCCTGATCGAGCAGTTGTTTGATATCAATGTCGTAGCCGGTCTGTCCCTCTTTATAAAGAAGCGCGGGATTCAGACCACTCTCTTTATCGCCACCAACCATGGGGACGAAACGATGATCCACGCCCACCATCTTCTTATCGCTCTTTCCTGTCAGCTTTGCCGTTTCCAGATCCTTTAAGAGTTCCTTCAGATTGGAATTCTTTAGCTGTTTGGCATCGAGCCGGAAGACCGTGAAGCTCTGACCACCGCTCAACTTATCATAGGCATCCACGTGTAAGGTGGTGGTGTCTTTGTCGTAGGAGAGCTTGGAAATCACAGGCGCCGTGTTGTCTCCGATGACCTGGAAACTGTGGACCTGCGGATTCTTCGTGGTTTTCGTCCGCTTGAATTCGACAACATAGTTCACCTTGCGGCCGTCTCCGATGGGCTTGCCGGCAAGTGTTCCATCCCAGATGGACTTTTCAAAGGTGACAAAGGGAAGCTTGCCCTTATACATGTTGGTCAACTTCTGCATATCGTAATAGGAATTGAGGGTTCGCAATACCTGATTCGGGTTGTTTCCATCCACCACACGGAAGTTGATCTCTGCCACGTTACGTAGCAGGGTTCCCATAAATCCGAAATTGCCCGTCCACGGATCGATGGCTAATTCCGAACCCGGGTTGATGTAGTTGACACCATAGGGATCTGCATAGTAGCACATTCCGTCTTCATAGTTGTATTGCATCGGGGTCGTCAGCGTGAATGTCGGAACATCTTTGGGCTTCTCTTGGTCGAGATTTTGCAGGTAGGAGTCGACAATGCTGGGCTCCTCCCAATCCCCGTAGAATCCCAAAACCGGAACAGAGAGCTCGATGCCCGCCTTGGCACTCTGGCTGTCCACCCATTTTCCATCCTTATCCTTTACCTGAGGCGTAAAGCGGAGATAGCCGTCCACAAACTGGTTCCGTCCGATGGAATCCTTGGAGAAGTCGACCGTGAATTTTGCCGTTACCGTTCCTTTTGCGGGAACCTTCACCATCTCATCTCCCTTGAGCTGAGAATCCACCCAATCCGTCTCCAGATAGTTAAAGCGAACGTCGCTATCATCGTACGCCTTGTCAATATAGTCTTTTAAGAGTTCGATGGAGGGCTTATAGGTCACTTCCTCATCGCTGAGGTTGGTTAACTGAATCGAGACATCAAACTTCTTCTCGTCAAAGCTCTTCAACTCCACCTTTGGCAGCTTCGTCGCGGAATTCACCGCATACTGATTCACGCTGACCGCCTTTTTTAGGTCAATCATGCCGGCACCCTGTTGTCTCACACTATAGGTGTAGGAGTATCCTTCTTTGGGATTCGAGGGATTGCTCTGGAAGACCAGGGGATGGGCCGTGTTCATCAACAGGGTTTTTACCATATCGACGGTCTCTGCCTCTCCCAGGTGGAGGGCCTTGAATAGCGGATCCGTTTGGATTCTCTGTTTGACCAACGCAATGGCACCTGAGATATGAGGAGCCGCCATGGAAGTTCCCGACATGGTGGTGTACTTTCCATCGTTTTGGGTCGAGTAAATCTGTCCACCGGGAGCGGTAATCTCCGGCTTCATGTTCAGGTCGGGATCCGGACCCCAGGAGCTGAAAGAACTCATCTTTCCCGCATCCGGGTTCTTGATGGACATCTGCTCTTTCGTGTATTCAATCTTCGCATCTTTTGCCTGTGCTAGCTTTGCACCTGCCTCATTTCCAATAAAGGCATAGGGAATCGGTGCGGTATCGCCACCGACCATGTTGACCAGCTCTTCTCCACCACTCTCATGGTTGTAGAGCAATAAGCCGGCTGCTCCTGCCTTCACAGCTTCCGCCAGGGTGTCGATAAAGGTGTTGCCACGCTTGACGAGGGCAATCTTTCCTTTCACATCAACGCCTGCCCAGTCTTCCGGTTTTCCGGGCTTCGGGTCTTTGCCGACGACCACAATCTCTTGTTTTCCGGGGAGCACCTTGCTGCCGTCCGGAGATCCGTCGGAAGGAAGAATGGCACAGGAAGCCGCTTTTCCATCGACGAAGTAATTTAATTTATTCACCATCTTATGGGTGTTCTCTGCCGAGGCTACCGAGAAGGAGTCCTTGTTTACGGCAGGACTTCCCACAACGCCGGTATCCGGATTCTTCTCTAAGGGCAATTTGTTATTAAATGTGAGCACGTCAGCAACCGCATCGGCGCCATCCATGATATTGCTCTCATTTCCTGCGGAGATGGCCATCACGACTCCGTTTTCCCGGGCCTTGGCCACCGCCAGATCCTCAGGGGAACCGGGATAGTATTGACCGGCAGGAGAACCTAAGGACATGTTAATGGCATCGGCGCCCAGGGAGATGGCATCCTCAATGGCCTTCAGATAGATATCGGAGAAGGTTGTGGAATAGCGGATATCGTCCGAGAACACCTTCATCGCTAAAATCTGCGCCTCGGGGGCTACCCCATGGATTTTTCCATTGGCAGCGACGGTACCCGCAACATGCTGACCGTGCTGAGAATCCTTTCCGATGTCCTTGCTAAGAGAAGAATGATCATAATAGTTGTAAGCATAGGGAATTTTTTCATTGAGATAACATCCCGGTAGGTGATACTGAGCTATCGCCGCATTCATGGACTGCTCGGTGTATTTGGGACGCGTGCCATCGCTCAGCTTTTGCAGGTCGGGGTGGTTGGAGTCAATTCCGGAGTCGATGACCGCAACGACCATGCCCTGTCCCGAGTAGCCCAGCTTGTGAGCTTCCTCCGAGAACACCATTGAATTGGAGGTGAACATGCTCGGTGTTTTGGGAGCACGATAAGTATTCTGGAAGATAACCTCTTGAACCTTCTCATTGGCTTCAATCAAGGGAATATCTTCCGGAGAAACATAGGCGGAGAACCCATTGAGCAATCTCGTGTAATGGGAGTTTGCCGGTAGAGCGGCCTTGGCATCCGTGGACTGAAATTTCACGCCGGCGGCTTCCAGTTCTGCTTTTACGGCATTCTGTTCCGCAATCATGGTGGATTCCATGGACGAGACCTCTGCGGAGGGCAATGTCGGTAGCTTCACGCCCCGTGCGGTTGCCGTATCCACCACCGGCTTTCTTTTCAGGACCACGATAACCCGAGCAGGGCCTTCGCTTTTACTCTGCTTGCTAGGGGTGGAAATGGATTTTTTCGCACCACTTCGCACCGATTTCGGTTCCCCTAAGGTTTTTAGAATCTCAGGGTGTGCCTTTAGGTAGCTTTTCGCATAGGAGGTAACGTCTTCCGGATTGACTTTATCCAGATCTTCTTTGGTTACCAGGCCGTTTTCTGCAGTTTGCTCTTGTGCATAACTGACTGGGGAAGCAATCGTTCCCACAACCATTGCCAATGCTAAAAGCCATGACAAAAGTTTCTTCATCGTCCTTCCTCCTTTAAATTTAGTTAAATTCAGAATACCCTAAAGTTAAGGTTTTTTCAAACTTTTAAATAATCAACCATTTATTTGAAGTATGAAAAATTATTCGGTATTAGTAAATAGAGTTCTACAATGTTTTCATAAAATCCGATCCCGAATTTATTTGATATTTATTCAGATATCCTGAATATTTTCTTAAAAATGCACCTCTTTTTTATTTTTTTCTTTCTCTTCTCTTTCATTTGACTGGCCGGCTCTTTCCAAAATATTAAATAACGTTTTCTTTAATTATTCAGAAACATCCTTTCTTTGCAATCAAAAAAAGATGAGTGCCGATGCACTCATCCCTTTCTCATTGAAGTTTTTACGACTCCACTTTTTTCTTTTTTAAAAGTTTTAAGCGAAAAAACTCTTCGCGTTCTTTCTCCTCCAAACTGGCTTGAATCTCGGCAGCAATCGACCGGTATTTGGGAATCTGCACCTTATCCAAGGCATTCGCTCGTTTTTGGGTCTTTAGCATCTCTCGTTCCAGCCGCTTCGCGGTATTGACCAAAGATGCCATGTCCAAGAGAATCTCTTTGAACTCTCGGAGGGTCTCCTCCATGCGGGCCAGGTGGATGTCTTCCATGGGAGCCTCTTCCTTGCGGAAATAATAGCTGTCCATAACAATCCCCATATAGGATTTTGGGATTCGTTCCACGCGGCGGTCCAGAGCAATGCTGTCTGCGAGATGTTCCAAACGGTCTCGTCCCATCAGAATGAAGGCCCGATCAATGGTCGATTGAAAGACCGTCAATTTTTCCTGCAACCGTCTTTCGGTCTCTTTTCGCTGTTGATCGACCTTTTTAAGCTCCCGCATGAGGGCCACCCTCTTCTTGTCCAAAAGGTCATAGGAGGACTCCATGAGGGCGAGCATCTGTTGGGCTTTCATCAGGTTGGCTTTTGTTGGGGTAAGTTTATAAACCGCCATCGCCATCACCGTCCCATGTATTTCTTTCGAATCTCCGGATCCGACTGGGTTAACAGGGAATCGGGCAGGATGGATAGAAGCTTCCACCCGATATCCAGCGTTTCCTCAATGGAGCGATTTTCGGTAAAGTCCTGTTGGAGGAACTTCTGCTCAAAGGCATCCCCAAATTTCAACAGGGCCTGGTCAGATTCCGACAGGTCGTCTTCCCCGATAATTTGTGCCAGGTTTCTCACCTCCTGCACCCGAGCATAGGAAGCATAAATCTGGCGCATCAATTCCGCATGATCCTCTCGGGTGAAGCCCGCGCCAATGCCATCCTTCATCAGACGAGACAGACTCGGCAAAATGTTGATGGAAGGATAAACGTCTCTCTGGGCCAATTCTCGAGAGAGCACAATCTGCCCCTCGGTGATATATCCCGTCAGGTCCGCAATGGGGTGGGTGATATCATCATTGGGCATGGTGAGAATCGGAAGCAGCGTGATGGAACCCGTTTCGCCCCGCAAAATTCCCGCCCGCTCGTACATGGCTGCCAAATCTGAATAGAGATAACCCGGATAGCCCTTTCGGGAGGGAACCTCTCCTCTGAGGTTGGAGATTTCACGCAAGGCCTCCGCATAGCTGGTGATATCCGTGAGAATCACAAGCACATGCTTATGCAGCTCAAAGGCCAAATACTCGGCAGCGGTGAGAGCGCACTTCGGCGTGATGAGTCGCTCCATGACCGGATCATTCGCGTAATTGATAAAGGAAACCACCTTATCCTGCACCCCCGCCTTGCGGAAGGTTTCTCGGAAGAAGGCTCCCTCATCCTTTTGCACGCCGATGGCCCCAAAGACGAAACAGAAGTCATCCTCCGTGTTTCGAATCTGTGATTGGCGGATGATCTGTGCGGCAATTCGGTTATGATCCAAGCCGGATCCCGAGAAAATGGGAAGCTTTTGTCCGCGAATAATGGTCATAAGCCCATCAATGGCGGAAATTCCCGTTTGGATAAAGTTCTTCGGGTACTCTCGAGATACCGGGTTCATGGGCAGGCCGTTGACGTTATAAAAGCGGTCGGCATAGATGGGTCCACCTCCATCGATGGGCTCTCCGAGGCCGTTGAAGATTCGTCCCAGAATATGTTCATTCAGGGCAATGGAAAAGGGATGCCCCTGGAAGGTGAGCACGCTGTTGTCGAAGCTCAACCCTGTGGTGTCTCCGAAGACCTGGACGGTCACCTGCTGGTTACGAATCGCAATGACCTGGCCGGTCATGATACGATTTCCGAGCCGGACATGGACCACTTCTCCGTATTGAACATCCTCGACCTCATCAATCTGGAGAATGGCTCCTGCCAGGTGGTCAATCACTACATATTCGGTCTTCATTCTTCCACCTCCTTGCCATACTGGGCTTCCTTGTCGTCATAGAAAGCATTGATTTTCTCTTCCAATTGATCAAAGCCTGCAAGGTCCTTGTTGGGAATCGTGTATTTCATCTGTGTCACCTCGCCAAAGAGCGGGCCATCGTGGGCAACGTTGATCGGGCAATGAAGATGAAGGAGCTTGGATGCCCTTCGATAGAGAAGAGCAATCACCTGCAACATCCGAATCTGCTTCTGCAGGGGAACGTAGCTGTCTTCCTCATGGAAAGCATTCTGCTGTAGGTAGCCCACCCGAAGCACCTGGGCGATGTCCAAAACCAAACGCTGTCCGTCCGGGAGCACATCCTCGCCAACCAGGGAGACAATGTCTTTCAGCTTGTTCTCCTCAAAAAGCAGATCCAACATCTCTTTTCGAAGACCCATGACATCAAAGTCCATCGTATCCTGGTAGTAGTTTTTCAATTGGTCAACATAGCCGGAATAGGAATTCATCCAGTTAATCGACGGGTAGTGACGGGAGTAAGCCAGTTCCTTGTCCAGACCCAGGAAGACCTTGACATAGCGTTTCGTGGCCTCGGTAACCGGCTCGGAGAAATCTCCTCCTGCGGGAGAAACGGCTCCGATCAGGGTAACCGAGCCCTTGCCCCCACTCTTTACCCGGCAAAGTCCCGCCCGCTCATAGAACTGGGCGATGCGACTCGACAGGTAGGCAGGATAGCCTTCCTCGGCGGGCATCTCCTCCAAGCGGCCGGAAATCTCTCGAAGAGCCTCTGCCCATCGGGAGGTCGAATCCGCCATTAAAGCGACATGGTAACCCATGTCCCGGTAATATTCCGCCATGGTAATACCCGTATAAATCGAGGCTTCTCGGGCCGCCACCGGCATATTCGAGGTGTTGGCAATCAAGACGGTTCTCTGCATCAGGTTTTTGCCCGTATTCGGATCGACCAGCGTCGGGAAGGAATCCAACACATCGGTCATCTCGTTGCCACGTTCCCCACAGCCGATGTAGATAATGATCTGCGCATCGCAGAACTTTGCAATCTGGTGTTGCAGCATGGTTTTACCGGTTCCGAATCCTCCGGGAATCGCCACGGTTCCTCCCTTGGCAATCGGGAAGAAGACATCCAAAACGCGCTGCCCCGTCTTGAGCAACTCGTTGTTGGCCAAGAGCTCATTGACGGGTCTTGGGACGCGAACCGGCCAATCCTGCGCCATGGTGAGCTCCGTTTTCTTGCCGTTCTTGTCTTCCAGGGTAAGGAGACAGTCTGTGATCGTATAGTCTCCGTCTTCTACCAGGTCAACCACCTTCCCATGAACGCCGATGGGCACCATGATCCGATGCTCGATGAGTTCCGTTTCCGGAGTAACGGCAAAAATCTGTCCTTCCTCGAGTTCCTGACCCAGGGCCACCTTCATGGTCACCGACCACGTTTTTGCTTCGTCGAGGCTCTGCAAGCCGATTCCCGTGGGCAAAAAGGGACCATGTTCTTTCCGAATCGATTCGAGGGGACGCTGAATCCCGTCAAACATGCTCGTCAGAAGACCGGGTCCCAGGCGAACGGAAAGGGGCTTTCCCGTGGAGGCGATGGGCTCTCCCGGTTTTAGTCCCTCCGTCTCCTCGTAGACCTGAATGACCGCCTTTCCCAGGTCGAGAGAGATAATTTCACCGAGACGTTGGTCCTTCCCGACGAGGACCATCTCTCGGACCGTGAATCGGTCCATCGAAACGCCCGTAACAACCGGGCCGTTGATGGATTGAATGCTACCTACGGTGTTATTCATTCTGCTGCGCTCCTTCCAAAATTCGATAAAGGTCGCGGCCCATTTCATAGCGATGAGAATCAATGATATTTCGGAAGCTGGCACGGATCCGCCGTCTTCCTCCATGAACCGAATACATGAAGCCACCGAGTTCCCGGTCCTCCATCTCTTTCAGTTCCACTCCTTCCGGCAAGAAGTCTTCCACAAGAGGACGATCCTGGGCGCGCACATAGAGCGTCGCCACCTCTTCCCCTCTCAGCTTCCTTTGAATCGTATCCTTTAACTCCTTGCGATATTCTTCCGTTTCCCGGAAGGCGATAAAACGGTCTTCCAGGTCTTTGATAAATTCGGTGAGGAATTCCTCCTGTGCCTGCAACCGTCGTTGTTTCAATTGCTGCTGCAGACTCGCCATCGTCTCCCTCTCTTTTTCCTGAGCACGGTTGAGACGACTTCTCACATAGTCCTGATGGTTGGTCTTAAGCTCTTCCCGTTTCTCGGTAATGAGTGCGGTATTTTCGCGTGTTGACCGATACAGGGCGTCTTCCGAAGTGTTTTTGGAATCCTGCCATATCATCTGATGAAATAAGTCGATTTTATTCTTCAGATCAATCATAGTTCCTCCATTCCGGCGGCAAGGGCAGATGAACAATTGCGGGCACACTATGGCTTTTCTCATAGTCTCCCACGGTATCTTTTAAATCCTCCTCCAGCTCCTCGCTGATGCAAAGAACGGCAATCTCCTTGTTTTCCACCGCCTTATGAAAAGCAGCTTGGGAGGAGGATAACCCGCCGTTTACCTCGTTCACATCAATGCCGCTGAGTCGAGCACCCAGCGCAAGATGTGGATTTGAGGTGATTAAATGCATGTACATTTGAGAGCCCTTCGGATTACATCGCACCCAGGATCATGATGGAGATAATCAGTCCGTAGATGGCAATTCCTTCGGCAAGTCCCACAAAGATCAAGGTTTTACCCAGAATGGAAGAGTCCTCCGATACGGCACCCAAAGCGGCAGAACCGCATGCGCCGACCGCATAACCCGTTCCGATCGTGGCCATTCCGGTAGCCAAAGCGGCACCGATAAAGCCCATCCCGTTCGCCCCGGAAGCCTGGCCCGCAGCGAATGCTTCCTGAGGCATAAAGACCACGAGGGCCATCACAATCGCAGGAACAAAGGCACAGAGGTTCAGGCGAAGCGCCTTTTTCAGCCTCGTCTTGGAGGGGTCGGTGTTCTTATAGAGGAGCAACACCCCGGAGGCAATCGTCAAGACAACAATAATGGTCGTTAAAGATAGAATTTTCAGCATTTTTTTCTCCTTTTATTATCTTTTTCTCGCCAACAAACTCGGCATAGTATCGACAAAAGCTTCTCCGTTTCCGAAGAAATATTTTCCAAACATCTCATAGTATTCCAAACGCAGGCTTTGAATAAACACGATCAGCCCTTCCAAGCCGATGATGACGAGGTTTCCGAGGACCAGCATGGCGATGTTTCCGCCGCCGCCCATCATGGCTCCCATGGTCTGAAAGGCCATGAAGAGGCCCACATGGTTGATGGCAAAGGCTCCCACACGGATAAAGGACAGAACACCCGAGAAGATCGAAATCACGGCTTCCAGCAGGGAGAAACCGGTCTCCACAAAATAGCCGCCCACGGCACCCTGATAGAGAGGGCGTCTCTTCCTTACCAGATTGGTCAGAGGTTCCTGGAAAAGAATCCCCAAAAAGCTCCCCAATAGGAGGAGAACTACCAAGGCCATGGGAAGGATGGGCCGGACAGCGATGTTTACGATCAAGAGAATCATGCTTAAGTAAAGAAGAAGTCCACAGATTCCCTCTTTCCCGAACCAGGCCTCCCGGTATTCATTGAGACGCAGTTTATTGACAATCCCCATGACGTAGGAAATCACGGAGAGAACCACCCCAAAGGAAATGGCCGCGATCAGCACCGTGTTGATGTTTTCAAAGGGGCGAATCACTAAAGCGGGCAACAACTCCTCCGAACCGAACACCGATCCGTAGCAGAGCCCAAAGAACATGGACCCCAAGCCCATTCGCAAAAATACGCCCCCCAGGTTGGGGTGACGAAGTCTCTCAAGTACGATCCCCGCAATCGCAAAAATTGCACCCTGGCCCAAATCACCGAACATGGCACCGAATAGGATCATGTATGTCAGCCCAAAAAAGTTCGTCGGATCCAATTCCCTATAATTGGGGGTTCCGTAAAGATTGACCATTGCTTCAAAAGGGCGAAGCCATCTCTTGTTTTTTAGTAAGGTCGGCGCCTTGAGGGGTACCTCCTCCTCCTCTCTCCATTGAATCAGAAGATCCGAAAATCCGGAAAGCGCCTCATGAATTTTCTTCTCATTCGATGCCGTCATCCAACCGGAAAGGTAGAAATAGGAACGGCCCTTTGCCAGGAAGCTCTTGGCATCCGCCAGCATGTCCTGGAGGGCATACGCATAATGAAGGCGGTCCAAATCCTCGCTGCTCTTATGGATGTAAGCGTCCAGGGACTCCTCCTCGTTCTGAATGGAATCCTGTAACTCGCGATGAACGCGTTCCATCTCCTGCATGAGTTCCACATTGCCACGTTCCGTTTCAATGGTCATCTCGATTTTCTTCCAGTTGATGCTCTCCTGGAGTCGCTGAATTTCCGCAGCGACTTTTTTGGGGAAAATCAAGCAGTAGACCTCTTCTCGATCCAGCTGCCCCAGGTGAATGACCGCGGCGGGAATCCGTTCATAATTGCTCCGGATGGCCTTCCTGCCGACATCGGAAAGCGTCCCAATGTCATAGTCAAAGTTGGTCATCTTTCCCAGGTCCTTCATCTCAATTGCATTCGCTTCCAGAAGGGAAATCACTCGGGACTCATAGAGAATATGGTCATATTCCTTCTTCTGTTCCTCAATCTCTTGCCGCATCTTGGAAATCTGTCGGAACACTTCCTCCCCATACTCTGAGGGCGTTGCGGATACCGGAGAATCTCTGCGTACGGGAGACGGTTTCCTTCCAGCTTCCTTTAAATCCTCTTCCAGCTCTTTCAGCTCCGAATCATGAGTCTGGCTTCTTTCAAAGTGGGTGACATTTGCTACATCCACGGTTTTTGCCAGGTTCTCACTGCTGGAGCGAATGGTAAAACTGTAGGAGTCAATTAAAGAAAGTGCATCCACAAGCTGCATCTTTCCGCTCCGAAAAATTTCCAGAAGAACCTCGTCCACCTTCGCCAGGGGGGCGACAATCTGGAGCATTTTCATCTGTTCAACTGCCAATTTTTACCTCTTCTCTCTTCGAACCAGGGGATGAATCAAAAATTGTTCAATCAACTCATCCGCCGTTCCAATATCTTTCGCTTCCAAAATTCTTGCGATATCCTTCCCCTCGCATTGGAGGAGATGGGTATAGCAAAGAACCCGAATCATCGCATTATCTGTCTTTCGAAGCAGCTTCCGATAAAACTCATACTGCGCCCGATCTGCCCGAATAAAAAAGGAGGAGGAAACATGATCCTCTTGGCCCAACAGCCGGGAATAGGCACCCTCTCGGATTTGCCGGACCAAATCTTCCTCGGATTTTTCCATCAGCTTTTGCACCTCCGCCCGCGGAAATTCCTTGCCGCCGTCCATGAGAAGGGCGGAGAAGGCATTGCTGTCCCAATCTTTCCGATGCAAATAGGCTGTCAGGATTCGAATGTGCTCCAGGTCAATACGCCGGGAAATCATCATGTCGATAATTTTCTGTGTTTCCTTTCGCAGGCCCTGAGAGGTTTTTTTGAGGGTCCCATAGTACCACCGCTTCAGGTTGGTATCCAGGATCATCAAGTCCCCTAACTCATACTCGCGAAGGGCATAGGGCTCCAGGACCCGATAATAGGGGCGGTTCTCCAACCGACGAAGATAATCCCCCAATTCAATCTCTTGATCCGTGGACAGCTTCAGAGAATCACGATAGGGGCTCCCCTCCACAAAGGCAACCTGATGTTGTCTCTGCGTCTTTATCAACAGGCGGAGGTATTGAATGATCTCCTCCAATTCCCCTTCCAGAAGAAAGATTTTAAAGTATTCCTTCTCATGGTCATTCATGAAGTAGGTGAGACTTCGAAGCTCTTTCTCCTCTTTCGCATGAAGATGGTGATCGAAGGAAAGAATCTTTTCTTTTTCCTCTCCTTCCCTCCCCTCCCTGCGATTGACCGCATCCATGACCTCTTCCGTGGTCTCCAGGTCCAGAAGGCGAAACCAGTCGTCCTGGTTCATGAGCTTTTTCATCTTTCCCATTACCTTGGTTTTAAGAGCTTCTCTCATCTTGGCTCATCTCTTTCAATTTTCGGAACCATTGCTCCTCCAAGGCCGCTTTTCTCGCCTCAAATTTATCCTTGAGACGGGCGAGCTCCTTTTCTTCCTCTTCTTCGACCTGATGACGGGATGCCGCTTCCTCCCGATTAAGGGTTTCGATCTTGCGCTTTGTCTCCTCTTTCATCGCTTCGTCGGCTTCTTTGGTCAGGTTTTGAATCACCTGCCGGGTGTGCTGACGCTCTTGATCGAGGACGGCCTCTGTCTTGCTCTTGAGTTCCTCCGTCGATTGGTCAATTTCAAGAATGGATTTTACGATTTCGTTCATGAACACCCCCATTCCTTTACGCATAAAATCCTCCCTGCGGGTGCAAGAAGGATTCAGCCTCGGTTGTCAATTTTCTATACCTATTTTGTACTGCCCTATAATTATATCCCTTTTTCCCGTGTATTCAAAAGTTTTCTAGAATATCGCTTTTGTGCCCCATTTTTCCCTTTCCTACTGTTGCAGAAATGGGGGAAAAAGCTCTTCCACCAGCCGCAAGGTCTTCTGCGGTTCGGCCACATAGTAGCTGATTCCATTGAGGTATTTCCCCTTCCCCGGTAAGGTAGCAAAGCTCAGATTCTCCTTGGAAAAGCCGATCAGGTCAACGACCTGCGGCAGGAGGGGGAGGAAGGGAATATTGGTCTTGCCATGCGCGATAAAGGCTCGCAGCAGGGCGGGAAAGTGGGCCACATTGGTGGGGGCAAGCATCTGTCGAAGCATCTCTTCAAAGAATTTTTGCTGTGCCTCCACACGCCCCAGGTCTCCGTTGGCGTAACCATGGCGATGTCGGAGGAAGAACACCGCTTCCTTTCCATCCAAAACGTGGTCACCCGTGCGATATTCCTCCACGGGGTCCGGCACAGCTTCCTCCGGGACATGGTAGCGAACTCCACCGTTGGCATCCACCAGCGCTTTTACCGTTTCAAAATCCAGAATCACATAGTAATCCAAGTCGACTCCTAAGAAGCGACGGATGCTGGAAAGGGTATTCGTGATGCCTCCGGTCGCATAGGCACTGTTGATTTTCCGCTTGCTGCCATTCACAAAGCAACGGGTGTCCCGAGGAATCGAAATGGCGGTAATCCTCTTCTCCTTAAACTGCACCCGAAAGAGCATGAGCGTGTCGGTCCGCTGGGGGGTCCCGGCCCCGGTGTCATCCACGCCCGCAAGCAGGAAGAAGAGGTCGGATTCGGGATTTCTCAGCACATTGCCCCGGTCCCGGTCGGCCACAGGAAGATGGGTCTTCTCCCGGTCCCATTGCGCGATTATAAAGATGTGGTAGCAAAGATAAAGAAAAAACAGGCCAACGAGCACCAAGAGAATCGGAAGCCAGGGGAAACGATGCTTCTTTTTTGGGGGCTCGGGGTGGTCCTCATTTGGAAAATCACTTCTGCTTCTCATGGCAATCCCTCCCTTCCGCTTTGGGTGACTCCTCCCGCCCCTCCTGCGTGTCTTCCGGAAGCTCGCGGGCGATCTCTTCTAACTTCCGCATGCGGTGACTGACGCCGCTCTTACCTAAGGGCGGCTTCAACAGCTCTCCCAGTTCTCTCAAATTGGCAGAGGGGTAAGCAAGCCGAGCCTGTGCCAAGCCCTGCAGCCGCTCCGGGAGATTCTCCAATCCCATGTAGTCTCGGATTCGGACAATCGCCAGCCTCTGCCGCATTGCCGCATCCACCTGCTTATCCAGATTTGCGGTTTCCGCATTCACCTTTCGGTTAATCTCGTTGCGCAAATCCTTCATGGCCTTTGCATTCTCCAACTCGAGCATGGCCTGGCTGGCTCCTAAGTCCACCAGACAATCGGAGATGGCCGAAGAGTCCTTTAAATAAAACACCCAGCTGGTCTTCCGCCGCGTTTTCTTAAAAGGCAGGTGAATGGTTTCGAAGACATGGTCCAAGACCTCCGCGTCCAGGCGCGCTTCCGTTGTCACCTCCAGATGATAGGACTTGCTGGGGTCCACCACGGAACCCGCCGCCATGAAGGCCCCCCGAAAGTACGCTCTTGCATTGGGCAAGGCCTTAAGCCGGCTGAGGATACGTTCCTTGGTCTGCGTCGTGCGACCAAAGAGATCGATCCCGCTTTGTTCCAAAAGCTTCTTCATGGATTCTTCGGGTAAATCCAAAAAATACATGGGCTCTTTTTGCAGGTGCTCATCCGTTTGCGTAAAAATTGTTAAATTCTTCTGATATAAAAAAACCGCCAGATCTTGGATTCTGACAATTACATCGGCATTCTCTGAGGAAAAACGCAAGTGCATCCCTTGGTGGTTCATGAGAATTCGGGCATGAAAACGGGCCATCGCAGAAAGCTCCAATAGAGCTTCAATCTTTGATTGAATCCGCAGCTGACTCAACTCTCGCTTCGTCCTCTGTGAAAAAGTTTGGTTCATTCCTTCCTACCATCCTACAAGTTCATTTTTTCTACTGATTTCTCTTGAAAAAACGATGCGATCCTCTTCGGGGAGGATCCCCATGAAAGGCGGTCCGTACCATGTTTCGCTCGGAATCATGGCATAGAATCTTGACGGCTTTCTTCCAGGGAATAAAGACGGAATCCCGAAAGCCTTCTTCTTTTTGCGGACGCGCTTCGCCCCCTATAACGGTCATCGCAAAGTAATGAACGGTTTTTTGCACTTCCGTTCCGTCCGGCAAGTCATAATTGTATTTCACAAAGCCCAACTTCCGGTGAATTTGACACTGGTAGCCACTCTCCTCCCGCACTTCACGAAGGGCGGTATCCTCCAGGCTCTCGCCCTCTTCCACCCTGCCTTTCGGGAGAACCCAATCTCCCCGAAACTTGTGGAGGACCAACACATTGTTCCCGGAAGCGATCACGCCACCTGCACTAATCTCTTTCATCTCCTCACCTCCAATGCTCCCGATCCCGGTGAGAGATGACAACGCTGGAATACTCCTCTTTTAAGAGGCTTCCGATTGCTTCCGCCAGAGCGACCGACCGGTGTTTCCCTCCTGTGCAACCAATCCCTATCGATAAGAGGCGTTTCCCCTCCCGAATATACAAGGGAATGAGAAAGTGAAGATAGGACTTGGTTTGCTGCAAAAATTCTTTGGTCTCATCAAATTGAAAGATAAAGTCCTTTACCGGTTGATCTAAGCCGGTGAAAGGGCGAAGGTCCAACTCGTAATAGGGGTTGGGAATAAAGCGGGTGTCAATCACCAGATCGGCGTCGAGAAGAATGCCATACTTGTAGCCAAAAGACGTGACATTGATCAGGAACGAATGCGCATCTCCCTCTGCCAGGTACAATTTATCAATCGAGCGTTTCAGCTGCCCGAGGGTAAAGCCCGAGGTATCGAGAACATGATCGGAAAGCCGTCGAATCTCCTTGAGTTGGAGCCGTTCCCGTTGGATTCCGTCGAAAATATTTCCCGCCTTGTCGAGGGGATGGGGGCGGCGCAGTTCCTTGTAACGGCGAACCAAAACCTCATCTCTGGCATCGAGAAAGAGTATGGAGACCTTGTGTTGCTCTTCCATCAGCCGACCCGTGGTATCTTTTAAGGCATCAAAGAAGCTTCCTCCCCGCAGGTCCACACCCACGGCGATCTTCTCAATGTGCTGGCGAGAACTCGTCACCAGATCAATAAAATTTGTCAAAAGCTGAGGGGGCAAATTATCCATGCAATAATATCCCATGTCCTCAAAAAGATTCAGCACGGAGCTTTTCCCCGCACCACTCATTCCCGTCACTATGACAATCCGCATCCGCTTCCTCCTTTCCTGAAATATTTATTCCTTGTCGCGAAGATCCAAGGCTTCCGAGGCAAGTTCCCCCTTGGGTCCCAGCAGCCTCACTTCCGTTTCCAAGGAAATTCCGAATTGCCGGTAAACCTGGGCCTGGACCTTATGAATCAGGGTTTCCATATCCTGAAAACTGGCCTGCCCATTGTTAATCAAAAATCCACAATGCTTCTCCGAGACCTGGGCATCTCCCACGGCGAGGCCTCGCAAACCGGCATCGTCAATCAATTTGGAGGCATATCCCCCTACCGGTCGCTTAAAGGTGGATCCTGCGGAATGCTTATCCAAGGGCTGCTTGCTGGTTCTTCTCTGAGTATAGTCCTGATAGGCGGCTTCAATTTCCTGAAAATCTCCTTTTTCTAAGGCAAAGGCCACATCCACCGCAATCATTCCTTCCTTCATCAAGCGGCTGGAGCGATAGGAAAAATCCAACTCGTCCTTTGTTAAAGTAAGAATCTGGCCCTGCTGATCGATGGCCTTTACCTCGACAACCAGGTCCTTCATCTCTTTTCCATAGGCACCGGCATTCATGATCACCGCTCCCCCCACCGTTCCCGGAATTCCCGAGACCTGTTCCATCCCGGTGAGAGATTCCTGAAAGCTGAGTTCTGCCGCTCGTTTCAGGGAAGCGCCCGCTTGTGTGCGAAGGATTCCTCCCTCGAGACAGCAATCGGAAAAATTCTTCCCCAGGTGGATCAATACGCCTTCGTATCCTTCATCCGTTGCCAATATATTAGAGCCATTTCCCAGTACATAGAAGGGGACTCCTTCCAACCGCAGAAAACGCACGGTCCGTACCAATTCTTTTTCCGAAGTTGGCTCCACCAAAAGTTTACACGGCCCACCAATGTGAAAACTCGTTAAGTCTTTCAAAGCCACATTATCTGTCACAATTCCATAAGCACCGCTGTGCAACTCCTGTTCCACCGGTGCCCAATGATTCAAATCCATCCTTGCCTCCGTACCTAAATATTCAGTTCATAGTATACCCAATTCCTGCATAAGGAGATCAAAGAATAAAATAACTCTCCGGTGAATGATTCACCGGAGAGTTTATCCTACTTACTCAGCTTTGCTTTAGAGCTTGTCTCCCGCTGTGTCACGGGTTAACTTTACTCCCATGCTTCCTGCAAAGGAAGTGAGGCATAAGCCTAAGAGGAGGGCTACGAATACAGCAACCGAGCCGCCGGAAATGGCGTTGCTTGCCTTATCTGCGGTATCCACAGCCTGGTTCTTTGCTTCCTCCAGCTTCTGAGGAATCTCCGTCTTGGCGGTTTCCAACGCTTTCTCTGCTTCCGTGATCTGCTTCTTCGCCTCTTCCGTTGCTTTCTGGTAGCCATTGTAGATGTTGTCTACCGTCTTCTGCGCCTCATCTCCGGTAAGCTCCGTGTTCTTCGCAACCGCCTTGGAGATGGCTTCTTTATCCACGCTGCCGCCAATCTTTTCCGCTCTCTGCTTCAGGTCCTCTCCCAACGAGGTGAGAGTCTCATCCGCGGAATCCGGATTGGTTACAATATTCTTGGCAGCTTCTTTTACCTTCTCGGTTACTTCATCCAACTGTCCCTGCAGATAGTTGGGCTGTAACTCTTTGACGTCGGTGTCTCCCAGGGCTTTTTTCACATCGGCATCCAATTGCTGGGTGTCTACACCGGAAATTGCCTTGGAGATTCCCTCGGTGCTCTTGTCAAGCACTGCGGAACCGGCCTTGCTGGCAATGTTGCCGACTCCACCGGCCGCATCCGCTGCCGCACCAAAGGTTCCCTTCACCAAGTTGCCGAAGAGACCAACGGCTCCCATGGTTCCGGAAACAACTGCCCATACCACCAAGACGGTGGAGAGGGCCCAGGTTAAAAAGCCATGCAGCAAGCCAACGCGGCGAGAAGCCAAGCCTGCCACAAAGCCACCGCAGAACAGGGAAACCACCACGGTGATAACGGTCCAAATCAAAACGCCAATACCAACGCCTGCTAAAGGATCGCTGCTCTTGGGAGAAGCCAGTCCAAAGCCGATGGCACTCGTAATCAATGAAAACAGGAAGAAGACGGCAAAAAACGTCACCACACCTGCTACAATTGATCCCCAGGAAATGTTCTTTCCTGCTTCATCTACATCCGTCGCAAAATTTCTGCGCCAGAAGTTTGATCTTCTACGATTTTCCATGAATAACCTCCATAAATAGTAATTAATCGCGTCTCGGATCGAATCCATCAGGGTTACTGTGCCCCATTTGCTATACACGACCGGATGGTTCTTCCTTCGCAACTACTCTTTTCTTACCCAATAATTCCTACTTAATCACTATCGCTTAGAAAAGCAAAATAAAACCGCCCCCCGGAGTGGACGGTTTTATTTGTTAAATCCTCTGTATTACGTAAAGTGCTTAGTCTTGCTGCGCCAATTTGACGTATTTCTCGTAGCGAGCCTTGGCTGCCTTCTCTGCCTCTGCGTAGAGTTCGGTTGCTTCCTCCGGGAAGTTTCTCTTCAAGGAAGAGTAACGAACTTCGCCCATGAGGAACTCTTGGAAGTCGCCGGTCGGCTCCTTGGAATCCAGCTGGAAGGGGTTCTTTCCCTCTTCTGCCAGTCTGGGATCATATCTCCACAGGTGCCAATAACCCGCTTCCACAGCCTGCTTCTCACGATACTGACTCTTGCCCATACCGATACGAATACCATGGTTGATACAGGGAGCGTAAGCGATCACCAAAGAAGGACCATTGTAGCTCTCGGCCTCTCTCATCGCCTTTAAGGTCTGATTCTGGTTTGCACCCATGGCAATCTGTGCAACATACACATAGCCATACTGTGCTTCCATCAAACCTAAGTCTTTCGAGGTCACTCTCTTACCGGAGGCTGCGAACTGAGCAACTGCGGCAAGCGGCGTTGCCTTCGAGGACTGACCACCGGTGTTCGAGTAAACTTCGGTGTTCAAAACGAGGACGTTGATGTTCTTTCCGGAGGCAAGAACATGATCCAAGCCGCCGTAACCGATATCGAAGGCCCAACCATCACCACCGATGATCCATACAGACTTCTTGGTGAGGTAATCCTTCAGGTCAAGAATCTGGTCTACCAATGCCTGACCGGCTTGATCAGAAACTTTATCCTCCCGGTTGTTCAAGATGTCTGCCGTTGCAGCCTTGGAGCCTGCGGGATCCTCCGCATTTTCCAGCCAAGCATCAAAGAGGTCGTTCCACTTGCTGTCCAGCTTCAGTTCCTTGAATTCCTTCATCTTAGACTCTGCCAAGGACCGGTTGGATTCGGTGGCGAGCAACATACCAAAGCCGTATTCTGCCGCATCCTCGAACAGGGAGTTACCCCAGGACGGGCCACAGCCTTCTGCATTCGTCGTGTAAGGCGTTGCCGGTGCGGAAGCACCCCAGATGGAAGAGCATCCGGTTGCATTGGCAATCAGCATCCGGTCTCCAAAGAGCTGCGTGATCAACTTCGCGTACGGAGTCTCTCCACAGCCTGCGCAGGCACCGGAGAACTCCAGCAAGGGCTGCTTGAACTGGCTGCCCTTCACGGTCTTGGTATCCATGAGGTCTTCCTTGTAACCGACCTTGTCATGGGCATAGTCCCAGAAGCCTTTCTGCGCTTCGTACTGTTCTTCGAAGGGCTTCATCACCAAGGCTTTTTCCTTGGCCGGGCATACATCGGCGCAGTTACCGCATCCGGTACAATCCAGCTGGGAAACCTGAATACGGAAAGTATATCCATCCATTCCCTTGCCGACCGCCTTCTTGGAATCGAAGCCTTCCGGAGCATTGTTCCGATCCTCTTCATTCAAAAGGAAGGGACGAATGACCCCGTGGGGGCAAACATAGGAGCACTGGTTACACTGGATACAGTTATCAATCTGCCATTCCGGTGTGAAGAGGGCGATACCACGCTTCTCAATGGAAGAGGTGCTCTGGTCCCAGTGACCATCGACGCGATCCATGAAAGCGGAAACGGGGATTTCGTTGCCCTTCTGATGCAGCATGGGAAGAACAATATTTTCCAGGAATTCCGGAACATCCTTGTTGTCCACTTCCTCATCCTTGGCATTTGCCCAATCAGCGGGAACATCAATCTTCACAAGAGCGTCAATTCCCTTGTCCACAGCACCGTAGTTCATCTGGACAATATCGTCTCCCTTGTGACCATAGGACTTCACAATGGATTCCTTCAGATACTTCACCGCGTCATCCAGAGGCAATACCTGGGAGAGCTTGAAGAATGCCGACTGGATGATCATGTTGGTACGGCTGCCCAAGCCCAATTCCTGAGCAATCTCGGAAGCATCGATGATGTAGAATTCGATGTTATGTTCTGCGATATATCTCTTCATGGAAGCGGGAAGATGCTGGTCTAACTCGTCCTTCTTCCAGGTGCAGTTCAACAGGAAAACACCGCCGTCTTTCAAACCATCCAGCAGGTCGTACTGGTGAACATAAGCCTGCTTGGAGCAGGATACGAAGTCTGCCTGGTCAAGAAGATAGGTGGAACGAATCGGGGTTTTACCAAAACGCAGGTGGGATACCGTCAAACCGCCGGACTTTTTGGAGTCATAGTCGAAATAACCCTGTGCGTACATGTCCGTATTATCACCGATGATCTTGATGGCCTGTTTATTTGCACCAACGGTACCGTCCGAACCGAAGCCCCAGAACTTGCAGCGGGTCGTTCCTTCTTCTTTGATGTGCAAGGGCTTGGAAGCTTCCAAGGACAGGTTGGTCACATCGTCTTTGATGCTGATGGTGAAGTGCTTCTTGGAGTCTTCGGCAAACATATTCTCAAAGACAGAGAGCAGGTGTGTCGGAGTGGTATCCTTGGAGCTCAATCCATAGCGGCCGCCTAAAATCTGCGGACGATCTTCCACTTCGTTGTAAGCCGCGCACACATCCATGTACAGGGGCTCACCTAAGGCACCCTTTTCCTTGGTACGATCCAAAACCGCAATCTTCTTTACCGTCTTGGGAACGGCCTTCAGGAAGTGCTCATAGCTGAACGGACGATAGAGGTGAACCTTCACCATACCTACCTTTTTGCCCTCGTCCATAAGGCTGTCAATGACTTCTTCGAAGGCTTCGGCAACAGATCCCATGACGACGACGATGTCTTCCGCATCCTCAGCACCATAGTAGTTGAACAGACCATACTGACGGCCGGTCTTCTCGGAAACTTTCTTTAAGTATTTTTCTACGATAGGAACAATCTCCTCATAGGAGGTGTTGGAGGCTTCCATGTTCTGGAAGTAGATGTCCCCTGCCTGTGCCGTACCATTGGTTACCGGACGGTTCGGGTTCAAGGAGCGATTACGGAATTCCTGAACCTTATCAAAGTCCACCATTTCCTTCAGGTCTTCATAATCCCAAACTTCGATCTTTTGAATCTCGTGAGAAGTACGGAAGCCGTCGAAGAAATGAACGAAAGGCAAGGAGCCTTCAATTGCGGAAAGATGAGCAACCGCACCGAGGTCCATGGCCTCCTGAACGGAATTGGAGCACAGGAAGCAGAAGCCCGTGGCACGAGCTGCGTT
Organism: uncultured Tissierellia bacterium; assembly: GCA_937923265.1. Lineage (GTDB taxonomy): Bacteria > Bacillota > Clostridia > Tissierellales > Peptoniphilaceae > CALAJY01. The sequence continues at coordinate 23,787 of CALAJY010000003.1, forward strand.
AATATCCTGATGGTCTCCATAAATCGACAGAGCCTGTGTTGCTAATGAACGAGCCGCTACATGGAAAACTCCGGGTAGATGCTCACCGGCAATCTTGTACATATCCGGGATCATCAACAGAAGTCCCTGCGATGCCGTGTAAGTAGTGGTTAAAGATCCGGCAGCCAGAGAACCATGCGTAGCTCCTGCGGCACCTGCCTCAGATTGCATTTCAACAACATTTACCGTCGTTCCGAAAATGTTCTTCTGTCCGTTTGCCGCCCACTTATCCACGTGGTCCGGCATCGGTGACGACGGCGTGATCGGATAGATCGTTGCGACTTCGGAAAAAGCATAGGACACATAAGCCGCTGCTTGGTTTCCGTCCATCGTCTTAAAATTTTTCGCCATAATTCCTCCTCTTGGTTAGCTGAGTGAAAGCCAGTAACGATGTATTATTATTAATGCGCTCCAAAAGGGAAGGCACCTTTCTTCGACGGCCTGTTCGTCTCAGAAACGCATCTTCCTTTTTCTATGCGTATTAAGAATCAATACCAATTTGAGTATAGTTCATTCGCGCATATTCGTCAATTTTCCTCCGACAATTGGCAGGGATATTTAATAGGTATTATTCGCCTGCTCTATTAGCCTATTATTTAACTCTACCGCGGCGTTGTAACCCATCTTCTTTTGGCGGTTATTCCGTGTTGCCACCTCAATAATCATGGCAATGTTTCTTCCCGGTTTCACCGGAATGGTGATCAAGGGAATCCGTTTTCCTAAAATCTCGGTGTAGCTGTCCCAGAGTCCCAGACGGTCATACTCCTTGTCGTCATCCCAGTTCTCCAGTTCCACCACCATCTCAATGAAAGTGTCTTCTTTTACCGAGCCGACTCCGTAGAGTCGACGGATGTCCAGGATGCCCAGACCACGAATTTCCATGTAGTGGCGAATGTTCTCCGGACAGGATCCCACCAGACGATCATCCACCTTGCGAATATCCACCACATCATCTGCCACCAACCGGTGGCCCCGAATCACCAAATCCAGGCCCGTCTCGGATTTTCCCACCGAGGATTTGCCTCGGATGAGGACTCCCGTACCAAAGACCTCCATGAGGCCGGCGTGTACGGTAATCTGCTCCGCCATGAGATTTTCCAGAACATTGTTGAGGTTGGCGATTAACTTGGTCGTGGGAAGAGAGGACCGAAGCACGGTCTTATTATAGTAATCCGCAAGATCCAGGATATCGTGGGTGATGGGCTGGTTATAGGAATAGATGATGGCGGGAATCGGATAGGAGAAAATCCCCCGGAAGCGCTCATATCGCTCCTCCGGTTTCATCTGCGCATAATAGATATATTCCACATGGCCAATGATTTGAATGCGAGTCCAGGGAAAGTTTTCCATGAAGCCGGAGAGCTGCAGGCCCGGTCGATTCACATCATTTTCCTTTAGCATCACCTGTTCATAGTCGCTGCTCTTTGACACGATTTCCAGCTGCATTAACTCCACCAAGTCTGCCAACCTGGCGTCCTTTTGCTGCCCTTCCATGACCATATGCCATCCTCCCTTTCTCTTCCTTTTTGGGAATGCTCCCAACGGGTTCTCTCATTTTTTATGTTCTTGCGCTAAAAATGTAACGATTCGCTTTGCCTGTTTCTCCGAAATTCCGGGAACCGCCCGGAGCTCTTCCGGACTCGCCTTATTAATCTCCTCCACCGTATGGAACCGGTCCAGCAGGGCCCGCTTTCGGGCAGGTCCGATGCCCGGAATGTCATCCAGCTGGGAATGCACCATTTCTTTCGAACGGAGCTTCCGATGGTAGCTGATGGCAAACCGGTGAACCTCTTCTTGCACAGCGTAGAGGTATTTGTACAAAGGTGACCGGGGATTCAACGCATACTCTTTATTATTATATAAAAGGGCCCGTGTCCGGTGCTTGTCATCTTTGACCAGACCCACCACCGGGATGGAAAGCTCCCGTGCCCGCAGGATGTCCTGACAGAGATTCACCTGGCCCTTTCCCCCGTCCATCATGATCAGGTCCGGAAGGGCCCCAAATCCCGTTCGGGTTTTCCCCTCCGCCCGGTCCCGAAGACCGTGGTCAAAGCGGCGCCGAAGCATCTCCCGCTGGGAGGCGTATTCGTTGATGCCCTCCACCGTTCGAATCTTAAATTTTCGGTACTCCCGGGGCTGCTTACGCTCCCGATCATAGACCACCATGGATCCCACATTCTGTACGCCCGAGGTGTTGGAGATATCATAGGCTTCCACGCGGTGAATCCCCGAAAGCCCCAGTCGTTCTTCCAACTCATGGATTCCCCGATCGGTATTCCTTTCCTTTCTTGCCTCCCGGCGTTCCAGGAGGGTGAGCTGCTCCTCCGCATTGTTCTGTGCGGTTTTTAACAGCTCATTTTTCTTGCCCCGCTGGGGCACAAAGATGCGAACTTTTTGCCCCTTTTTCTGGCTGAGAAAGGCTTCCAGGGCCTCTCGGTCCGTCGGTGCTTCCTCCACCACAATCTCCTTGGGGATATAGGGTGCATCGAGATAGAACTGTTTCAGGAAGGAAGAGAGCACCTCGGCCCGTTGATCCTGATACTCTTCCCGAATGGAAAAGTGCTGCCGATCCACCACTTTTCCGCCCCTCTGGAAGAAGACCTGAATGGTGATTCGGTTGCTTCCCCGGGCCATGGCGATGATGTCCGCATCCATGCCGTTCACGAAGGTCACTTCCTGTTTTGCCATCAGTTCGTCCAGGTGAACGAGGTCGTCCCGAAACGCCGCCGCCCGCTCAAAATTGAGCTCTCCGGCGGCTTCCCGCATGTTTTCGGTCAACATGGCCCGAATCGTCTCATCATGGCCATTGAGAAAGCGTCGAATCTCATCCATTGCTTCCTGATACTTCTGCGGGTCGACCTTGTCCACGCAGGGACCCGGGCATTGGTGAATAAAATAATAGAGGCAAGGTCTTTTCAGTCGCTTGCCTCCATCGATGTCCAGGGAGCAGGAGCGAATTTGATAGACTCGCTGGAGGAGTTTAATAATATCATTCACGGCATAGGCATTGGGAAAGGGACCAAAATAGGTCCCTCCGTCGTTGTGGACCTGTCTCACCTTTAAAATGCGAGGATAGGTTTCCTTGGTCAATTTAATGTAGGGATACTGTTTGTCGTCCCGCAAGAGGATGTTGTATTTGGGCGCATGTTCCTTGATGAAGTTGGACTCAAGGACCAAGGCCTCCACTTCATTTTCCACCAAAATGTACTCAAAGTGGTCCACATGCTCGACCATGGCTAAGACCTTGGGGGTCTTTCCCGAATTGCTCTTCTGAAAGTAGGACCGAACCCTCCGCTTCAAAGAGATGGCCTTGCCCACATAGATGATCGTGTTGCTTGCATCAAACATCAGATAGACTCCCGGGGAATCCGGGAGCTGTCTGAGTTCTTCCGTAAAATCCTTCATCGGTTACCGCGAAACCTCTTTGCAGCGTTCCACTAAATAGGCCAGTTCTTCGCCCTCTAAATAGGGACGGAGCAGCTCTTCGCAGTGGGCATTGTAGGCATTCAACCATTGAAGTTCCCAATCTTCCATGAGCTCCACCTTTAGGGGGCGGGTGTCGATGGGCACCCAGGTCAGAGATTCCAACTTCAGGAACTGTCCGAATTCATTCTTCTCATCTTCCACGCAGAGCGTGATCGATTCGGTCCGAATTCCATGAGAACCCGCAATATAGAGACCCGGCTCCATGCTGGTCACCATGCCCGGAACAATCTCAATGCCTCGGTCATTGCTTCCGAAGTTCTGCGGTCCCTCATGAACCCCGAGCATGTGGCCCACACCATGGCCGGTTCCATGGTGAAAGTCCTTGTGATGACGGAGCAAGGGCTCCCGCACGATGGAGTGGAGGTAGTTGCCCTTTGTTCCCTTCGGAAAGACCGCATTCATGCCCGCGATATGGGCTTTCAGCACCAGGGTATAGTCCTCTTTTTCCTCGTCGGTCGTGGGACCCATCGCATAGGTCCGCGTGATATCGGTGGTTCCTTCAATATACTGTGCTCCGCTGTCCACCAGCAGCAGGCCCTTCTCCTGAATGGTCGCCGGTTGATCGTTCTTCATCGGATCATAGTGAACGATGGCGGCGTTGGCACCATAGCCCACAATGGCGGCGAAGCTGTCCTCTAAAAAGTCCCCCTGCTCCTGGCGGAAGCGTTGGAGGCGGTTCGCAGCGGACTTCTCGTTTACGCCGCCCGTCTTTGCTCCCGTTTCCACCCAGTTGAAGAATTTCACCAGGGCGATTCCGTCCTTTAAGAAAGCTTTCTTCGTGTTGGCAATTTCCACCTCATTTTTGATGGCCTTCATCAGCGTCGTTAGGTTCATGCCATTCTTGATTTTTACGTTATCGGACAGGGACTGGAAGGCGGTGATGTTGACGTAGTTTTGATCCAGGTAAACCACCTTCTGTCCGGGAATCTTTTCAAGGGTGTCAAAGACCGCATCATAGTTGTAGATCTCCACACCCGCCTTCTTTAAAGGCTCCTCGACTTCCTGGGTGAGCTTGCTGCTGTCAATAAAGAGCAGGGCCCGGTCCTGAGAAATCAAGGAATAGCAGAGAACCACGGGGGTGTCTTCCACATCCCAGCCGCGAATATTAAACAGGTAGCAGCTGTCGGTTAGGGACCCGATAAAGGTGTAATCGGCCTCCCGGTCCTTCATCATGTAACGGAGAATGGTCAGCTTTTCCTCGATGCTGCTCCCCGTGTATTTCTCAGGATAGAAATAGGCCGGCTTGTGAGGAAGGGCGGGACGGTCCTCCCAAATATCCCCCACAAAGTCCATATCGCTCAGTAAAAGGCGGGTCCCCATGGATTGAGACAATTTTTTATAGGAGGAGGTTGCCATGGTGAGCCCATTAAAGCCAATCTTCCCAAAGGCGGATACATGATCCTTTAAAAATTCTTCCGTGGTCGGATCTTCCGTTCCCATGCGATAGAGCCGGAAGGGGCTGCCCTTCAGCTCTTCCTCCGCCTGCAAGAAATACCGACTATCGGTCCACAGCCCACACTCCTCTTGGGTCACAATGGCGGTGCCTGCGGATCCGGTGAATCCGGAAATAAATTCTCTGTCCTTATAATGGGCGGGCACATATTCCGACTGGTGGGGATCTGACGTCGGGATGATATAGGCCTCCAGGCCTCGTTCCGCCATTTTTTCTCGAAGTTGATCGACTCTTTGCTGTATATTCATGAAATCCTCCTTCAACTCTGACTTCTTATCCCCTATATTATAGTCATATTTGTCAGAATCGGGTCAACTGTTCAAAGACAGGGAATCTGGTAGAATAAGGAGAGTAGAAAAGATTGGAGTGAAGAATGAAATTAGGTATCGTCGGACTTCCCAATGTGGGTAAGTCCACATTATTCAACGCCATTACCAAAGCGGGCGCACAAGCAGAAAATTATCCTTTTACCACCATTGAGCCCAATGTGGGGCTGGTTTCCGTTCCGGATCCTCGTTTGGAAGTCTTAACGAAGATGCACCAATCCAAAAAGACAATCCCTGCCACCATTGAGTTCTATGATATCGCAGGCCTTGTGAAAGGGGCGAGCAAGGGGGAAGGATTGGGCAATAAATTCTTGGGCAACATCCGCGAATGCGACGCCATCGTTCAGGTGCTGCGCTGCTTTGAAGATGCAAACATCACGCATGTGGACGGCACGGTCGATCCCTTGCGAGACATTGAGACCATTAATTTGGAGCTTATCCTCTCCGACTTGGAGCTAATCGATAAGCTCTTGGCCAAACAGGAAAAAATTGCCCGAACCGATAAGGATGCCCGGGAAGAAGCCGGCCTCTTGGAACGGATTCATACCGTCCTCAACGAGGGAAAATCGGCCCGAGTCCTGGACTTGACCGAGGAGGAGGAAAAGTTCCTCCGCTCCTACCAGCTTCTTTCTACCAAGCCCATCATCTATGTCTGCAATGTGTCGGAAGAGGAAGTAGCGGACGATGGGGCTTCCAGTACTTTCGTCCGGGAGGTCAGAAAGTTTGCGGAAACGGAAAAGGCTCCTATCGTGGTCATCTCCGCAAAGGCCGAGCAGGAGATCTCCGAATTGGAGGACCCCGAAGAGAGAAGGGAGTTCCTGGAGATGATGGGGTTGGAGACCTCGGGTCTGGACCGCCTGATCGTCGCCTCCTATGACCTCTTAGGTTTGATTTCCTTCCTCACTACCGGAGAGGATGAGACGCGCGCCTGGACCATCAAGAAAAACACCCCCGCCGTGCAGGCCGCCGGAAAAATTCACACGGATATCCAGAGAGGCTTTATTCGCGCGGAAGTGGTTTCCTACGAGGATTTGATGGAGTGCGGCTCTCTGCTTCAGGCTCGCGAGAAGGGCAAGGTTCGCCTGGAGGGCAAGGACTATCTGATGCAGGACGGGGATATCGTCCACTTCCGCTTCAACGTGTAAGCAGAAGGGGCATGTTGCTGAAAAAACAGAAAAAGAGCGGGGTGGGGTTCCATCCTGCTCTTTTTTATCAGGGAAGAAAAGGCTGAGAAAAGGGGATTCCCGGTCAGTGAAAATTCGTCCGTTACGAGCGCCCAAAGTTGAGAAAAAGCAGCACCAAAAAGGCGGTCAAAAAGGCCCCTTGGATCATGAGATGAACAGGGTCTCTGTCAAAGATTGGCTTTTTCATAATAAAGGTCCGAACCGCAAAATATACAGCGACAATCGCCAGGTAAATCAAAACACGGTCCTCATTTGATCACCGCCTGTTTCTGCGACTCCAACGAATCATGGAGGAATCCATCCGCAGACGTTTTTATGAAGCGAGTTTCCCGAAAGTGTTTCTTTCCCATTTTCTTGTCCTTTCTTAAAATAAATCCTCTTTCCCTACATCCTTCTTCTAAGTAAAATAAATCGCATCATCTGTATAATCGCAACTATTTATATGTATATACAAATTAACCTACGATTTATCAAGAAATGGTTCCTTTCACCAACCCATTCTTTCGGGGATTCCTCTTTCATTTGCATTTTTGAAAAATTCTGGTAAAATATAAATTACTGAAAAAAACATGTGCCATTAGCGCAGTGGAAGCGCGTCACTCTCCGGAAGTGAAGGACGTAGGTTCGAATCCTACATGGCACGTAAAAGGGAGGACCCTCGGGTCCTCCCTTTTTTCTATTTATTGGATGGATTCGCTTTCTCCATTAAAAGGCCAGGCCAAACAAAAAGGTGAACAGATTTTGGGTGGCTCGCCACAGGCGGGAAAACAGTCCGGAAGCCTCCACCGCCTGATGAGAGACAATGTCAATCTTCTTTAACTCTTTTCCGTCCTGGGAGATATGGATGGTTCCCATCACCTGCCCCTCTTTAACGGGGGCCTGAATTCCCTTTTGGAGCTCATAATTCACGCTGAACTGCTGGTCCGCATAGGAAATCGTCCGGTAGCTCTCCTTCGGATAAAGAACCACGGAATCCGGTTCCCCGTTCGGCAAGGAGTAGCGACTGATGGGCTTCTCTTCGTCCACAATGAGATGGGGGGCAAAGGATCCGGAGACAAAATCCACAATCTCCATGGTGGTTCGCTTTCTCGCCTCTTTCGTCGGCGCCCCCATCATGACGGAAATCACGGGGAAGCTCTCCCCCTTGGTCGAGGACTGGATCGAATAATATCCCGTGAAGCAGTAGCCCGCTTCCTGGGTAAAGCCTGTTTTCAACCCCTTGAGTCCCTTGATGCCGGGAACGGATTCCGAGATTGTGGACGGCTTCTTGAAGTTTCGTTCGGGCTCGTCAAGGATCTGAAGTTTGCTGTACTCTTCCACCTCCGGAAATTCACGAACGATGGCGGAGGCCAGAAGGAACATGTCTTTTGCCGTTGACACATTGTACTTTCCCTGCACCGTAAAGCCATTGGCATTGATAAACTGCGTGTGGGCCATTCCCAGGTTCTTGGCTTCCCGGTTCATCCGCTGCACAAAGCCAGCCTCACTTCCGCCTCCCGCATGCTCCGCCAAGGCAATCGCCGCATCGTTTCCCGAAACCACCATCATACCCTTTAATAAGTTCTCGAGAGAGATTTTTTCCCCCGCCTTCAGGCCATAATTGGAAGATCCCGCCGTGTTAAAAGCGGCTGCGGTGGGAGATATCGTCGCCTCGGTGGAGAGGGAATACTTTCCCTCCCGAATATCCTTCTTTACCAGGTAATAGGTCATCAACTTGGTCATGGAAGCAATGCCCGCGGGCGTCTCTCCGTCCTTTTCCAAAAGCACCTTCCCCGTGTTGGGGTCTCCCACCAGCAGGGCTTTCAGGGACGAGTAGTAACTGAAATGTTCCTGAAGGTCCTCTTCCGCCCTCCCTCGCATTCCGGGAAACAGCATGCTGCTCACCATGAGAAGAGCGAGGACAAGCCCCGTCCATTTTACGCGTTTCATCCTTTTTTTCTCCATTACTTTCCTCCCCGTTCCTCTTCCCAAAAGCCGCGAAACAGGCGCAACAGTTCCACGTCCGTCCTCCGTGGATAGGAGAAGATTCCCGCCTGGTCTAATTTTAAACCGCTTTTTCGAAAGAGCATACAGGCCTGGAAGATGGCATCCCAGATGCGGGCAACCTCCGAAAAGGCAAAGGAGCGGAGGAGATGATCATAGCAAACCTCATCCATGTAAGCGCTGAGATTCTCCCCATGATCCCCTAAATTGAGCCGAAAATCCGCATCAAAGGCAGTTGCTGCCTTGGAAATTTCCAGAAGCGGCTGTCTTGCGCTCTCTAAAAAAAGTTGGGACGACAAGACTTCCCCCCGATGCAGCGAAATCGCCGCATCCATGACCGAAGAAAAAAAGCGGCTGCACCAGAGTTGACACTGCCCCTCATCCGGTCTCTTGCAGCGATGGGACAGGTCTGTCGGTTCCTGCTGTTCCGTCATCTGTTGATCCTTATCGACGAGGAGTCGATGCAGGCTCTCCTCTTCGAGAGCAGGGGATAGATACGTCGGATCATAAAACGTAAGATTAAAGCGAACCCCGCCTTCAAAGGCCAGCCGAATGCGGTCTTCCTTCCGGAGGCCCTGCGAAAACCCGCCGGCCAGAATGGGGGTCTCGCCAAAGATGGTCTTCCAGACCACATGATCCAGATGAAAATCCCCTGCAACGGCCAGGTACCACTCATAGAGGGGAAAGTGCTTCTTCACGGCGGCTCGATTCACGGCCTCGCCGCAGAGGGCCAGGGCACGAATTTTCTCGTTGCTCTCCGCCCAATGCACCATGGTGGCAGAGAGTCTCTTTTCCTTCTCTTCCACCGTTTCGACATCCTCTTCCTTGCCCTTGGGTTTGCTGTTTTGGATCTGTGTGCGATTATCCTGCGTATCCATCCGTATCTCCCCCCCTTGCTATCACATTCTCCGCTTTCGTCTATGGGTAATTATATCTTATTTTTCTGCGGAATAAAAAAAGCGGTGAAATCCTTCGATTTCACCGCTTCGTTTCCCCGGTTCCCCGCGATTAATGCACGAACAGAGGAATAAAGATTAAGGAGACGGTCGTCATCAACTTAATCAGAATGTTGATCGAGGGACCCGAGGTATCCTTGAACGGATCGCCCACCGTGTCTCCGGTAACGGCTGCCTTATGTGCCGGAGAATTCTTTCCGCCATGCGCACCGCCTTCAATGTACTTCTTGGCATTGTCCCAGGCACCACCGGCGTTGGACATGAAAATCGCCATCAAAACACCCGTGATCAAGGCGCCGACCAGGAGTCCGCCAAGAGCCTCCGCTCCCAGCGTGAAACCAACGATAAGGGGAGCAACGATGGCCAGGATTCCCGGCACCATCATCTTCTTCAAAGAAGCTGCCGTCGAAATTTCAATGCAACGCGCGTAATTGGGTTCCGAAGTTCCTTCCAAAATTCCGGTGTTGTTGTGGAACTGACTCCGAACTTCCTGGACCATGGCATTGGCCGCATCGCCCACCGCGGTCATTGTCAGTGCCGAGAACAGGAAGGGCAACATGCCTCCGATGAAGGCACCGGCAATCACCTTCGGGTTGGTCATATCCAAGCCGGCAAGTTTGGCTGCCTGCGTGTAGGAGGCAAACAGCGCCAGAGAGGTGAGGGCGGCCGATCCAATGGCAAAGCCCTTACCAATCGCTGCTGTCGTGTTTCCTACGGAGTCTAACTTATCGGTGATGTTTCGAACATCTTCCGGAAGAGCGGACATCTCTGCGATTCCACCGGCGTTATCCGCCACAGGGCCATACGCATCCACCGCAATGGTCATAGCACAGGTGGATAGCATTCCCAGGGCTGCCAGTGCTAAACCGTACAGACCGGCATTCGCCACATTTAGGGTTTGCATGATGCTGTAAGAAGCAACCACACCCAGCGCGATGAAGATCATGGGCAGGGTGACCGAGTTCATTCCCACGGACAAACCGGCGATGATATTGGTAGCAGATCCCGTCTCCGACTCCTCCGCAATTTTACGGACAAAGGGGAAGTTGTCTGCGGTATAGATCTCGGTGGTCTTGGAAATCAACAGACCCACAACCGAACCAATCAACACGGGAACAAAGGGAGTCGCTGTGTGGAAGATAATGAAGCTGAAGACCAGGGAAGCAATGAGAAGGGCTCCGCTGGCAATCATCGTTCCACGGTTTAGCGACTTCTGAGGATCTGCGCCTCCACGTACCGATTCAATTCCGACCACGGATGCCGCAAGGCCACAGAAAATCAAAGCGAAGGTGAATTCCACACCCTGGTTTTGCATGCTGATGGCACCCAGGGTAAAGGCGGAAAGGATGGCACCGACGTAGGACTCGAAGAGGTCGGCTCCCATGCCTGCCACATCGCCCACGTTGTCTCCCACGTTATCCGCAATGACCGCAGGGTTTCTGGGGTCATCTTCCGGAATTCCCGCTTCCACCTTACCTACCAAATCCGCACCGACATCGGCAGCCTTGGTATAAATACCGCCGCCGACACGGGCAAAGAGGGCAACAAAGGAAGCCCCCAAGCTGAAGCCGGTGATGATGCTTACATCCTTAAAAATTAAATAGAAGATGCTCATGCCTACGGCACCGAGTCCCACAACGGTAAGACCCATGACGGCTCCCGAGGAGAAAGCGACCTTCAAGGCCCCCTTCATTCCCGTGGTCTGCGCAGCGTTCGTTGTGCGAACATTTGCAGCCGTTGCCGAGTTCATGCCGATCAGACCGGCAGCCATGGAGCAAAGGGCGCCGAATAGGAAGCAAAGGGCGGTTTGCCAACTCCGCAAGAAAATAGCAATAGCTAAAAACAAAATAACAATGAAAATTCCAATGGTCATGTATTCCCGACGAAGGAATGCATACGCTCCGCCACGAATCAAGCCAGAAATTTTCTTCATGACCGGGTTGCCCATCGGCAGCTTCTGAATACTGAACAGCTTTTGGAAGGCCAGTAACAGGGCGCCGATGCCGATCAAAATGGAAATAATTCCGAACAGCGACATAAAAAACCTCCTTCAAATTTGTGCTCTATCTGCACATGATAGCCCTATTATACTTTAAATCCGTTCCATGAACACCTTTAATGAAAACGATGCAGAAAAATTAGGATTTTTTCCCTCACTGTTAGCCTTTTGCGGAATTAGGGAATGATATAGAGTAAGCATCTATTTGGGGCAGATGCTTGTCTTCCGGACCCCAAAAATCCCATAGAAAGGAGTTCCTATGATTAAAGAATTTAAAGACTTTATTGCCCAAGGAAACGTGTTGGAGATGGCCGTAGGTATCATCATCGGTACCGCTTTCAAGGCCGTCATCGACTCCTTAGTCGCCGACATCATCACCCCAATTCTGAATGTCTTCTTAAAGGGCGTCGACTTCAAGGACTTGGTGTTACAGGTTGGTCCCGTGAACTTTGCCATCGGAAACTTTATCAATACGATCGTTTCCTTCCTCATCATCGGCTTTGTCATGTTCCTCATCGTCAAGGGTTTCAACAAGATGAGAAAAGAAAAGCCTGTGGATCCCACTACCAAGATCTGTCCGCACTGCCAGACAGAGATTCCCGTCAATGCAACGCGTTGCCCGCATTGCACCAGTGAATTAACCAAGTAATTTTTTCTTACTCCTTTTGGAATTTTAAAAAAGCCGGTTGTAAGGTCTTTCCTCTTCGGGAAGGTCCCTGCCAACCGGCTTTCCTTATCGCTTTTTCTGCGTTTTCTCTTGTAAAATGCCACACCCCTTTTTTGCCAGTCGGTCCGCTCGTTCGTTATAGTCCACGCCGGTGTGGGCAGCGACCTTCACAAAATGAAGCTCGATCCTTTCCATGACCTGCTCCGCCTTTTCCCGGTAGGCCCGGGTGAGCGGGTAGTTCGCCTTCCACTCTTTTTTTGCCCAGTGTCGGATTCCCGCATAGTCATAGTAAAGGTACAGGACGGATTTCCCCAGTTCCTGACAGTAGTCCATGGCCTTCTCTGCCGCCATTAATTCTCCCGCCACATTGCGGTGATCCGCATGGCCCCCGCCCAAGCTGCCACAGGATTCATGAATCCCCTCACGGGTAATGGCCACCAATCCGTAGCCAAAGAGCCCCGTCTTCGCATTAAAGCTTCCGTCGACAAAAATGTGGGCTTCTTCCTCCTTCACGGTCTCCGGTGCCAGCGAGTCCGTCTTTTTCCCTTCGGTTTGCAGGGCTTCCGTGTTCAGATAGGCCTCGGCCTGTTCTTTCTCCACGAAGCCTTTAAACAGGGCCCCGGGATAGGCCTCCACCTGCTTTTTACAGGCCTCCCAGCTGGTATAGAGGCCCGGCTTCCGTCCGACTTTCACGGCATAAAACTTCTTTTTCCCCGCCATTACTGATCCTTCCTCCGGCTGAGAACTTGCTGCCAAGCCTCCTCCACCAGATCTTTTCCCGCTTCGGATGTCCAATAGGTGACACTGCCGGGAGCGACCGTAAATTCCCCGTATCCTTCCCCGTCAATGGTCACCGGATCATTCTTGCCACTCAGGTCATAGAACTCTTTTCCCGCAAAGCGTTCCCCCACCATCATCTTCTCCTGGTCCATGTCCCGTGTGGAGAGCAAAACCACAAGAGGATTTGGGTGCTCCTCATCCCCTCGCCGGGTCCAGCCGATCTTGGTCGGGGTCACCCAATAATCGCCCTGAGGGCCATAGGCGAGGAGCTTGCGAATTAAAATCATCCGCTGAAGTTGATCCCCCAGGCCCAGGTATCCAATCCCCTGAATGCCATCGAAATCCCCGCGGAAGATGCAGGGATAGCCCGCTTCCCGGAAGAGAATCAGGGCATAGGCGATCTCTTTAAACCAGTTATCCACCCAGGACTCCAGGGCCTGGCCGGGCTGGGAATCATGGTTATCCACAAAGGTCACCGCCAGTTCCGGATGCTCCTTCACCAGGCAGCCGTCAAAGATTTTCCGGATATCAAAATCGGGATTCCGGCTGGCCGCATAGAAGTTGAAGTGAAGGGGGACGTCAAAAAGATTCACCTGGTACTCGGTCTCATTCAGATAATGTTCCATGACTCCCCGATTGTTGTTCCAATATTCTCCCACAAAATAGAAATCCGGATGTGTCTCTTTAATGTGATTCGAAAGTGCATCGATAAAGTCGCGGGAGATATGCTTCAGGGCATCGTAGCGAAAGCCATCCACCCCCAATTGGATCATGAAATCCGCAACCTTGGTGAGCTCCTCCCGCACCTCCGGGTGATCGTGGTCGATATCCGCATTCATCAGGTAGTCGAAATTGCCCTTCTCCGCATCCGTCTCGTCATTCCAGTATTTTCCCTCGCCCAGAATGCGAAAGATTCCGGACTCATTGGCTTTCTGGTCGAAATCAACGCCGGTGAAATGATTGAAGGTCCATACGAAATCCGAGTACTTACCCTGTCGGCCGGGGAAGGTGAATTTTGTCCAGGCTTCGATGTTATGTGCTTCTCCCAGCTCTTTCGTACGGTCGTTGGGATCCACCTTCACCGCCATAAAGGTTTCCGTCTCGTCCGCACCTCCTTTGTGATTCAACACCATATCGGCATAGACCTGAATCTGCGCCTCATGAAGTGCCTGAATACAGTGTTCATATTCCTCTTTGGTCCCAT
>CALAJY010000004.1 GCA_937923265.1 uncultured Tissierellia bacterium
TTTTGACGAATTTTCTTTATTTCTTCTGAACAGGTCATCTTATTTCATCTCCTTATGTATCCATTTCAGTGATATAGCATAATCATAGCATAAATTTATGATTTTTTCTATCTCCTGCAGTTATTTCCTATAATCGCAAGAGATTTTTTTGTTTATAAAAACATCAGATATGCCCCTATCCCAAGGCTACTTAGTAGAAGGAAAAATTTGATGAAAATAATTTCTTTCATAAGGGGTTCGAATCACTTAGATTTCTCGCTTATGTACAGAGGGACGAATAAAAAATCATAAAAAAAGGTTCTTAAAACAAAGTTCTGTGTCCTTTCAATATTAGAAAAAGCAAGGGAGAAAAAGATATGACTTATAAAAACTTACCAAAAGAATTACAGGAAAAAGAAATTTTCTGTCTATGGAAATATGAAAAAGATAAAAATGGCAGACTCACAAAACCACCATATAGTGCAGTGAGCGGTAAGAAAGCTTTCGTCAATAGGATAGATGATTTTACCTGTTTTGATGCTGCACTCTCAAAGATAAAAGACTATGACGGACTTGGAATAAAGCTGATAGATAATTTAATAGGTATTGACCTTGACCATAAAACAAAGAAAAATCGGCATAACTAGTATTTCTACTAATTATACCGATTAATTTTTTAAGGAATTAAATCCCTAAGTGAAAGCACCTAAAGAAGCTTCCTTTTTTTCTTTACCGTAGGAGAACCCGGCTGCTCTTCCCCGCTCTGAGCCAGAAGAGGTAAGCGGCGGTCACCTTTTTTCCAAAGGCCTGTTCCAGGGCCTTCGCATAATACGAGAGCTGTTGGGCATATCTTTCGGGATTCACACGGTGGTCGGTTTTGAAGTCTACCAAAACAAGGCCCTCCTCTTCTTCATAAAAGAGGTCAATCTGGCCGTCCAGGTATAGCACTTGCATCGGGTCCTCCGCGGATTCCGGAAATCCTGTCCCAAGCTCTTCCCCGGACAGCCGGAGGGTGAACGCCTGTTCCCGGAAAACATGATCCCGGTGGCGAATCACCTCCTGTCCCAACTCCGATTGGAAAAAGGCCAGGAGCAGATCCTCCCGTAAGCTCCGGCGCTCCCGCGGGGTAAATTGATTGCGATCCCTGAGATAGTCCAGGGTCTGAGCGAGCTCTTCCGCCGTATATGGCCGGATGGGAAGGAGCTGGATCGCCCGGTGCATCAGGCTTCCAAACTCCGCAGCGGAAACCGACCGGTCCCCCGTGACAAACTGAGGTTGTCGTCGCTCCTCGGGAACAGGGCTCGAGGCAGCCTGCAATTCCGGCCACTTTTTCCATCCCTCTTCCAGGGTCTCATTCTGCTTGGAAAGCTGGGAGACGGTCTTCTTCAGGCTCTGCTGGGTCGCCTGCCGGTAGGGATAGCGGTAACTCGCCCGTTCATGAACCAGTTTCGTTTCGAGCGACTCTCCGGTCGTTTGTGCCTCCTCTTGATCGGAGATTTCTCGATAGCGGTCTCCCTCCTCGATTTCCAGCACAAAGGGATTCCGCGGCTTCAGACCGGCGAAAAAGTCTCCGCTTCCCGCAGTGGGAAAATCCCCCACCAGGCTTCCCCGCTTCTCCCAGTGGCTGAGGCGATCGGTCTTCAGGATGGAGAAAACCCATTTGAGATAGGAATTCCCCCCGTCCAGAGCCGCTTGCAACTCTCTCTCTTCCGACAAGTACGAAGACAGGTTCTTCGCCTTGACGGATCCCACAATATGGAGCCCATTGATGGCCCGAGTCACCGCCACATAGAAAACACGAACCGATTCGGACAGGTCCTCTTGGGCCAGTTCCCGGCTTGCCAGCTCCATGCGAAGAGGTTCATAGGAGAGGATGCGGCCGGCCTGCTCCGAATCCCGGTTTATCCGAAGGGTCGGTCCATAGCCCGAAGAGGTCACCAGCAGAGGCTTCCCGCCGCCCTTTTGCTGCAGCCGCCGCTCCGTTTCCACGAGAAAGACCTCTTTGAACTGGAGCCCCTTGGACTTGTGGATGGTCATGAGCCGCACCACATCATCTTCCTCAGACAGCTCCTGGGCGGTGGGCAGCTCTTCTCCCTGCGATTTTTTTCGGTCCTTCTTTAGGGTCTGCTGATCGAATTGGGCCAGGAATCCCGAAAGATCCGACCCCTGATGGTTTTCATAGGTCTCCGCCGCCCGTAACACGGTGTGGAGGTTCTCTTTTCGTTCCTCGCCAAAGGGAAGGGCCGCAACAAAGGCATAGAGGCCGCTTTCCTCTAAGACTTGGTGAATAAACTCGTGAAGGGGAAGCTCCTTTTCCAAGAGTCTCCAGTCTGCCAACCGCCGGGCAAATTTTGCCAGCTTTTCCTCCTCGGAGTTTTTCGGCTCTGCCCTCTTGGCGGAGTCCTCCGGGAAATCTTCCTCCGCACTCTCTGTGGAAGCGGTTGGGAAAAAGGACAAGAGCGTTGCCCAAATGCGGTGGCCAAAAGACTCCTCCCCCCTTTCCTCTTCCTGCTCTTTTTTCTCTTCTTTCCACTGAATGCGAAGACGGGCAAGATCTTCATCCTTGAGGCCGCCCACCATGGAATCCAGTACCGAGAGGAGGGGCAGCTCTTCCTGGGCATGGTCAATCACCTTCAGGAGATTGAGAAAGAGAAGAAGCTCCGGTGCATCCGTGCTCCCCCCTCTCCCATCGCGGAAGCTGGGAATACCAAAGCGGTGTAATACCTGCTCAAATTGAAACATCCGATGCTTGGTTCGAAAGAGGAGCGCACAGTCCTTGTAATGACCCGGCTCCTGCCCCTGATAGATCCCCCGCCCCCTGACATAATTCTGAATGCGATGTGCCACAAAGAAGGCCTGCGAGGAGATATCGTCAAGGTAGCTGCTCCCCTCCGTACTCTCCTCTTCTTCCGCCTCCCGCTCATCCCGAAGGAGGGTCACGGTCACCCGACCCAGCCCTTGGGAAGCCCTGGCCGTCTTCATGCGGTGACCCGGGCTGTTGTAGTCCACATCTCCTCTTTTTTGAGTCATCAAGGAAGTAAAGATAAAGTTTGTAAAATCACCGATCTCCGGTTCCGACCGAAAATTTTCGGTTAAATCGAAGGCCTGACTCTGTTCCTCCTGCGAATAGCGCCCATAGCGCTTTAAGAAATTTTCCGGACAGGCCTGTCGAAAGCGATAAATGGACTGCTTGATGTCCCCCACAAAAAAGAGGTTATTTGGTCCCGCCAGTCGCTCCACAATGAGGTCCTGCATGGCATTGGCATCCTGGTACTCATCAAAATAGATGGCCTGATATTGGCGCTTCAGCGAGGATAGAATCTCCTCTTGGTCCAAGAGGTAGAGCATCCGGTGCTCAAGGTCCGAGAAGTCTAGGAGGCGGCTCTCCCTTTTCTCCCTTTGATAGCGGTCGAGGAAGTCGAGGGTAAGATCCTTCAGAATCGCAAAGTCTTTCGCCATCTCCTCCGTTTCCTCTTGCAGACTGTCCTGCTTCAGCCTCAGTTTTCGCTCCTCGAGAGCAGGGAATCGATATTTTTTAAGCTGTTCCCGCAGGGCTTTGATTTGGTCCTTTTGCGCCACCGCCTCTTCCCCATACTTTTTCACGGTGATGGTAGGAAACTTCAAGAAGGTGAAAGGCGATAAATTCAGCCAATCCTGAAAGGCCCGGGGCGTTTCGGGAACATGCAGGGCAACTTCCATGCGACCCAGCTCCTCCTCCATGAAGTTCTGCAGAATCTCCGGGGTTTCGGGTCCCAGGAGATCCCGAATCTCCCGGATTTCCTCTTGACTCTCCTGAATGATCGGCTGGAGAACCTGCTGAATATAGTCGTCTCGAGTCTTCTCGGTGTAGGATTCTTGGGACATGTGCGCCAGCTGCTCTTCCAACCATTGCCCGGAATCCTGTGCTTGATTCGCCTCCCAGTAAAGCGCGCGAATCAGATCCTTTACGTCCTCGGAGTCCCTTCGTTTTCCGAAACCATAGCGCCGAAAGAAGTCCAAAATCTCTTTCTGTCGTTCCGGCGAAAGGTCCTCCCCCTCATAGATTGCCTGCAAAAGATCCTCGAGCACCCGGTCCTGGACGGTACGGGTCTCGCCTTCTTCCATGATCCGAAAGCCCGGGTCTTGATGGAGGGCGGTGAAATGGTCGGAAATCACCTCCCAGCAAAAGGCGTGCAGGGTCTCGATGGCCGCTGCCGCCACCTGGTTCCACTGTCGACGCAGCCAGACCCGCTCCTCTTGCTCCGCTTCCTCCATCTTCAAGCGGAGTGCCTCTCGAATCTTCTTTTTCATCTCATTGGCCGCCTTCTTGGTGAAGGTGACGATGAGAAAATGATCCAGGCCCAGTCGCCTCCGGACCATCTCATCGAGGATTCTCTGGACCAGGACCGCCGTCTTCCCGGCTCCGGCCTGGGCCGAAACAATAATGTTCTTGTTGCGACTCTCCAAAATTGTCTGTTGGTCCCGGCTAAACGTAAAGCTACTCATCCGCTTCCCCCTCTTTCTCTGCAAGATCCTGCCAGGTCAGCGAATCGATGATCCGATAGTCCCCATATTGGCTGATTTTTTCAAATCGACAGATTGCATGAAACGCGCAGTAATCACATCCCGTTTTCCCCTGGGCCGTCCGATAGGGAGCAAGAGCGATCCGGCCCGTTTGACGAAGGGTGATGGCTTCCTCCGCGCGACACTTGGCCCTCTCCAAAAGGAGGGTCATCTGGCCTCGGGAAAGAACATTATCCATGTTCAACACATCCTTTTTTCTTCCCGCAAAGGAGTAAATTTGGGAATCCACCTGGAAGCTCCCTTTCCCATTGGGTTTCAGATCCCGGTCAAACGCCTGTAAGGCATCGGAATCGGCCAATAGAACCCCGTCCAGTTTCCCCTCTTTTTTCTCCACGGATTCCACCTTGTTTTCATCCGGTTCCGCCAGATCTTCAAAGCGGTGAATCTTAATGTTCACCTTGCTGCGCGGCACAAAGCTCAAATAAAAGAAGCCGAAAGCAATGGCTTCCCATTGCGAGCTGACCGCCTCCAGATAAAGAGGCAGCTGTAAATTTAAGCCGCCGAGGAGCGAGGTCAGATCAAACGTCCGGACTCCTGTCTTGTAGTCCACCACCTGCAAATAGTTCGTCTCTCCCAGAGTAACCTGATCCAGACGATCAATCCGACCCCTGAGGCGCCAATCCTCCCCACTGACGGGATCCGTGGCCAAGCGCATCCCTTGCAAGGCCTGGTGAGGCCCAAAGCCCAGCTCATGGTAAATTCTTCCCGATTTCGTGGAGGCGCTGAGGCGATACAGAACCTGGTGAGCCTCTAAAATGGTATGCCTTGCCAGGTCGAGCACAAAGGCATTCCCCCGGTCACTTCGGCGGACCGCATCCAAGGTCCGAGGAACCTGGTCATGAAAGGAGCGAAGAATTTCCTCTCGGGACTTGGCAAAATCCGGAAAGCTTCCCTGTTCCAAGGCCTCTGCGAAATAGCCGGTCCATTGGTCAATGGAGGAATGAATCAGATTTCCCAAATCCAGAGAATCCACCTCATAGCTTTCCTCCCGGTCCACACCTAAGCCGTAAGTCAAAAAATAGGCATAGGGGCAGACAAAGAACTGTTCCAGCTGGGAAGCGCTGAGATAGCCCCCTCTTCCGTAGAGACCCTCTACCAAATTCTCGGGCAGATTTTCCCGATGATTCTCATACGCTAAGGCCTGTGTCACTGCCTCCAGCATCTGCTGCGCTTCCTCGTTGAGAGAAGGCGCTTCCCGGAGCTGTTGCAACAGTTCCTTGGCCTCGGGATCCTCCTCCCGAACCCCCTGCGCTAACGAGGGTCCCAACAAGGCCGGCGTGTACAGATAATCCTCATAAGAGAAATCCCTTACGGATTGCACGGGTAATCGTCCCGGCAGATAGAGCTGTTGAAAACGGGATAGCCAGGGGCTCGGTTCCATGCTCTCATTGGAGCTGGATTGCATGGCCGTGGTCAGGAAAAGCCGTTTGCGGAAGCTGCTTATCACGGTATAGAAGTTAAAGGTCTCCTCCTGCATGCGAAAATCTCGCATCGAAGGCAGAAAGATATCCTCTTCCCGAAAAAGCTGCTTTTCCTCGCGGCTCAGCAGGCCGTCCTCTTTCGGGGAGGAAGGAAGAACCGTATCGTTCATGCCCACCAAAAAAACATAGTCGCGAACCCTTGCACGAGACCGGGTTAGCGTGGAAACCAAAACCTGGTCCCGGTAGGGGGGAATGATGCCAAGCCGAAGATTGGACAGGCCCTCCCGGGCCATGGCACATAAATCTTCCAAAGCGAAAGCCCGGTCTCCCCCGATGAGAACCATCTCTTCCAAAAGGTCCACGAAATGGTCCCAGAGCTGTCGATCTTCTTCCAATCTCTCCCGGTCCTCCCGCTGCAAGAGCTTGGCACGAAAGCGGTCCATGGCCTGTTGAATCTCCTCCTGCGCCAACAGCGAATACAGGGCCTTGGCGAAGTCCTTGAGCAGGTAGCTCCGATCCTTCTGCAGGGGAAATCCCTCCAGGAGATGAAGGAGTTTTCGGTTCATGCATCGCGCCAATTCGTATTCTTCGCGCCAGGCGGCTGCCCGGTGCGGAAAGAGGGCGGCGAAGTTTTCGTCCAGCTGAAAATAGCGGTCCTCAAAAAACATCCCATGATGGATCTTCCTACGACGCAAGAAGTGCTCATAACTCTCAATGTCCGCCTCGTCCGCTGGGAAAAGGCCCGATTTCAGCAAGTGACACACATTCTCCAAGCGAAATCCCCCTTCGGCAAGAGAGAGTGCACCCAACAGAAAGCGAATCATGGGATGAAAATCGACCCCTCGAACCGAATCGTAGAAAAAGGGAATCTTCTCTTTGGAAAAAATCCGCCGCAGGGGCTCCTGGTATTCTTCCGGATCCATCAAAACAAGGCGAATTTGCGAATAGCGAACCCCTTCTTCCTGAACCAGCCTTTGGATCGCAATCGCCACGCCTTCCATCTCTCTTTCCGTGTTTCGATAGCGCTTGAGTTCCACGGGAATCTCCCCCTCCGCAGCGATAGGCCGGGTTTGATACGAAAAAAAGCGTCGACTCAGCTCCTCCTTTTGCCCTTCTCGCTCCCCGGTCTCCTTGGAAACGACTTCCAGAGACAGGGAGACGGAAGAGCCTGCCCGGTCCACGATTTGAGACAGGAAATAAAGAGAAAGCTGGAAGACGCTGGCATCTTCCACCAGCCGATCGAAATAGCTTTCTTGGCTGCGAAGGATCTCCGGGTCTTCCAGAAAGGCCTTGCCCAAGATCGGATCCAAGGTAATCCCAATGTGGATGGGATATCCGCGGCGGTCCAAGGCTTCCAAGGCATCCAGTTCCAGCTTTGACAGGGAATGAAAGGCATCAAAATAAAAGGCGGTATCCGGAAACAAGTCCGCCTCTTCCAGTTGGGCAAACGCCTCTCTCATCCGATCGTCCCCATCACAGAGGCCCTCATCCAGGGCCTCCTCATAATAGCGGTAGATCTGTGCCAATTCCTTCCATTTTTCTGCACTCGCCGAAGCCTCCTTGCTTTTTTCACCGAGTTTCTCCAAAAGCTCCGGGCGAATGCCGTATTGCTTATACTCTTTCAGCTCCTTGGAGAGCCGGCTGTAAAAGCCCTCCCTACGGGCTTCCGCGGGAAAGGCCGACCAATCCGAGGAATGCTCCTCCGCCAGAAGCCGGAGAAGCATGTTCCGTCCGGTCTCCGTCAAGGTCGTTTCGGCGAGACCACGGCCCTTGCTGAAGATTTCTCGTTCCAAGCCGGGAAAGCTCTTCACGGAAATTCGGAAGAGAACGGATTGATGCAGGCGATCCATGAGCTCCTGCTCCGCTTCCACGGTAAACTGCGAAGGGACAACATAATACTGGAACGCCGTGTTCTCTCTTTTCATTGCTTCGACCAAGGAAGCCGTGACCCGATCCGGATTTCGATCCAAATGAACCGTGATCATCCTCTCTCCTCTCTACTCTCGGGTGAGGTCATGTCCGGGATCCCAAAGAACCTACAGGATGGGACCATGATTTTTCTCCCCGATAAGCTGCTCCCCGAAATACGTCAGGGCCAGACGAGCAGCCCCGAAAATTCCCGCATCATTCCCGAGTTTTGCCGATAAAATCGGCGTCTCACGTCCGCTGGAAAAGCAGTACTTCTTATAGTATTCCCGCGTTGGTTGTAAGAGAACCTCACCCGCTCGGGACACACCCCCGCCGATGACGAAGACCTCGGGATCAATCACCCCGCCGATTAGGGCCAGTGTTTTCCCTAAAATCCGGCCGGTATGGTCCACGACCTTCTCGGCAACCGGATCTCCCTTTTCCGCTGCCATGAAAATCGCCCGGGCATCGTATCCTCCGTTATAGTGGCGCAGGGAGGAATCCTCTCCTTCCTTTTCCATGAGTTCCCGACAATAGGCCACAATCCCCGTGGCCGAAACCGCCAATTCCGCACAGTCATGCTTTCCACAGCCACAGGTTCTTGCGACGGGTTGGTCCAGAACGGGAATGTGACCCACCTCTCCCCCGGCACCATGAAAGCCGGAAATCACGCGATTGTGCACCACAATGCCACCCCCGACGCCCGTTCCCAGGGTGAGGAGAACCAGGGAATCACGGTTTGCTCCGGCCCCCCGCCAAATTTCTCCAAGGGCCGCCACATTCGCATCATTTTCCACGTAAACCGGCCGCTGAATTTTCTCCCGCAAGAGCTCTCCGACATGAACCTGTTTCCAGTTGAGATTCACACAAAGCTCCACATACTCTTCGTGTAACACGGGTCCCGGAATGCCGATGCCGATTCCCAGGAGGTCCTCCCGCTGGAGGCCCCGGTCCCGCACCATCTCCAAAATCTTATTCGCGATTCTTTGCAGGATAAAATCGGCACCACGGTCCACCTGAGTGGCAATGCTCCCCTTATCCAAAAGGCTTCCGTCCACATCAAAAAGCCCGATTTTGACCGTGGTGCCGCCAACATCGACCCCTGCCACTACTTTCATCTTCGCACCTCGCCTCCGCTCATTGCATTTTGTTGACAAATTCGCTAAACTATATCGGTATTGTGTTTCTTGGCACCCACACTAAAAATCAAGGATAGTGTTTCTTGGCACCCACTAAAAAAATCAAGGACAAGCGTCCTTCCTGACGCTTATTTTTTTATCGCCATGAACACTCCTAAAGGAGGTTCAATGAAATTTTCATTTACCAGCCGTCTTCTCGCAAGACAGGCCCTCATCGCTGCCTTCTATGCGGTGATTACCCTAGCCGGTTTCGGGATCAGCTATGGTCCCATTCAATTCCGCTTTTCGGAACTGTTGAACTGGTTGGTCTTTTTCGATCCCAAGAATGTAATCGGACTCACGATCGGTTGTTTCCTATCAAACATTCCCAGCCCTCTTGGTGCCATCGATATGTTTGTCGGAACCTTAGGCACTCTTCTCGCCACTCTCTGCATGGCAAAGTCCAAAAACCATTGGATTGCCAGCATTTGGCCAGCGGTTTTCTCCTTCCTTTATAGTGGAGAATCTCTCTTCCTCGGGCAGATTCCCGGGAATGCCTTTGTGGCGGTAACCGGTCAGATCATGCTTTCCGAACTTATTATTGTCGCTGTGATTGGAATTCCCGTTGCTTATTTATTAAGCAAGTCCCAGGCCTTCCGCAAGGCCGTTGCGGACGATACGATGCTTCCGACTCGCGAAAGCTGGACACATACCCCGGCCTTCCCCGGCTCCCTTTTCCAGCTGTAAAACCGAGAACACTTACAAATCCGTCGTCCGGGATCCTTGCCGGACGGCTTTTTTATTGGCCAGGGCTTTTTTCCCTGCTCGGATAAATGCCTTCAGAACCTCCAGACGGGCATACTTTTTCTGCTCACTGGAGATGAGAATCCAGGGAGCATTTTCTCGATCGGTCAGCTCCACCATATCCTCCATGGCGATGAGATAGTCCTTCCACTTCTTTCGATTTCTCCAATCCTCTTCCGTGATTTTATAGGGCTTCTCCTTCTCCCGGTCCTTAAACCGCTTTTTCTGTTCCTTTTTTGAGATCAAAAGCAGGAATTTCAGCACGATGCTGTCATGGTCCGTGAGCTGTTTCTCCATGGTGTTCATCTCCTCATAGGCCCGCATCCATTCCCCGGGTCGGGCAAATTTCTCGATGCGCTCCACCATGACCCGACCGTACCAGCTCCGGTCGAAGATGGCAATCTCTCCCGGATCCGGAATGTTGTTGTAGAACCGCCACAAATAGTGGTGATCTTTTTCCGCATCATTAGGCGCCGAGGTCGGATTGATGTGATAGAGGCGGGCATCGATGTTGCGAAGAAGTCGTTGAATCGATCCTCCTTTCCCCGCTGCATCAATGCCCTCGAAGGCTAATACCGTGGGAATCTTCGCCTTATAAAGTTCATAGGCCAAGTCTCCCGCCTCTTCCTGCAGCGCGAGAAGTTCCTTTTCATACTCCTTCTTATCAACACGACCCGACAGGTCAAAGTCCTTTAATTTCTTCTTGGCCTGGAAGGAAAACTTTGCCTCCGCTTCCTTTGCCCGGTCTTCCTTAATCTGCTTCAGTTGCTTTCCCAGCTTGTCAATGATGTCGGAAAGAATAAATTTCGAGCAAAGCTCCGTGTCCTTGGCGGCAACGATGGTCCAGGGTGCGAAGGAAAAATTGGTGGCATTGAGAATTTCGTTGATATGCTGATAGGCTTCTTTATACTTATCCTGTTGCACCAAATCCTCTTTGGAGACAAGAAAGGATGCCGCCGGATCATCCGCAAGCTCTTCCATTCTCTGCTTTTGCTCTTCCTTGGTGAGATGCAAAAAATACTTTACCTGGATCATATGATCCCCGGCCAGCAATTTTTCGGTCTCCTCGATCATCTGCAAGCAGTCTTTCAGCTGCTTTGCAGACATTTTCACGTTTTGAAAAAGTTGATCATAAAGAGACCGATTGAAGATCCCAAAATCCCCATATGCGGGTAGGTGGCTCCAATACGGCAAGGTAAAGAGTCGTTTCTCCTCTGCCTTGGCTTCCACCAGTCGATTCACGCGGTAATGCTTGGCATCCAGCAAGCGAACCACATGGTTGAGCACCTTGCCCTTCCCCGAAGACTCCCAGCCGTCAATTGTGATCAGGACAGGAACTTTTTCTTGAACACATTCTCTCTGTAACTCTGCCAACTCTTCTCCCAGTTGGTCCAAATCCCGATTCGCATAGGGATTTGCAAAGGATTTACGATCAAATTTTTTCAGCATATGGGCCTCCTCCCTCTTTTCCCTATTTTAACACGAATGCCTTGCGATACCGAAATCGTTATCCATTTCCTGCCGTTTATCTTGCCCGAAAGAGGGTAAGTAAAAAACATACTGAGAAAAGGAGTGTGAACCAATGACCCAATATATTTTATATAAAAAAGATTCATGTCCCTTCTGCCAGAAGGTGATGTCCTTCATCAAAAACAATGACATCCGGGACATCGAGTATCGCGACATCATCGAGGAGCCCAAGTTCAAGGAAGAGCTCGTGGAAAATGGCGGTCAAAACCAAGTCCCCTGCCTCTTCATCGATGGCAAGTCCCTCTATGAATCCGATGACATCATCGACTACCTGGGAAAAAATCTGGTGGAGGGAGAGCCCAAGGATCCCGATGAATCCCAGGGACCTCATATGTGTCCCATTGACTAGACAACCCTTACGAACGCAAAACGCCGAAGGCTACCATCGGTAACCTTCGGCGTTTTTTCTTTTGTCATGTTTTTCTGCCGTCACCAGTAAATGTGAATCCGGCAGTTGTTTGTCTTCTGCAGGTCTCCTAACACATCTAAAAGTTTCAGCCCATAGCTTCCCATATTCTTTACGATTTCTCTCGCTTCATCGACTTCAATATCCGCATCCTCTAACTCCGTCAACAGGTCCCAGAGTGCGTCCAGATTATGCCCAAAGGTGGAAGGGGCATCGAAAACATCTGCCAGATATTCATAACTGCTCTGTTTGGACTCCAGACGAGATCCTCGAACGATATATCGTTTCATGATTCCTACTTTCTCTCATTCCCTGCTACTTTTTGAAAGCTATCATAATGATCCCACGTCACGTAAATCAGACCGTCATTGGAATAAATCAGCCGACGGGGACCTCGATTTTCCCGGTATCCTTCACAGAGGTCCGCTTCATAATACTTTCTTCCCTTTTTCTCCGGTAAGAACCCCTCACGGTTGCCGAAGACATCCCCACCGATGATCCGCTTGGGAGCTTCTCTCACCGACCAGCCCGTATGGTGAGCCTCTTCTTTTTTTATAAAATTGGGAGGCAGCTTTTGGTATTTTTGAAGATAGGCCACCACATCCCCCTGTTTCCAGTAGGGGTGATTCTCCGAAATCTCCTCCCGATCCTCTTCTGTTTTTTCATTGTCGCCCGCCTGTTTCCCGGAGGCTCGTTCGCTTGCCCAGGCGATTCCCGGATTCGAGACGGATTGGGCCTTCTGCCGCTTTCCGCAGGCAGAGAGCGAGACAAGACCGGTAATCAGAAAAAGGCTGAGCAAAAACAATTGTACTTTTTTACCGAACTTCATAAAGGTTGGATTCATGCTAAATAATCACTCTCATTCCATCAAATTATCATTCTGTTTGTTTTTTCTACATTCTATCATTACCCGATTCCTCCTTTTTGACACCCTTTTTGTTCCTTCTCCGAAAATTTTGCAACTTTGGTCAAATATGGTATAATTATCGCTACATATGGGGATGACCCGGTTTTGACAGGGACACAGACTCATGAGAAGCGAGCCGTCAGGCAGATGACGTTAAAAAGGCAACTAAATATAACTGCTAACGACAACGAATTAGCTTACGCTGCCTAACTTGGCGGCCGGTCCCCGAAGTGGACCCGTAACATTTCGGCTGACCTCACCTATGTCGGGAAACTTCTTGCAGTAAGCTTTGCCTGCAGGTTGGATCTATGAAGCTACCGATGAGTTTTTCTTGTTTATTTGATGGGCTGATCGGGAAACAATTTAAATAAACTACGCTCGTAGAAACTCATGAAGAAGTGTTTTTGGACGCGAGTTCGACTCTCGCCATCTCCATGCGGCAGCGGTAGGATTTCCTCCTACCGCTTTTTTATTTCTCGCCCAGTTTTCCGGTCCTAAAAAATGGGTGAGGTGTCCTCAAGAGAGCGAGACATCCTGCTTATCCCCAAAAAAAGAGGGAGCTTTCGCTCCCTCTCTTTGCATCAATATTGACCGATGCCAAGCCTCTTTCGAATCAGTCCACCGGTCAGAAGGGCCGCCGACAGCAGTCCGGTCCAAGCGAGAAGTGCTCCCTCCCCCGTGGGTGGGGCCTCTTTTTTGGGTGGAGTTTGCTCTTTCGGAGGAGCCGGGGGCAGCGGTTGAATGGTTATGGTCTGCTTGGCATCGGACACATCATCGTGCCGGGCCAGAAGATTTCCCTTCTCATCTCGCAGTTCTTCGATGACCACCAGTTTCTTCCCCGCAAATTCTCGCAGGTCCAGCTCTCCCAGGTCGACCTTTTGGTCGCCCTCGGTCGTTTCAGGAACAAATGACGTCTTCCTTTCCAGGACTCCCTTCCGGGGATCATCCACAAGAACCAATCTCGTGCGGAGGGTATAGGTCTTGCCAACGATGAGGTCCCGATAATGAACCAAATCATAGATTTTTTCTCTCCCCTTCGCCGGCACAAGCTTCTTGTCCCCTGTCACAAAGGCCCGCGTCTGTAAGCCGGGATTGGTCACCTGAATAGTCTGATCGGAGTCGGTCAGTTTTTCGTGGAAGGCAACCAGCTTTTTCCCTCGGTATAGCTTCTCAAAGACCACCGACTGCTTGCCGCGAAGGGTGGATGCATCCAGGAGAAATTCCATCGTGACGGCTCCATCGGCACTCTTTGGTGTGAAGGTTTTGCGAGCGGTCACGGGCTTTCCCTTTACCAGCAGGGCCTTTCCGCTTTCCCGGTCCATCAGCCTTCCCAAAATCGTGTACTCCTTTCCGACCAAGAGATTCGTGAAGGAGACCTTATCTTGAATCACGACGGTTTGCGAAGGATCCAGGCGCTGTTCTCCTCGCTCGCCCGTTGCATGTGTCCGAATGGCGGGTACGTGGATGGTCTGCTTCTCGTCTTCCCGGTCCATGTGCCGGGTCAAAATCTTGCCATCGCGAAGCAGGATCTCCCCGGCGACCAGGTCTTCTCCCACCAATTCCTTGCTGTTGATGAGAAATTCAACATCGACATCGCTGTTCCGACTTGTGGGAACAAAACTCTGCTCTCCTCGCGCAATGACTTCCCCGTCACGCTTGCGAAGTAGGGTCCCTTGAAGCCGGTACTCCTTTCCGGGAATGAGATCCCAATAGGACACCCGGTCGAGAATCTTGATGTCCTCTTCCAAGGGCAGATCTTTTTCATGATCCAAGGCGTCAAAGAGGAAGGTCCGTATCGAGGGAATCTTTTCCTCCCAAATTGTGATCTTCTTTTCTCCATCCTTTTTCCCATCGATCACCAGATCGGTTCGTCCCTCATCCTTCCGATAACCTGTTGCCGCTTCCAGCTCTTCCAGATAATAGGTTCCCGTATCCAGATTGTTGACTTTGATGATTCCGTTTTTATCGGTCATGTATTGACCGATCACGGTCTCCCCCTTTACCGCATCCACGGCGACCAGTCGATACTTGGCCCCTTCCACGGGAAGCTTGGGATCGCTGCCCATCTCAAATTTATATACCTTGAGATCGATGGACACCAGATCATTGGGAATGGGCGTGAGGAGACGAACGGTTTGCTCCGGGTCATTGCTCCGGGAAAAATCCGCGACAACCTCTCTCTTTCTCTCGTCGATCCGATAGCCTTCCGATCCCGCCAGTTCTTTCATGTAGAAGGTCCCGTCAATGGAAATGCCCGCAAATTTACCGGTAACCGAGATGGTATCCTTTCCCGTTTCGGGCTGCGCGGTGACCGTAGTCTTAGCCAGGAGTGTATCCTTGGGAATTGTGATTCCATTCTCTGTGTAGGCTTCTTTCAGGAACAGACCAAAGGTGGCCTTCATTCCTTTCGTAAAGGCTCGGGACTGTTCAAAGCTCTTCACAAAGTGGAAGCGGACTTCTTTTCGCTCGTTATGCTTTTTCCGGGTGAGCGCCTGTACCCGAATGGTGGATGCCTGCGGGGTCAGGGAAAACACCGTGTCTTTCGTTTCTTTAACAAAGGCTTTCGGAGCCTTTGTCTCGCGAAGAATATAGGTGCCCAGGGGAAGCAGCTTGCTCCTTACCGCCGTCTTGGCGTTCGTCACAAGCCGGTCCACCGTTTCTCCCTTCCGATAGAAGACTGTCTTCCCATCCAAAGAGATGATATCTTCCGCTGCAAGAATCTCCCACTTACTGCCCGCCAGCAGCTGTTTCGTAAAAATGGGCCGCAGGATAGCAGGGTCAGCCTTGTCCCACTCGATGCCCGTGAGCAGATTTCCCGTTTTCTGTAACAGGACCTGCCCCTTCTGCGGGAGATTCGTAACATCCTTCACAACCACGGGTGCGACCGAACCATCCGCCCGAATATCCACGGGAATCTTGTCTCCGGTGGGATTCAGGTAATAGCCCTGAGGACCCCGGATCTCCTTCAGATAATAGCGGCCCTCTCTTAACCGCTGCGGCAATTGAACCGTGCCCGAGGAATCCGTGACAAATTGATGAATTTCTCGGGGAACCGGATAAGAGACCCATTGATGAACCTGCTTTCCCGTTTCTTCATAAAGTTCAAAGGTGATGCCCGCTTGGGGAATCTCTTTCTTTGTCTCCCGGTCGATCTTCACGATTTTCAGCCAAGCGAGGCGGGCATAATTCTCCAGATTATACTGGTACTCCGCAAAGGAATCCTTGACCGTCACCGAAAAATCGGGAACCCGAATAAATCCCTTTTTTGGGGTTTGCTGGTGAACTCGGTAGGTCCCATAGGGAAGCCACCTGCTAGAGCCCCGTCCCGCTGCATCCGTCACAAAGGAGTCGACCACCTGTCCCTTGGAATTCTTCACGGAAAAGGCGATGCCGCCTTCCTTCAGACGCTCCCCCGACTGACTTGCCGCCTGGTCGCCACGTTCTCCATCGGCATGCTTGCTTAGGGCGATTCGTCCATACTTTGCCAGATCATAGGAGCAAACATGGGCCGGATCCTGTTCCTTGATGGCGAAGGGAGCCGGACTTTCCACCTCAAAGGTTCGATAGTTCTTGCTTCCATTCGCGTTGATGCGGTTCAGCTCATTGAGCTCGCGAACTTTTTCCGAAAAGGCATTCAACAACGTCTTCCCATTCTCTGTCTTTTGATGAACCGATGTGGTATAGATCCCACCTTTTCCATCTGCCTTTCCCTCGATTCGAATCGCCACAGGATTTCGATCATAGCCCAGGGGGGCCTTCGTTTCCACGATATCATAGATTCCCAGGGGTAAATCCGGGGATTGGGCTCTCCCGAAAGCATCGGTTCGAAGGATCCCCATTCGCTGCCCCTTCTTGAGGGTTGCCCCTTTCCGGTAGCACTGCACCAGGCGAATCTCAAACTCCGCCCCCCGAAGACTTCCCTGCCCTTGGGGCCGGTCCCCCGAAAAAATGTCCAACTTATCCAGGGTAAATCGCATCTTTTGCGGCTGGTTGGTAAAGTTGACCATGACCCGGTCTTCGTTGTTGACGATGGAAGCCTTCTTCACCAAGGTCTCTTTGACATAGCCCTTTGCCGGTTCCAACTCTTTCACCAGGTAGTTGCCAAAGGGAAGATTTTGAAAGCGGTAATTCCCCCGGGCATCGGTGAGCACCGGAGAAATCTCCTTTCCGTTGGCATCCCTGGCAACCTTCCCCTGTGGAGTGAAAAGTCCCAGCCTCGTTCCCGGAATGGGTGCTTTGGTCTCGGCATCCGTTTTTTGTCCATGGATGGATCCCACAACCGGTGCATTGGGTACAACGGGGGTGCGATAGCTGTGGAGAATTTGCTCCGTTCCCGAATCCGTCACAAAGCCATAGTAGGACCTGGAATCCAACACATAGCCTTTCGGTGCCTTGGTCTCTTGAAAAACATAGGTCCCGATCAAACCCACCGGACGTCCCTTCGGATCTCGGAAAAAGTCATCTCCGCCAATCCGATATGGGGAGGCCAGATGGATCTCTCCCTTCGCATCCGTTCTGAACTTCCAGCTTCTGACGGGCTGCCGCTTGGACACGTCTCTCGTGAGGGTGTCGAAATAGGAGCAGGTGAATTCCGCCCCCGATAGGTTCTCGGTTCCGGTTTCCCGGGATGATTTTTTCTTGAGAAGAAGAGAAATCGGATCATATTTCACCGAATCTTTTGCCCTAAAGGTAGCGGTCCGGTTTCCCACAACGTTCACCGGGTATTCTTTGGGATCCAGCGCAAATCCGGCCGGTGCCTGCGTCTCTTGCAGGGTATACTTGCCTTCCTTGAGATTGTTCAAGGTGTTCGATTGCCCATCGGCTCCCGTTGTGAGCGTTCCCACCAGGGCATGGGAGGCATCTCTCACGGCAAATTGCGCTCCCTCCAAACGGTATTGGGAAGATTGTCGGCTGAGCTCCGGCCGGTCGGAAACTTTTCGAACCCTCAGCGCTCCCTTCTTGCTCTCCGGTGGCTTGGGAGGCGTCTTCGGGATGTCCCTGATCTTGAAGAGATAGAGAGCGCAGTTGGGATACTTCGATTGAATCGTGCTGATGCGATTACCCTGATGATCCGAATGCCAGAATTTATTTTCCTTCGGCGTGTCTCCCCAGAAAAAGCCGATGTGGGCATCCGTATTCTTTGACCAAACCATGGGTTCGAAATAGAGGATATCCCCCTTTGTCGCGAGACCCGAATCCAACAATTCCCGAACATTGTTAAAGCGGTAGGATTTTGCGTTCTTCTCACGAACAATGTAGCGAAACCAATTGGAGGCGTTGGTCACATAGGCCCCCGTCAAATAGTGCTTGGGCTTGATGACTTCCAAGGCACCGCCGATTTGCCGCAGGACATAGCAGACAAAGCCCGTGCAGTTCATGGATTTTCCCGGCAACATCACGTTCTCCGCTCGAAAATACGCATCTCCCATTTCCTGCATCGTCCCGTGGGCATAGGGAGTCCCCAGATAGAAGTGATCGTGTTCATGGGACTCTAAGTGGGCAATGAGCTCCTTCTTCGTGAAGCCGACCAGCTCATCCAGAGAAGGCGCCGAATCCGACCCCACCTCGGAGCCTGCCGCTTGGACGGGGGTAAAAGCACCACAAAGGGGGCCCGCCACCAACAGGAAAGCAAGCAGCAGGGCAAAACATCGTACAAAAAATGATCGTTTTTCCAATTTCCTTTTCATTTGGGTTCCTTTCTAGTGTGAACAAAAATATTTATATGAAAAAGAGCAGCGAAAATCCGCTGCCCTTGGATCGGTTGTTTCTTTTTCTTTTCTTCAAAGATCCACTATCAGGATAAATCACCCCAAAAGAAAAATTGTTTCCCTCTTTTCGTTTTCTGTCGCAGCATGGTTTCAATCGTCCACTTCCCCGGCACTCTTTCCCGGCAATAAAAAGAGGAGGACCCGTAGGTCCTCCTCTTACCGGCTATTTCCTATGAAAACTACTTCTTAAGCGTTTCATCAATGCCCTGCTGAATCTTCTGCCAGGCATCGGAATTCAGCGCCTTGTTATTCAGATTGATGCCCGCATCCTTGAGCATGCCCAAAGCATCTTTGCTCCGACTTGCCAATTCATTGGCGAAGGGCTTCACCATCTCCCAGCCATGCTGGAAGCCTTCTTTTGCTTCGCTTCCGGCCTTCTGGAAAAAGTTCCGGAAACCGGCCACAACCTGGTCCACACTAAAGTCCTTCTCGCCAATTTCGTTAAACCAATTCCCAACGGTCTTTGCCGCAGAAAGACTGGCACCCGCCACCCCTTCTTTCAACTGCGAAACCTGAGAAAACAGGGAGTCAAGAACCTGCTGCTGGTCATCGTTGAGAACCTGTCCCTCTTTCTTCGAGCTCTCTTCCGCACCGGACACTGCTTCTGACGAAGAGACCTCCGCTTTCTCGTCGGAAGAAACCGGGCTTGCTTCCGAGCTTACGGCGGAAGCGGATGCCGATTCGGAAGCGACCACAGACTGGTCTTGGACCGAGGACGACGTGGTGTTCTCCTTGTCACCCGACTGGCAACCCACCAAGAGACCGGCCGCCAGCAACACCACCGCTACATGTTTCGTATATGCAAATTTCATCATGAACCCCCTTTTTCGAATGAACCAAATTCTGTAGAAACTTAGTCACCCATGGTCAGGTTATCGAAATAACCCTGAATCAAAACAATCGGAGTCCCCTTATCTCCGGAGCCGGAAGTCAGATCCGAAAGAGACCCTAACAGGTCGGTGATCCGGCGTGGCGTGGTTCCTTCCGAAACCATCTTGCCCTTTAGGTCGCCTTCCTTTTGAGCAATCTTTTCCTTGACGGCCTTTTCCAGGGCTTCTCCGGATAAGTCCCCAAAATCATTGTCGGCCAAGTACTTTAGCTTCAATTCGTTGGGAACGCCTTCCAAAGCGGACGTATAGGCCGGCGAAACGACGGGATCGGCCAGCTCCCAGATGCCACCGACGGGATCCTTGAAAGCCCCGTCGCCATACACCATGACCTCAATCTGCTTGCCCGTCTTCTCACGGAGTTCTTTGGCAATGGCTTCCACATCCTCCTGGCAGTCTCTCGGGAAAAGTTTGACCTTTTCTTCCGTTGCCTTATTGGAGCCTAAGAGACCATATTTTTCATTATACCCACTTCCGTCGATTGACTCGGAAAGAATGTCTTCCAAATTATAGACCGATTCTGCTCCCGCTTCTTTCAGGAGGCGTTTTGTCCGCTTTCTGCTGTGAATGTCGCAGGTGAGAATGTTCTTGCAATGGTTGAGCAGCTCCTGGGGGCGGTTCGCGAGGATGATCTCCAGTTCACAATCCTCTGCCTCAATCAGGTCCCGGAAGAACTGCATATAGTCCACGCCGGTAAAGGGATGCTCCACGTGTCCAAAGAGTTCATGAAACTTCTCTTCCGTTAACACGTCCGTCCAAGGATCCAAGCCCTTTTCATCCAGGCGATCCACCGAAATCAGCTCATTGCCGACCTCATCGGAAGGATAGGTCAACTGAAGGATGATCTTCTTTGCTCCGCGAGCAATTCCCTTTAGGTTCAACGAAAAGCGGTTACGGCTGAGGATCGGTTTGTAGAGTCCGATCACCCCATCAGGATATTTCTTACGGACGTCTGCCGCAATCTGGTCCACTGTGGCATAATTTCCCTGAGCACGAGCAACAATTGCCTCCGTAATGCTCACCACATCCTTGTCATGAAACGAGAATCCTTCCGCTTCGGATGCATTCATCACTGCATCAACTACAAAGCGACGAATGTCATCTCCCTGGCGAATAATTGGCCCGCGTATTCCTCTTGACGTAGTTCCAACAAGTCTCATTTTTGCCTCCTGGCTAAGATTCAGTCCCTGCAGCCTCTGAGGGAACGAAGAACCCCCCGGAAAAAAATCCGGAGGTTCGCTTCATCAGATTCGCTTTTCATCAACCCGGTCATGAAAAACACAACCGACATAAAATAATACTCCAACCGCTTTGGAAATACAAGAAATCTTGTCTTCCCCTTCAGTCTATTCCACGGTCACACTTTTTGCAAGATTCCGCGGTTTGTCCACATCCAGGCCCTTACCCACGGAAATGTAATAGGCAAAAAGCTGCAGGGGAACAATCAAAAGACTCGTGGCGAAGATCGGCTCTGTTTTGGGGATGCACAGGAGGCAATCCGCAATCCGGTCCAGTTCCTCGGACCCCCGGTAGCTGACCCCACAGACAAAGGCTCCCCGGGTCTTCACCTCTACCAGATTCGACCGTGTCTTCTCCAACAGGTCCGGCTGGGTCATGAGACCGATCACCAGGGTCCCGTCCTCGATCAGGCTGATCGTGCCGTGCTTCAGTTCTCCGGCGGGATAGGCCTCGGAATGAATGTAGCTGACCTCCTTGAGCTTCAAGCTGGCCTCAAGACTCGCCGCATAATCGATCCCCCGGCCGATAAAGAACATGCTCTGGGCATCCACAAACCGGTTGGCTAATTCCTGCTCGGGGGAGGGATCCTTTAACAGCTCCTCCATCTGCTCCGGCAGCTTCTCCAGGGCTTGCAGCAATCGTCCCTCTTCCTGCTCGGAAAGCTGTCCTCGGAGAACGCCGAGATGCACCGCCAAGAGGTCGCAAATCAGGAGCTGGGTGCTGTAGGCCTTGGTGGTTGCCACCGCAATTTCGGGTCCCGCCAAGGTATAAAGAACATAGTCCGCCTCTCGGGAGATGGTCGAACCCACGGCATTGACCAGGGCCAGGGTCTTGACCCCGCCCTCCTTGGCCTTTCGCAGGGCAGCCAGGCTGTCCGCCGTTTCTCCCGACTGGCTCACAATCACAACCAGATCATTCTCCTGCAGAATCGGATCGCGATATCGGAACTCCGAGGCCACATCACAGAGAACGGGCACGCGGGCGAGCTTTTCCAGCACATAGCGGGCCACCATTCCCACATGGTAAGCCGACCCGCAGGCCACGAAATGAATGCGCTCCACCTTCTTCAGAAGCTCATCCGGAAGGTCCTCGTGGAAATCGACATGCCCCTCCTTCACATAGGCCCCCAGGGTCTTTCGAAGGGCGGTCGGCTGTTCATGAATTTCTTTCAGCATGAAGTGGTCATAGCCCCCCTTCTCTGCCGCCTGGGCATCCCAATCGATGTGCTTATACTCCACATCCACGGGCTCTCCCTCCGCATCGTAGACCTGAATGTCTCCCCGTTTCAGGCAGGCAATTTCCCGGTCCTTGATGTAGTAGACATTCCGCGTGTAATTTAAAAGGGCGGGCACGTCCGATCCCAGGTAGGATCCCTCCTGCTCCTTCCCCAGGATCATGGGGGAATCCTTCCGGCTCACCCAAATCTCATTCGGTCGATCGGAAAAGAGAACCGCCAGGGCATAGGATCCCCGAACCTTTGCCACCATCCCCTTCATGGCCTGAAGAGGATCATGACCCGCTTCCTCATAAAGCTTGTGAATCAGTTTGATGCCCACCTCGGTATCCGTCTCGGAATAAAAGGAATAGCCTGCCTGCTCCAGTTCCTGACGAATCTCGCGGAAGTTCTCGATGATGCCATTATGTACGCCAACGACGAGATGGTCATCGGAAGTCAGGGGATGGGCATTCTTTTCCGAGGGCTCTCCATGGGTCGCCCACCGGGTGTGCCCGATTCCCGCCGTTCCCAGAAGTCCATTCTGCTGGTCAATCTTGACCGACAGATTCTGCAGGCGTCCCACCGACTTTATAATCCGGATTCGCTTCTCCTCGGCAAGATTGTGATCCTGCGAATACACCGCAATGCCCGCGGAATCATAGCCCCGATACTCCAACTTTTGCAGACCATCCAACAGAATCGGCGTGGCCTGATCTTCACCTATATATCCAACAATTCCACACATGGTAATCTCCTTTTTGTTTCTCTCTCCTTTTTTGAGAGTTAAAAAAATTATATCGCGAAAGAGCGCCCGTGCTCAACATTTTTGGAAAAGCATTTCCTTTTTTTCGGATTCTTGAAGAATGTTATGACTATTTTGTAAAACCTATCCCTCCCTTCAAAATTCCCACCGCTTTCTTCGCTCCCCCTTGATTATCTTTCTCCACAAGCGTATAATAAGCGGGTAAAACTTATGGGTTCGTAGCTCAGTTGGGAGAGCGCTGCGTTCGCATCGCAGAGGTCGTGGGTTCGACTCCCATCGGATCCATAATGAAAGCCGTATCCCCGGTATTCCGCCGGGCGATACGGCTTTTTTGTGAGCAAACTTTCTTCCATAAAAAAACGCACCGACTTTTGTCGATGCGTCCTGCGGGAGCGATCTTATTTCTTCGTGTAGGCCCCGTATTTTCCATATTTTCCGTACTTGCCGTAGTGACCATAGGTGAGGCCTTCGGATTCCACCATGCTCATAATCACGCCAATGATGTTTCCATCCACCCGTTCCAGGCTGTCAATGGTGTGAGCCATCTCATCTTTTCGGGTCTCATTTTCCGCACATACCAGCAAATAGCCATCCACCACCGGAGATAGAATCGCTGCATCGGAGAAAAGGCCGGTGGGTGGCGTATCGATCAGGATGAGGTCGAACTCCTGCTCCAGACGCTCGATCAAATTCTTCATGGTCTGGGAGCCCAGAAGCTCCGTGGGGTTCGGCGGCAAGGGGCCTGACATCAGGTAATAGGTTCCATTCTCTTCAAAGATGACATCCTCCACCGAACACTTTTTCAAAAGCACATTGGTGAGTCCCACGGTGACCTGCTGTTCGAAGAGCTCTTGCATGGTGGGCTTTCTCAAATCGCAGTTGATCACAAGGACCTTGATGCCTGTATTGCTGAAGCTTTCCCCCAGCTCCAGGGCAATCGTCGTTTTCCCTTCCGCGGAATGGGAGGAGGTGAGCGCCATCACCTTCAAATCCCGATCAATGGAAGAAAACTGAATATTCGTTCGGAGGGTATTAAAGGCTTCTTTTCGTATGTTCACCCGTCCGTAATAAGAATTCTTTGCCATTTACTCCTCCTTCGTCTTCGGAATCCGAGCCAGAACCGGCAGATCCGTCACCATACGCAAATCCTTGACCCCGTGAATGCGAGTATCGGTCATCTCGCGGAACACCGCAATGGCAACCCCGATCACCAAGCCCAGGAGCACTCCCAAAACCGTATTCTGGACCATCTTGGGACTCACCGGTTTCTGCGGAAGACGTGCGGCATCCAAAATCCGCACGTTATCCAGCTGCATGATCTTAGTCACCTCGTTCTTGAAAACCTCCACTGTCTGGTTGGCGATATCCATGGCCCGTTCCGGGATCACATCCTGCACAGACACCTTGATGACTTCGGTGGTATCCACGGAGGTCACCGTCGTAAGGCGGTCCAATTCTTTCGGATCCATGTCTAATTTTAGGTCATTGATGATCTTGTCTTGAATGGCCCGGGACCGGATGATCACCTTGTAGGTATCCACCAGCTTCTGCGAGAGCAAGACATCGTTGTACTGAAGGTCTTTTTCCTGCTGTTTGTCCTTGTTGTTCTTCCCCACAATGACCATGGCATGTGTTTCATACTTGGGGGTAATCAAAAAGCGACTGGCTGCAAAAGCAAAGATGCCGGTTAAAACGGAAAAGAGTATAATCCAAAAGAGACGCTTCCGGATCCCCATCCAAAGTTCTAACAGGGAGATTTCCTGTTCTTCCCCAACCTGAGGCCCTTTGTTGATCTGTTCTGTCATCCTGTCCTCCATTACTGTCCTTTATTCCGCCGAAAAAAGGAGAAGAACCCCTTTTTCTGCTTCTTTTTCGTTGACTTTCCTTCCACCGCATAGGCCGTGGAAAGAAGTCTTTTATTCTCCAAGAGCCGCT
Organism: uncultured Tissierellia bacterium; assembly: GCA_937923265.1. Classification (GTDB taxonomy): domain Bacteria; phylum Bacillota; class Clostridia; order Tissierellales; family Peptoniphilaceae; genus CALAJY01. The sequence goes on from CALAJY010000004.1 coordinate 24,445, forward strand.
TGGGATTCTCTTCCAGGAGCTCCTTGATTCCATTTTCCCCCACCAGATAGCGGAGTTCTCGAATTCCCGCCTGTTGACCGGCCGGAGACCTCCACTCGGCTTGATGACAATCGCCGGCAAAGACATGAACCTTACCCTGGCGCAAGAGCTCCACAATGGTCGCATATGCGGGACTCCCCTCCTCCGTAAGCGAAGAGAGATTGCACTGCACATAGCACCCCTTATTCAGCCAGGGGTCCAACCAACTTGGAGAATCGGTCACATAAAAGTAGCGCTCCACATGCGCGAGAAGGGGAATGTAACCTGCCATCTGCAGTTCGTAAAGAAAAGCCGACATTCCCACCGGCTCCTGCCGAAAGGGCATTTCCAGGAGGATGTAGTGAGAGTCCCCATAGGGAGACAGCCTCCCTTCCTTCAGCAGGGGTAAGATTTCCGGACAATAGTACAGCTCATTGCCCAGATCCATCTGTAAATCAAGGCCTTCTCGGTTCACTGCCTCCTGAATGGCTCCCAACCGTTCCCTCATCATGTCCCTTTCCCCCACAAATGCCTGGGAGGGGCGATAATGCGGAGTGGCAACCAAGCGGTTGACTCCGAGTTCCACAAATTGACGCGCCATCTCGACAGACTCTTCCAGGCTCCGGGAGCCATCGTCGACTCCATAGATGATGTGGTTATGCAGGTCGATCATTCTCTTGTCACCCTTTACTTAATGCGGCCGGCGGGAAGATATCCGTAGAAGCCTTGGTAATCGATTCGAACCCAACCATCGTCATACACCTGGTTGATGGTAAAGGTCTCTCCCGCCGGTATCTCATAGAGCACCTTGGCATCCTCGTTCGTTTTTGAGAGTGGGGCAATCGCATGGTCAAGCTTGAGGCTTTGTCCCTCTTGCACACCATTCTCTTGTCCCGTTTCTAGATGGGAGGATTTCTCTACTTGGGAGGACTCACTCTCTTTGACAGGCTCTTCTTCATTGCTCACAGTAGAGGATGCCGCTGGCGATTCCTTGGCACTTTCCCTCTTCGAAGCCGGTTCCTGACTGCTTGCCTTTTCCGGCTCCGCCTTTGTGGTCTCTTCCACCGGCTGGCCCATATCCTTCTTCATCTTGACATCTTCTCCGGACTCCGTCTTCTGTCGTAAGGAGTGATAGCTTACCAGCTTTTCCTTTTGACAACCCGTCAGACATAATCCCAGAAGCAAAGCGGCAAGCAAGATTTTATTGCGCTTCATAGTTGCTCCTTTATGATTTTCTAATCGTTTCCCTTCTATCTTGTCTCTACGCTTTCCTAATCTATCATTTTCTCGCATTTTTGCCAACACGAGCCGCTATTTTCCGATGCCCAAAACCTCCTTCATCTTCGAGGCATTGGCTCTCACACTCTCCTCATTGAGCCGGTACATATACAATTTCCAGCCCGGCATGGCATAGGAGGGCAACTTCCCTGTGGAACCGGTTCCGCTCACCTCTGCAGTGTCATAGGTCCACTTCGTTCCTTTCTCCAGCTGTTCATTAATCAGCTCTGTCATCTTGTCCACGGGCATGTTCGTCTGCGTCGCATCTCCCAGCGTGTCCATCAAGCTTGGGTAGTTGAGCAATATGGAGGGCGACATGGCCTTCTTCAGAATGGCAATGAGAACGCGCTGGTGATTTCTGCCCCGGTCTCGATCTCCATCCGCGAGATGGTGCCGCTCTCTCGAAAAAGTTAGGGCGTCCTTACCATTTAAATGAATGGTTCCCTGAGCGAAGGTCTTGCCATTCGCTTGGAAGGTTACGGGATTCTCCACATCGATTCCGCCTAAAACATCCACAATGCGTTCCAACGAGGTAAAATTCACTCGGAAATAGTAGTTGATGTCAATTCCAAACAGGTTCTCCAGGGTCTTCACCGAGCTTGCAATCCCATAAATTCCAGAATGGGTCAGCTTATCATATTGATCATGTCCCCCGCCTGCAATCTTCACATAGGAATCCCGTGGCAGCGTGGTGATGAGCATCTTCCCGGTCTTCGGATTCACGGAAGCAATGAGGTTGACGTCCGTCCGAGACACCCCCGAAATCTTTCCCGACCGGTCAATGCCCGAAAAATACACCGTGAAGCTTCCATCCGCACCCACCGGCTTATTCTCCACGGCATTGTCGATTTGTAGGTCCCCGGAAATCTTTATGCCCTGCCTTTCCAGGTCTTTTTTGGCCTCATCGGGGTCAATTGCTTCCTCTTCTTGATCTGCCACCCGATGGAAAGCAGCATAGGTCTTGTAGATGTAAAAAGAGGCAAGTAGCAATAAGAGTGAATAGACTAAGGCAATAATCGCTATGAAAATTTTCTTATTATTTTTTCGAAGGAGAACGAATAAGACAAAAGCTATTACAATAAGACATGCAAATAAAGGAAAGCGGTGTTTTGCTACCAGTACGCCATTTATCTGCACCAAACCGATAAATATAACGACGCTTAGCAAACAAACAAGCCCTAACAAGAAAGATAGAACTTTATTTTTATTAGACATCATTACGCTCCTAATTCTTTAAACTTTGGTTAATCTTATCCCTTGCCAAACATCTTGGATATGATGCTTATCAAATACCAATAAAATACAGCTGTAAACAAGTGCACAACAAGCAATTGCTAATAAATCACCCAACAATCCCGATAGCATTGGTTTCAACAGCAGGGAAACAGCAATCATGGCGAGCGTAGCAAGCCCCGGACGTATCATGGCAACGAAGTAGTTTACGGTATGAAAATGAAATATTTTCCGTAAAAAGAGCATGCTAACAATTGCTTGAATAATTACTGCCAAGCAACGTGTATAAACCATGCTCCAGAACCCTCGTCTGGCTGCAATATAGCACAACGGAATCAAGCAGACAAGGTAGATACTTTGAAAAAAGAAGAGCCACTTGGGAATTCCCATGGACTTATAAATTTCTGCGGGAAATGTATAGAAAATAATACTCGTCAGCATCATCAACGCCCAAGACCCAACAATATTCGCCGCTTCCGTCCATTGTTCTCCAAAAAGTATCAAAGTTGCCGTCTCACGGTAAAGGAACAGACCGACACCCATAGGAACTGCTAAATATAATACTAAATTCAGCAGATTAAAATATGCCTTCTCAAATTGCTTCCAAGAGTGCTTCAAGCGGGATAGTGTGGATAAGAGAACGGGGCTGATCGCCGCAGCAATCATTCCCATGACAGACTGTACCATGTTTGTCGCATTTTTATACAGTCCCAAATAATAATCATTAAAAAAGTTTCCCACAATAAAGGTGTCTATCCAAAAAATCATCCAATTTGCTAAAGCCTCACAAAGCGACCAGAAGCTATAAGAAAACATCTCTTTCAATACCTCAAAACTATAATATAGCCGGGGTCTCCATTTTGACAATAAAGTGAGAATCAGTGAATTAATAAAAGCCCCTGCCAGATTCCCAATAACCAAAGCCCAGTAACTTTTTAAAAGCAGAGCCAAAGGAACCGTCACAACCAAGGGAAATAAAGAGACGCAGATACGTGCATAGAACAACTTTTTATATGCAAATTCTCTGCGAAATAGCGCGATTTGAATGCTGGAGAATGAAGTGATTAACAGCTGCAAACTTGCCACTGCCAACACTCTTGCGTAGGATAAATTTCCAAGAAACTCGGCGAGTTGATATCGAAAAAGGATAATCATGCTCGTTAAAAACAACGAAACCATCAAATTCGTCCAAAAAGATACATTAACATATTGGATTTCCTGTTTTCTGCTATTAAAATCTTTCTGGACGATATATTTCCCAAATCCGGCTTCGGTAATAATATCGACAAAGCTGACTAACATATTGCAGACTGCAATAACGCCGAATGCTTCCGGAGTTAATATGCGAGCCAGAAGCATATTTGTGATGGGAACAATGAACTTAACCGAGATTTCGCTGACGAAGGACCAACGAACTGAGCTTTGAACTTTACCGTTTTGCATAGTGTCCCCCTCTTCGATCCCGATATCTACACCAAATCTCGGAAAAGCCAAAGATTGCCACGTAGATAAGGATTGTTGTCGGAATAAAATTCTGCGAGATAAAATAGCTAAAACTTCCTCTTGGCGCCCACAATATTTGCATAATAATCAGAAGTAATATAGACCGTGAAAAAATGGATTTGTTTTTTCGAAGGCAATCAATTCGATAGATTAGCCACCCATACAACAAATTACCAAAGAGAATTCCCCATAGATGAAAATCCTGGTAAAGCTCAGCAATGTAGCTGGATCCGGTTCCACGCCCAGAGAAGTAAGCCCCTCCCATGACCAAATAGCCGATGGTATGCGTGAAGCTTCCGCCAAATAATGCATGAGCAACCGAATTGCCATGGTAGACAGGTATACCCAGCAAGCGAGCTAAAATTCCACTGTGTAAAAACTCTAGGGTATAAATCTGGTTCGGAATATGTGCCTCCAACATATACGCCCGCTTTACAACATTCGTGGAAACTCCTTGGTCATAAAAAAAGTCCATAACTCCCTTAGAAATACTAAGCGTCGTAATATTTCCGCCTTCGCGTAACGTAGTGTAAAAGCTCATAGATGCCAATAGGATTGGAAGGGAAAGAATGCCGAAAAAAATAAGATGCCGATTTAGCCATTTTTCTTCTGGATTCCTTTCATGGCGATACGCCAGATAAATCAGCAGAAAAAAAAGTCCTAACATTGCCGGAGATCGTTGACCGCTCCCTAAAGAGATTAATAGGTAGATAAGATAAAGAACACAAGGCACTTTAAATTGCTTTTTGCTGGGAACCGTGCTAAGAAAAATGCAAAATGCCACTGGCATAACCAATTCTATTTTATTGATCATAAATAAGAAAAAGTTTCCTGAGACATAGTCGGAGTAATCCGTATATAAATCTGTAAATCCCCTAGAAAAGGCGAAACGGCTCATGATTATCTTTGATGCAATTGCAAAAAACCAGGATAAGTAATATATGAATAAGCTTAGCTTACGAACCATTATCGTATAAGAAGAATTCCCAAGATTTCCCTCGTCTTGGCCCGTTAGCATGTCTTTCCCTTTTCTTTGATTCTGCCACTGAAAGAAAAGATAAGAGAAGCCAATAATTAGCAAGGAGAGACTGTATGAATTCCATGCGTGATTCTGAACTTCATCTTCAAAGATTTCAACCTTATAGGAAAAATACTGCTGCAGGAAATCTCTACCTAATAGAAATATAAAAAAGACAAGAAGGAAAGCGAGCAGCATTATGTGTTTTTTTGCTCCTAAAAAAGAATAGAGGAAGAACGAGAACCAGATTAAAACGGTTATTAAAAAAACAGGCTCTACGCCTAACGAAATACTCACTAAAATAAAAAAAAGAAAGCCTAAAACAAGCAACGTTTTCTCTAAAGTTACTTTCATGATCCCCCCACTATTTCTGCTCAATCAACTCATTGATAAAAAATCTATAATTATTTTCATCACAAAAACGTTCCGACCAAATTTTCCGTGCGTTATCCCTCATTCGCAAATAGTCGGAACTACTTAAAGCAATCAATCTTTGAACCGTATCCGCAATGTCTTTTGGGCTACAATTGTCAGGCAGCAAAAATCCATTCACCCCATCTTCAACAATTTCTGCAGTCCCCCCTACATCGGTTGCAATCACAGGAATTCCAAACGATGTTGCTTCCATAATTGATACGGGCAATCCTTCTGAACTACTTACGTTTATCAGTGCAAAAAAATTTTGTTTTTTATATTCTTCCAATAGGCGTTCATTGGCTAAGTTCCCCCTCAGCCGATACTCTATTTTTCCACCCAGCATCTTTCTTGACAGTTCTTGAATTTCATTCATACACGGGCCGTCCCCGAAATGAGTCCAACGAATCGGATAATCGACGAGCAGTGACAATGCCTTTACCAGCAAATGAATCTGCTTAACGGGAACCATCTTGCTACAGCTCACTAAATCAATGTAATCCGTATTAATAAATCTATTGATTCCATGCTCTTTCGTCCCCAAATAAGACGTGTCAATTTTACCCGCATATTCAGGGAACCTGGACTGCAGATATTCTTTTCCATGATTCGAGCAGGGGTACACCTTGCTTAAGTGAGTCAATAGTATGTTTCTCAATGGTATATATGATTCTTTCCGCCGTTCTTCATATAAATCGCTTCCATGAGCCCGGCTGACAATATTGAGGCTTTGCTTGCATTTTTTCATCAATAAGTAAGCCAAATACGGCTGGTATTCGAATCGATAGGAATAGAAAATACTCTGTGAGTCCACTTTCCCCTCTAAAGCCTTATAAATTTTGTCACGTTCATAATAGGATCGACTGACAAAAATAAATAAGGATTTAAGCGTTTTGAGGGAAAGCCTTTTCTGACGAATCAGCTTTCTCATTTCCTTATAGATATTCTTATCAAATAAGGCTCGAAACGCATACAAAAGGTACATATACCCTGCCGCTTTTCGGATGGGAACGACCGTGCAATTTCCCGGAACCGATCGAATATGGCTAATTTGCTCCGGACGTATTTGTAGAGAAAAAATATATACCTTATCAAATTGGTTATAAAACTGAACTTCCGTCTCCAAATAGGGTTCCCAATCACCATAAGGAAAGGCATTCGTGAAAAGATATAGGGTCCTCATCTCTGCTTCCTCTCTACAAATAAGTTTTCTATAAGAAGTCTATTTGAATATCTGAAACAACCCGTTCCAAGTTATTTCTGCATTCTTCCATCGTCTTCCCCTTCACAACGACTTCGCCAATGCAATCAACTGAATATTCAAACGGTCGAACTTCATCTCCTTTTTTCTTAAAGAAGTTGATTTCATAGAGATAATCAGGCTGTTTTTCTGCATTGTAACAAATGTCTTTCAATATCCCACGGTGATTCTCCGAAAAGATCATTTTTGCTAGTCCTGCGGTTTCATCTTTCGCACGATTTTTCCAAAAATCCAAGACCCCTTGTCCACCCATTGCCTCTAAAACAATCATTTTATAATAATTAATTCCAAAGTAAATCGACACAAGCTCCGGCAGGCAGTTTGCCCCAACCCTTCCCGTGAGTTCGATAACATATACCTGACCATCTTTTTCTATCAGATCGATGTTCACCGCACAATTATTCAAACCCAGAGCATGGATGGCTTGTTTAGAAACTTCTTTCGCTTGCTCGATAATCGCAGGGTCCGCTTGCAAAGGAACATAGTGGCCGACAGGAACCGCTGTATGACTCATGAAAGTTTGATCTCCGTGCGGAAGAACAAAAATCACCTCATGGTCATGAACAAATGCCTGCGTCCCAAACTCGTTGCCTTCAATATATTCCTCTACGATGCATTTTGATTGCTTCGTCAATGACATGGAATTTTCAAATCCGGAATGAGCTTGTTTTTTATCTCGAGCAATGTAAATTCCGTTGCTCCCCTGTAAATCCGTTGCTTTAATAATTACCGGCAAAGAAAGCTCTTCAAGGGCTCTGTCCAATTCTTCAATGGTAGATACTTCCTGAAATTTTGCAGTGCTTACATGATGTTTCATAAAAGCTTGTTTCATCAAAAACTTATTATTGCACATGTGTGCACTATCCAAGGAAAGTCCGCGAAGCTGAAGATCCTGACAAATTTTACCGACACTTACAATCCCCGTATCTAAACAGCTTGTCGCTACCCCATCAATTCCAAGGGCTTTGGCCTTTTCCGCACACTCTTCCGGCTTGGAAATATCCATGAAGCATACTTCATCAGCAAGCTTAAGCCCGGGGGGATTGTTATCCGTTAGTGAACCGGCAATCGTGTAAATTCCCAACTCCTTGGCTGCCTTATAGAGCCCAAGCTGCCCCCTGCCTGCACCAATGATTAATAACTTCGGATCCGCTTTTGACACTATTTTTTCTCCTTTTCTTCCTCTTGCTTATTGTAAATATTTTTTCCCGTGAATACCGTTTGTATTGTCTTAAAGAATATTTTGACATCCAGTAAAAAAGATAAATTTTTAGCATATTCAGCGTCTAAAGCTAACTTCTCTTCTTGGTTAATATTATTTCGATAGTAAGCTTGGGTGTAACCCGTAATACCTGGTCGGACTTGGAGGCGAACCCTCCTTTTTTCATCATATTGACTTAATGGCTTATCTGTGGTGACAGGCCTTGGGCCGATCCAACTCATCTGACCGATTAATACATTGAACAGTTGAGGCAGCTCATCGAGAGAAGTTTTCCGAAGAAAGCGACCAATTTTGGTAACTCTGGAATCCGTTGCACTATTATAAGTTGAATTATCTACATTTCGGATGTCTGGTGCATTCATCACCATGGATCTGAGCTTAAACATCCGAAAAATCTTCCCGTTCTTCCCCCTTCTGTTTGCCAGATAGAAAACAGATCCATGATCCTCTGCCCAGATGAGAACTCCAAAAATCAAGCAAACGAGTATTACCAGAGGCAAGAATAAAAGTGCAAAAACGAAGTCCAATAATCTCTTAATAAATAAACGATACATCACTGCCTCTATTCAACAATTACATGAATGCGTTCCAGTGCTTGTTCACAAGCACGGATCGCTTCCGATGAAGAGTCTGCTTGTGCAATAACGAATCCCATTCGATCGCTGCTGCAAAAAATTCCATTTAGCTGAGATCCCACCCCATGCACCACATAGACTTCCTTCACTCCCTGTACTCGTTTCGATTCTTCAATGCCTTCAATTTTCTTTATTTTACCTGCAGAGGTTGGAAAATAGCGAATTGCCGCTGCTTTATTAAGGGTACAATCCAGCTTGGGTATTTGTCCGAGAGCCATTTGAATACAAGATTCCACCAAATCGACTCCGGTAGACAAGGGAACCAAATGCGTTGCTATATTATCCCCGCCAAGTCTTGCACCGAGCTCGACAATTTTAGGTCCATCCGCTGTAACAATAATTTCCGTATGGGAAGGACCGTTTTGAATTCCAATTGCCTGATTCGCTTCCTGCGCAATTCGAACAATTTCACGTTGCATCTCTTCCGGCAGCATGGATGGTTGAGAATGACCCATTTCTACAAAGTAAGGCACTCCCGTAGTAAGTTTATCGGTAATTTGAACCACATGGCAAGTTCCATGGATGCTGAGCGTTTCGACACTCACTTCGGGTCCTTCCATAAATTCCTCAACAAGAACCCGTCCACAGTGTGAATACTGAAAGCTATAGTTATAAGCCTCTAATATCTTATCCTCATCGAAATTGGGAAGCAGAGAAATTCCTCTACTCCCTGAACTGTCCACGGGTTTAATAATACATTTGATTCCTCTCTTATGAATATCTTCCGCCGCCTTTAAGCATTCTTGTTGCGAGGAAGTGATGTGATAAAGAGGAATCGGGACTCCCTTTGATCGTAGTGCTTTTCGCATTTCAAATTTATTTGTAGCTCGTATCGCCGTGTCGGTATCAATTCCCGTTAATCCCAACTCTGTGCAAACGGATGCCACTGATCGCATTGGCATATCGGTTGCAAGAGTCATAATTCCATCGATGTTGTATTTTTTCGCACATTCCACAACCCCGGAAATGTCAATGGTACTGATGATTTCTTTGTGAACCCCCGGAAGCTTTAACCCTACCGCATCTGGATTATAATCAAGGACATAAACTTCCAGTCCCATTTGCAGCGCTTTCTCTATCGCAGGCACCTGCAAAACACTGGCCCCCAAAATCATAAATTTATTCATGCGATCACTCCATACAACAATTCATATCTGCTTGCGCTACAATGTCACATTCAGTCACTGATAGCAAATCAAACTTACTGTTTGCAAGCAAGTTAATAAATTTGCTTACTTTAACTATAATAACATATATATTTCATAGCATAAGGTGAATTAACGTTTTTTATTAATTTCTTTTGCTTTTTATCATATTTATACAATATTATAAATAATAGAGTAATGAATAAATTTAATTATTCACTAAACTTTTCTATTCTGACTTCTCTGTACAATTTCTCCACCAGTTCCCGCTCCGGTGGCTGCGTTCCCTCCGTCATGACCGCCCCGGTGGAGGTGGCGACCGCCAACCGATAGGCCTCGGGAAGGGTGTCTCCGCGGTCCAGTGCAAAGGCAAAGGCGGCGACCATGGCATCCCCCGCACCGACAGTGGAAGAGACGGTAACGGAAAGGGGCCGGGCCTTCCAGATTCCTTCCTGGGAGAGCAGGAGGGAGCCCTCCGACCCGCAGGAAATGCAAACCAGGGAAATACTCCGTTGAAGGAGCTTCTTGCCGCATTGCAGACGCATCTTTGTGGAAAGGGGCTGGGGAATTCCAAAGAGCTGGCCGAGCTCATAGTCATTGGGCTTGATGAAATAGGGCTGCTCTTCTAAGGCATGGGCAAGCTTTGTGCCATCCGCATCGACAAAAACGCGAAGTCCCCGCTCGCGATAGCGGCGCGTCAATCGGCCATAGAGATCGTCGGGCGAATCCGGCGGAAGGCTTCCGGCGAGAACCAGGACATCCTGTTCATGAACCGCTTGATCGAGAAAGGAGAGAAGCCGGTCCAGGGCCTCCTCCTGGTAGGAGAAGCCAAATTCATTGAATTCCGTCAGTTCCCTCCGACTGTCCACGAGCTTTAGGTTTGTACGCGAGCGTCCGGGCAGGGACAAAAAGTGGGAGGAGATGTTCCGGCTTGCAAACGTGTGTTGGAAGATCTCGGCATTCTCAGCTCCGTAAAAACCGGTGGCGAGACTGTCTCCCCCGAGGGCGGCAATGGTCTTGGACACATTGATACCCTTGCCCCCCGCATCGACTTTCAAATCCTGCAGCCGGTTCAGGGCATGAAGCTTGATTTGATCCAAGCGCGCTGTTTTATCAATGGCCGGATTCAAGGTAACCGTTAGGATCATGAGATCTCCTTTCCCACAATAAGGTTTACGAAAAAGCCCACTTCGGCCCAAGGTTCCGAAGCGGGCGGTCGAGCAAGGTTGTTTGCTAATTTCTCTTAATCATCGCCAGGCCCAGTTCCATCAGGCGCAGCGCGAGATTGTAGTTCTCCCCAAACATGTCATAGACCAGGTCCTCGGAAAGAACGCCACAGCGAACTTCCTTGGGAATTTTACCTTCCTCATAGGCGGTAACATCCTCAGAGTAGCCCCCATCGGTGTAATAATGGTCCAGCTCCTGTTCCCGTTCGAGGCTTTTCTCAAACTCATCCAGAGCCTGATTCAATTTTTCCAGCTCCTTGGTATGACTTTCGAGGATTTCTTCCATCTTCTGAATGTTCTCAATTCTCTTTTCCATAGGGTCCTCCTGAATTAAATTTTTACCACTCCTATTTTACCCGATGGCGGTCGGAAAGGGAAACCAGACGGCTATTTTAATAGGCTTCTTACGTCTTCCTGTTTGGATGAATGGAAGGTGCGAATAAACTCCTGTGCCGCCTCGGCACTGGGGAAGCCGTCGATATAGGCGACAACCTGACCCGCCTGATTTTTCAGTGGCTGCGGGGTCCCCAGCGGCGTCCCTGTACTCCAAGTGAGATGCGTTTTCTTGTAGTCATACCAGTAAACCGAGCTGAAACTGGCGACCAGGTAGGTCGAAGACCTGCTCCCATCCGGCAGGGTAAAGGTAGCCTTCCCGATTTCATAAAGATTGCTCGGCTTTTTCTTTTGATAGCGAAGGACAAGCCGGTCGGGCTGAAAGTCTGCTTTCAGGTTTTTGTCCGCGAGCTTTTGAAGCTGGGTCTGAATTTTTTTTCCGCTCCCTTCCGGATCTGTTGGAGAGCGTCTGACGTTAGGTCTTTCAGCTTCATTAGCTTTTCGGTAAGTGAGTTCACTTCGTATTGCATCTCCTTCTTTTTGAGATGATAGTAATTTGAGGTTGCGGTAACCAGAACCGTGTCCCCATTCGACAGATGATCACGGGGGGAAACTTCATATTCAATGCGATTCGATCGAATAACGCCATTCGAGCCGAGGAACCACGAGACGGTTCCAAAATCGTCTCTTCCCTCAAAGGTAGGTCGAAACCCCGCAAAGGGGTCGATATTCTTTTTTAACTCACCCACGACATAGACGGCTCCCACAAGGAGCACCAAAGCCGCCAACAGAAAGAGACTTGCCCGTTTACTCAGATGCCTGTGTTCCTCTTTTTCACGGACAACCTCAATCTTTACCAATTTCACTTTTTCTTTTTCCTGCTTGTCCTCTACCAGGAGAGAATCATAGCCACAATACGAGCAGTGAATTTTTTGCCTCTGTGGGTTATCCACATCGGTCACGACATCCACGGGGGCCCCGCAGTGGGGACACTGCAATTCCATCTTTTTCATTTTTACCTCGCTTCGTTATCCATCCTTCTCTGAAATCCTGCAAAAGAAGGCGCTTCCACGGCCGCCGATGCACCCTGCTCAACAAAATGTCCAATCGACCGCCACCTTTGAATCGCCGGTCCATCCTTGAATCCCTCCCGGCAAAAATTCCGGGTTTCCTCACCCGGTTCATGGCTTCCGATAGGTCACGGGCTTCTCCGACATCTCTGTCTGTTCGAGGGGACCATGATCCGGATCGTAATCGAATAAAAAGTTAAAGGCCTCCTTCCGGTCTCTAAAGCCCACTATGGTCTCCGGACCGGACGTGCCTGCAATCGATGACCAGGGAATCGTAACGCCCTGAAAGGACCCGTAGGAAAACCGTGCCGTTTTCTCGTCCTCGTCCCAACACGTACTTCGAATCAGGGCGAGCAGATAGAGAGTCTCTGTCTTCGCCTTTGGGAAGGTAAGACGTAGCTCCAAGAGGCAATGCAGCGGGTAAGGAGTCTTCGCCGTCTTTCTCAGAAACAGTGTCTTGGCTTGCAGGCGGCTTTCTTCTTTCTCAAGATCGAATCCCAGCGCATTGGCATGTACCGTCACCTCCTGCCCGTTGGAAAGGCCAAAGGAAGGCTTCCCATCAAAGGAAAGGGTGGCATCCACATTCTTCTGTAAAAGCGTGTCCGAATTCAGCCGGGCCTCCGCCTTGCCCTCGCCATCGACCCCCTCAAAGCGTAGGTCGAGATATTCAAAGGGATCTATCTTCTTCGGCCCCGGTAAGTGGAGCACAAGAAGCACGCATGCCCCGATAAAGAGGAAAAAGAGAAAACAATGAAAAACAAATTGCAAACAGCTGTGACTCACCCTGCTCAGGCCCTGACCAATCCGGGAGCCCAACGTTTCGGAGGGATGCTCCTCCACCTGTACAGTTTTTCGGCGCTCTTCTTGCATAACATCGCCTCCTCCACGCATCGAATTCCTCGATTCCATCCTCAGGAGAGACAAGAACCACAAAACTTCCTTTCGCCGATTAAAACGGAAAATTTCTTTCGGTAGGGGGAAGCATTCCCCAATACCTCTCCCTCGTGATGCCCTCTAGCGTACTCTTACCCCCATTTTAAAGAAATCGTCAGTGGCCTTCCCAAAAGCCACCCCGACAAAGGGCGGTCCCCCCCTTTATAGGGCTTCCTTGCCCAACAGGCTCTTTCGTGCTATAATGAGGGCGTCGAAATGACAAGTGAATACAGTTGTTAAGGGAGGCTCCTTTACGGATATATGCTTCTGCCCAGAAACGTCGAGAGACGCCCACGGGTATAACAGGTTGGGTCGCTAAGGTCCAACATAATGTGGCTAAAGGAAACAGACGTCGTAAAGTGCTGAAACTCAGATAGAAAGTATTTCTTCAGACCTCCACTCTTGTAGTGGGGATTTTTTTATACTTCTTGTTTTCGTGGCAAGCCTCCTGAGAAAGAAAGGAGGCTTTTTTTGATGTCCGATGGGAATCCCCGATTATCACCCTATCCCCTGCGGGAATAAAACAAGGAGGAAAGATTATGATGAAACAAATGGTTAGTCAGACCTACTTTGACAAAATGTACGGAATTTTGAAGGACGGAAACTATGAGGACTTCCGCCAGATGTTCTTTCAGATGAGCTCCACCGATCGCGTGCACCTTTTCCAGAGCCTGTATCCCATCAACAAGACCCGGCTCACGAAATGCCTGACCCGAGAGGAACTGACCCAACTCTTCCATGAACTGGAGCAAGCGGAAGAAGA
>CALAJY010000005.1 GCA_937923265.1 uncultured Tissierellia bacterium
GGGGCTGTGTCCCCTAGTAAACTGTTAAAAAGTGGATTTCCCAGGGTGTGAGTCCCCTGGGTAAAGCCGGGTCGGTGCTCCCTTTAAGTAGCCCGGGCCCTTTTACGGATTCTATCTTTCGTTTGGGGTTCCAATACCGTTTCTCATTCATTCATACAGCGCTATCTTTCTCTCCGGGAGGGTTTCCCTGTTTCGGCATCCGGACTTCGTTATTAATTGGGGTATAAAAAAATAAGCATCGATTGGGATCTCGGAAAAGGAGAAAACGATGAAGGAGAAAGCTCTGCTGATTTTGAAGTGGATGGGAACCTGTCTGCTTTATTTGTTACTGGTGAGTATTGTCAGTTCTGTCTTGGAGGAAATCGTCGCACCTAGTAGGGCTTCGTTGGACGCATATTTGCGAAAAGGTGTCTCGAATTTTATCGCTCTTTTTCTGCTGATTAATGATGTGTCCATGGCTTTGGCCCTGCTTCTTCTGCGGAAAGGGTACGACTTGCTTGGAGTTCCCGAAGCACAGGAGAACCGAAGATGGTCATGGGGGAAGATCGGCTTGTGTGCCGTGGTGGTCGGGGCGCTCATCCAGGCCACATCCATTTTCATTGGTATGCTCTTCTTCTGGGGATCGGAGCGGGGAGTCACCGAAACCCTCTTTTTTTCCCTTTCTCCCTTTTTCTATTTTTTAACGGCATGTCTGTTTGCCCCTCTGCTGGAAGAGCTCTTTTTCCGAAGGCTACTGGACCGCTTAATGAATCGGCAATCGACCCTCTCTTATGCCCTGTTGAGTGGAATCAGTTTTGGTCTCTTCCATATTCAGCCCTATAACAGTCTCTCTTTCACGATCTTCGCTGTTCTGGAAACGGGAACGGCAGGCTTTCTATTTGCCATTCTGTATCGCAAATCAGGAACCCTCTCGATGCCCATTCTCGCACATTCTTCCATGAATCTTTTCGCGTTTTTGCTGGCCCGGGTCCTATAAAAGCATCCCCTGCCGGCGTAGCACTGGCAGGGGATGCTTTTATAGGATATTATCGGCTATGTCTTCGCGTGACACGGGGCTGAATGCCCGTCATGATTTCGTAATTGATGGTTTGAGCAATCTTTGCCAGATCACTGGCGGTAATCTGTTCGCCGCTGGCATTGGACTTGCCAATGAGAATGACGGAGTCACAGCGCTGGACGCCGGGGATATGCGTCACGTCCACCATCATCTGGTCCATGCAAATTCGGCCGACGATGGGGGCCCGCCGCCCATGAACCAAAACCTCGGCCCGATTGGAGAGAAGCCGGGGATAGCCATCGGCATAGCCACACTGCACGGTTGCGATTTTACTCGGCCGTTTCGCGGTCCATTCCCTGCCATAGCTCACGGTATGACCCTCGGGGATGCGTTTCACGAAGCTGACGGGAGCAATCCAGGAAAACACATCTTCTAATTCCACCTTTTTCTGATTCTTAACAAAGGAGGAGGGGTATTCCCCATAGAGGCAGATGCCCACGCGGTAGGCATCGAAGTGAGACTCGGGATAGAGAAGAAGACCCGCATCATTGGCCAGATGCTTCATTCCCAGATCGATTCCCTTGGCCTCGCAGGCTTGGCACATGGCTTGAAAGCGTTCTATCTGCAGATGGGTAAACTCCGGATCCTCCTCATCGGCACACGCGAAATGCGAGAAAACGCCCTCGATGCGAAGGCTTTTCAAAGAGGCAATCTGGTCAACGAGATCGGAAAATTCCGGATCATCATACAGGAAACCAAGCCGACCGTGGCCGGTATCAAAGGCGAGATGAATAGGGGCGATACAGTGCCGTCCCTGTGCCAAATTGTTCATGTAAATCGCCTGATCTACGGTGTAGATGGCTGGCCGAATGCCTTGCATGATGAAGTAATCCATCCACTCCCGGGGCGTAAAGCCGAGGTTGATAACGGGGGTTTGTATCCCGGCATCTACGAGGCTGCGGGCCTCCTCCGGGACAGCAACCGCAAAGAAATCCACATCATTTTCCAACGCATGTGCTACAGCAACAGCCCCTAATCCATAGGCATTGGCCTTTAACACGGCGATGCATTTTTGGTCGGGGGCAAAGGCCTTTAAGTTTTTTAGATTATTTTGAATGGACGGCAGGCGCACCGTCAGATAATTTCGACTGGTCATAGGAGCTCCTTTCTAAAGATTGACTATGTCCACTCATTTTATCATAAAAAGCATATTTGCAAGGGATTTCCTGATTGACGTTCCAAAAGACAAGATGGTAAAGTGACAATGAACATTTTGAAAAGGAGCAATCTATTGTGCAGGAACAACTTTTACAAGCAAAAGACCTGGTCAAGGTTTTCCGATTAGGAGGGTCGACGGTGTATGCCCTTAACCATGTTTCCCTTTCCATTGGACGAGGAGAAATTGTTTGTCTGTTAGGTCCGTCGGGGTCGGGAAAATCGACCCTGCTCAATTGTTTGGCGGGTTTGGAGAGACCGGAGCAGGGAAGCATCACGTATGGGCCCCTTTCGTTAGAACGCCTATCCGAAGATAAGATTACGCTCTTTCGCAGCCTCAACGTTGGCTTCGTGTTTCAAAGTTATAATCTGATTCCCACCCTTTCGGCTCTGGAGAATGTGACACTGGGGCTCATGTTAAAGGGAGTGCCCAAGAAACAGAGAGAAGAGGAGGCCAAAGAGATGCTGGAGCGAGTGGGCCTGGGCAATCGCCTGTCCCATCGACCCAACCAGCTATCGGGTGGGCAACAACAAAGGGTATCCATAGCACGTGCCTTTGTGGGGAATCCCAAGGTGGTGTTTGCCGACGAACCCACGGGGAATCTGGACACGGCAACCAGCTTTGAGGTGATGGAACTGATGACCCGGATGGTGGAACAGAAAAAGATCACGATGATCATGGTGACCCATGATGAGGAGATGACAGGATTTGCGGACCGCCTTTTTCACATGAGAGATGGGAAAATCGAGCGAATTCATCAACAGGTTCGAGAAAGGAAAACAGAATGATTTCAGCGACAAATTCAACCGACCGGGAAAAGATTTCTCAGGAAGGCCCGGGCAGTCAAACCTTGCCGAACAACTTACAGGAACAGTTGCAGAATGCGGGAAAGCAGGGAACGGGAGCGACGTTCTACGGAGCCGACGGGGGAAATACCAATGCGGTTCCCTCGGGGACCCGGGGAGGAACGGGGCTGTCTCTCAGTCCCGAGACCAAGAAGAATGCGCCGAAGCTTTACATGACTCTGTATAAGACGGAGCCCGAGCAGCCGATTGTCGGTAAGGACTTTACATTGACGCTGCATCTTCACAACAGCAATCGGGAGAAGTCCGTGCGGAATATCAAAGGAACGTTGAGCTTTGAGAACGGCTTTGGTCTGGAGGGGCAGGATTTGGGACCCGCCTTTTTGCCCCAAGGATCCTCGAACAGCTTTTACACCGAACGCATTGACCCTGACAAGGACGCCGTTTTGACCATCCAACTGCGGGGCCAGAATGGAATGGCGGCAAAGGTGTATCAGGCTACATTGGACCTGGAATATGAGGACAAAGAGGGAAATGCCTATCGGGCGACGGAGCGGTTTGGCATCTCCTTCAAGCAAAAGGCGGAACTTTTGATCGATCCCCCCGAACTTATTTCCGCCGGAACCGAGAAGCAGGAGATGACCCTGCAGATGAACCTGTATAATACGGGGAAAGACACCCTGTCCAACTTTCTGGTGGACTGTGAAGGCGGGGATTTTGAAGTCAAGGGATCGCCTCGATACTACGTGGGGGAATTTAAACCCGGGGCCAGTGATCACTACCGAATCACCCTCCTTCCCAAGAAGACGGGGAAGGTGCAGGGAAAACTGCGATTGAGCTATGAGGATTCTGCCGGTGAAAACCACCAGCAGGAACTTTCCTTTGCCGGGGAAACCGATGCTGCGAATCAGGAGTCTATCCTGGCCGCCGACCAGCCCCAAACGGATCAAAAGGACACGGGGATGGGCGTTTGGCCCCTTTTCTTTCTCGGACTCCTCCTTCTGGCGGGGATCGGATATGGAGTGATTCGTTGGCGAAGGAAGAAAAAGCAGAAAAAAGAAGAAGAGGAGCTGAACCTCCATGCGTAGCGGGGATTTTTTTGTCTTAGCCTGGAGAAACCTGCAAAGGAGAAAGTCTCGGACCATCCTCACGGTGCTCAGCTTTGTGATTGGGATCGTTGCGATTGTTCTCATGATGTCTCTTGGATATGGAATTGAGGATTCGCAAAAGCAATGGATGTCGGATATCGGGAATGCCCGACTCATTCGCGTGTTACCGCGAACGGATGGGATTCGGGCCAAGCAGAGTCAGTTGGATCGAGGTCTTCTCCGGCAAATCGAGGGGGTAAAAGGGGTGCAGGCCGCCTATGGAGCCTATCGGCTTTCTGCCACCCTCACCAGTAATCAGCCCGGAATCGGCTTCCCGGATCCCATCCTGGCGGTGGATGGCAAACTCATCGAAAACGAAGAAAAGCTGCAGGAGGGGAGTGGGCTTGCGGAGGGGACTCTTTCTTTTGTGGCAGGTCGGCAGGCTCGCCCCGTGGATAAGCGGGGAGGAGAGCAAGGAGAGGCCATTGCCGATTATGACTTCGCATCGACGAACTACTATGTGAACACCACGGCAAGTGCCGCGGGGAGCCAAGAGGGTCCCTTTCGCCAATCGGATCGGGAGAAGATGGCCATTCAATACGGCGGTCGGCTCAGCAGCAACAATTTTCTGGCGGGAAACTCCTATTACGTGAGTCTTAATGCCGCGCAAAAAATCAAGAAGGCGCAGGAAGACCGGGAGCAAGGGTCGACCGCTTCCAACAAGGCCTTCCCCTTTCGAAAGGAG
The DNA here is from genome assembly GCA_937923265.1 of uncultured Tissierellia bacterium. GTDB lineage: Bacteria > Bacillota > Clostridia > Tissierellales > Peptoniphilaceae > CALAJY01. The sequence continues at coordinate 4,850 of CALAJY010000005.1, forward strand.
TCCTTTCGAAAGAGCAGCACGGGGGAATACCTGTATGATATGGCTTATGTGGTTGCCAACTCCTTGGATGACGTGGAGGAGGTGGAAAATGAGCTGAAGAACCGGTTCAACCTGGATGTGATGAGTAACAAGCAAATTCTACAGAGCCAGCAGCAGGCCATGATGATCCTGCAGATGGTGTTCTTTGGAATCGGGTCCATCTCCCTCCTCGTTGCCGCCATCGGAATCGCCAATACCATGCTCATGTCCATCCAGGAACGTGTCAAGGAGATCGGGGTCATGAAGGTCATCGGGGCCAGGGTTCGGGATATTCGTCGGATGTTTCTGATGGAATCCATGCTGATGGGATTTTTGGGAGGACTGGTGGGGATTCTCATCACCTATCTCATCTCCTGGGCCATCAACAGTTTTGCCTATCGAAAGCTTGTGGAAACCGTGGGTGCCGACCTGCTCCAAGACTTTGCGGGAGTGAGCATCATCCCCCTCTGGCTGCCGCCCCTGGCCTTTCTCTTCTCCGCAATGATTGGGCTTTTGGCGGGCTATTTTCCCGCCCGTCGGGCCACAAAACTCTCCGCCATCGATGCGATTCATGCAGACTAACCCCTCGTCGCAGGCAAGCATATGTTATACTTTCTAAGGGAGGTGGCGATGAATCGACTGCCATATATCACTGCGGTAATCTCTGCAGCAGGACGGGGAAGCCGGATGGGCTTTCCACGAAATAAATTAATGATTTGTTTAGAAGGGCAGACGATTTTAGAGCGCACACTGCATCAACTCGAGGCCTGTGCGATGATCCGTGCCTTTGTTATCGTGATACGACCGGATGATAAGGAGCAGGTGGAAGCGGAGATTCTGCCGCGCGTCTTCCCGAAGGAAGACCGCCCCATTGTCTTGGTGACAGGAGGGGAAACCCGGGAGGATTCCACCTGGCAGGGCATCAATGCGGCACCGAAGGAGACCCAGGTCATCCTCTACCATGATGGGGCCAGGCCCTTTGTGAAGCCGGTTACGGTGGGCCAGACGATCCAGACCCTCTTGGAAAATCCCGTGGACGGGGCAATCTGCGTCGTCCCGGTGAAGGACACGATCAAGATGGTGGATAACAGGGGCTTTGTGGAGACGACCCCGCAACGTTCGAGTCTGTTTGCGGTCCAGACGCCGCAGGTGTTTTGGAAGAAGTCGCTCTTGGCCGCCTACAAAAAGGCGAGGTCGGAGCACATCAGCACCACCGATGATTCCCAGATCGTGGAGATTTTTGGGGGAACCATTCGAACCGTGACCGGCGATTATGAGAACATAAAAATCACCACAAGAGATGATTTAACCTTAGGACAAATGATCATAAGAAAGAGAGAGCAGGGAAATGACTGATTGTCACTTTCGACAGGGAATTGGCTACGATGTTCATGAGCTGGTCGAGGACCGGAAGTTAATTCTGGGGGGCGTAGAGATTCCCTTTGAGCGCGGGCTCCTGGGGCACTCCGATGCGGACGTGCTGATTCATGCTATCATGGACGCCCTTTGCGGAGCCCTGTGCCTGGGAGACATTGGCAAGCTCTTTCCGGATACCGACCCGCAATATCGGGGAATCTCCTCTCGCATTTTACTGTCCCGCGTCGTGGAACTCATGGAGGAAAGGGGCTATGAACTGGTCAATTGTGATTCGATTGTCTGCTGTCAACGTCCCCGTCTTGCACCTTATATTCCGGAAATGAGAAAGCGGCTCTCCCAAGACTTACATGCCGAGGAGGACCGGGTCTCCGTGAAAGCGACGACTACCGAGCACCTGGGCTTTGTGGGAGAAGAAAAGGGGCTGGAGAGTTTTGCGACCGTGCTTCTGACAAAGCGGAACAGCTAGCAATTTCTTTGGAATTTTCTTTTCAAATGGGACAAAATCAGGCATAATTAAAGGTACGGTTTGTTGATGATTTTTCTTGACAGTCTGCCGCAGGCAGGCTGTTTTTCGAATAGAGAGAGGCGAAGCGGGTTCTGCCTTCGCACAGGAACGGAAGAGTTGAGTCAGGAAGAGACTAGGGGAAAGGAAGAGGAATGGAACACAAGGAAGATAAGTGGACGAGTTCGGATTACCGCCACATAGAGACCGCCGAGGCGGTAACGGAAGGGCATCCCGACAAGCTCTGTGATCGCATTGTCGATGCCATTTTGGATGAGATCCTATCCCACGACCCGCAAGCCCATGTGGCATGTGAGGCCGTGGTCACCACGGGAATTGTTTTTGTCTTTGGAGAGATTTCTACGGACTATATGGTCAACGTTCGGGGAATTGTGCGGGACACGTTAAAAGAAATCGGCTACACCTCCTCGGAAATGGGCCTGGATGCTGAAAATTGTGCCATTATCAGCTCCATCCACGGGCAATCGGATGATATCAACAGTGCCGTGGGTCGGTCCCTGGAAGCTCGCGAGGGAAGTAACAACGCCACCGATGCCCAGGGAGCGGGAGATCAGGGGATCATGTTCGGCTATGCGGTGAATGAAACACCGACCTTTATGCCCCTTCCCATTATTTTGGCCCAGGATCTGGCCCACCGGCTTGCCCAGGTGCGGAAAAAGGGCATCGTCTCCGGCCTCAGGCCCGATGGGAAAACCCAGGTGAGCGTGGAGTACGAGGGAAAGAAAGCAAAGCGGGTGGATGCCATTCTGGTATCGGCACAGCATGATCCGGATGTGGATCTGAAAGAATTAAAGGAAAAGATCTGGAAGGAAGTGGTCTTGGATGCCATCGACGGCAAGTATATTGACTCCGATACCCGCTTCATCTTCAACCCCTCGGGCCGGTTTGAAATCGGAGGACCGCAGGGGGACTCCGGATTGACGGGCAGGAAGCTCATTGTGGACACCTATGGGGGCCGTAGCCGCCATGGTGGTGGGGCCTTCTCGGGCAAGGATCCCTCCAAGGTGGACCGGTCGGCTGCCTATTTCTGCCGTTATGTGGCCAAGAATCTCGTGGCCAGCGGCCTTTGTGAAGAAGCCGAGGTTGCCGTGTCCTATGCCATCGGGAAAGCGGAGCCCTTCTCCATCGATGTCACCAGCTTCGGAAGTTCGCCGTTGAGTGATGAAAAGCTCTGTGAGATCGTGGAGAAAGAATTCGACTTTCGTCCCAGTGCCATGATAAGAAATCTGGATTTACGGAGACCGATTTATACCAGGACTTCTTGCTACGGTCACTTTGGTCGCAATGAGGAGAATTTCACCTGGGAGAGAACCGACCGGGTGGAGGATCTTCGATCCTATCTGAAGTAACGGACGATCTGAGAAAGAGAAGAGGAAACTATGGCATATTTTCGAAAAAGTCTTGCCATTGATCTGGGAACCACCAGTGTTTTGGTATATAGCCGTGCACATGGGGTCCTGCTCAATGAGCCATCGGTCGTTGCCATTGACAGTTATACGGATAAGATTGTTGCCGTGGGACAAGAGGCTAAGGACATGTTGGGACGGACACCCGGCAATATCATTGCCATGCGGCCCATGCGGGATGGGGTGATTGCCGACTATCGGTCCACAGAACGGATGCTGAAGTATTTTATCCGCAAGGCCGGCGGCCGGTCTCTGCTGGGCCCCGATGTCATTGTTTGCATCCCCTCCCAGGCGACCCAGGTGCAGAAGAGAGCGGTGGTGCAGGCTTCCACGGCGGCCGGTGCACACAACACCTATCTCATTGAGGAACCGCTGGCAGCGGCGATTGGGTCGGGGGTGGAGATCGGAGACCCCGGGGGCAATCTCATCGTGGATATTGGCGGAGGGACGACGGATGTTGCCCTGATTTCCATGGGGGGCATCGTGCTATCCAAGTCCATTCGCACCGCGGGAGACGAATTCGATGAAGCCATCAGCAATTACATTCGCAGAAAGTTTACCATGATGATTGGGGAGCGGACGGCGGAGGAGATCAAGATCGCGGCCGGCGAACTGGCAAATGCGGAAGGAAATCCGCAGCTGGAGGTCAAGGGACGGTCCCTCACGGATGGTCTTCCGGTTCATGGCTATGTGACGGAAGAGGACCTGAATCTGGCCCTCGCCGATTCCATTCGTGCCATTGTGGATGCGATTCATGAGGTTCTCTCGGATACCCCACCCGAATTGGCGGCGGATCTCTACGATCGGGGGATTCTCCTGACCGGGGGTGGTTCGCTCATCCATGGCCTCAAGGAAAGCATTGAGCAGAGGACCGGCATTGAAGTGAAACGGGTAGACCAGCCCATCACAGCGGTGGTTCGGGGAACCGGCCGTGCCTTGGCCTGGATCAAGCGACTGAATTCCGGGGACGAGATCCTGGCCAACCAGACCAGGAACCAGGTCATCAATCGGGAGAAGCTTCGGAAAAGATAAGATTCCTTGTAATCTTGAAAAAAATTTCGTATAATTTTCACTACAGCAGTTTGCTGCTGTATCGGGGCGTGGCGCAGCTCGGTAGCGCGCGTGGTTTGGGACCATGAGGCCGGAGGTTCGAATCCTCTCGCCCCGATGGGAAAAGGCCGTCAGAGGAAGTTTCCTCTGACGGCTTTTTGTGAGCAAAAATGGGTAAGGTTCTCTTTATAGGAAGTTCCTGGTACTCACCTTTTCTTCATAATTCCGTTATATAATGATTTTACTTCCTGTAGCAGGCGGAAAGAAAAAATCTACGAGGGAGTTCTGAGTTTGGTTAGGAGGTCATCATGCAAAAAGTTGCCAAAGGGATTGTCAGGCATTACAAAGGGCTGGCTCTCTTTTTTCTTATTTTAACGGTCTTATCCGGCCTCTTAGCTAGTCAGGTAGGAATCAACTACTCATTGGTAGACTATATGCCCGAAGATGCACCATCTATGAAAGCCTTGGACATCATGAAAGAAGAATTTAAGGCGCCCCTTCCCAATCTGAGAATCACGGTAGACCAGGCTTCCATTCCCCAGGTGATCGAGCTTAAAGAAAAATTAAAGAAGCTGGACTCCGTGAAGTCGGTGATGTGGCTGGATGATGTGACGAATGTCTACCGGCCCTTGGAATTGATTGATTCTGCTCTACTGGATAGCTACTATAAAGATGGGACCGCCCTTCTTCAGGTCGCCGTCGAGGGAGAGAACTCCATGCAGATCATGCAGGAGATTCGCCGGGTTGCTGGACAAGAGGGGGTTCACTATGAAGGGAATTTGGTGGGCCAGGCCTCCAGTCAGGCGGCCGTATCCAGCGAGATTTCCATGATCACGATGTTTATGGTTCCCATCGGAACATTAATTTTAATGCTGGCTGTTCGATCCTGGATTGAGCCTCTTCTTCTTTTGGCATCCATCGGGGTTGCCATCGTGATCAACATGGGATCCAATGTGTTTTTGGGACGCATTTCCTTTATCACCCAGGCTATCACGGCAATCTTACAACTGGCGGTTTCCATGGACTATTCGATTTTCCTTCTCCATGCCTATGCGGAAAATCAGGAGAAGGGGATGGAGGATCGAGACGCTTTAATTCAGGCAATTGTGGATTCTTCCTCTGCCGTGGTATCCTCGGCCCTGACAACCGTCTTAGGATTTTTGGCACTCGCTTTTATGCGCTTCCGCATCGGCCCCGATATGGGTCTGGTTCTGGCAAAGGGGGTTGCCTTCAGCTTAATTTCGGTGATCTTCTTTTTGCCCACTCTTTTAGTGCTCTTTCACAAGTGGATTTTAAAGACCCGGCATCGGAACTTCATGCCGGATTTAAGTGGTTTAGGTCGTGGGGTCTTTCGCTTTCGACATCTCCTGCTACTGATTCTCGCCCTCGTTCCGGTCGCCTTTTTGGCCCAATCCCAGAATAACTTTCTATATGGAATGGGGGGCTATAGCAGCGGATCTGTTGAAGAGAAAGATACGAATTATATCCGAGACAAATTCGGGCAGAATACCCAGATTGTACTGCTTATTCCTCGTGGCGATGCAGGAAAGGAGAAATCTCTCGTATCCGACTTAAAGAAGCTCTCCGGGGTTCGGTCGGTGGTTTCCTACACAGAGCAGGTGGGGGAGGCAATCCCCGATTCCGCTGTTCCAAAAAAAGCGGCGGAGAATTTTCTGGGAGAAAAATATGCTCGAATCATTTTAAATACGTCTACAGCATCGGAAGGAAAGGTGGCTTTTGACCTCGTCGATGAGGTCAGGGCGTTGGGTAAGAGGCACTACGGAGAGCATGCCCTTCTCGCGGGGGAGAGCGTCACCCTCACCGAGATGAAAGATCTCATCCGCAAGGACAACCAGGTGGTTAACGTCTTATCCATCGGCTCCGTTGCACTGGTCATTCTATTCAATTTCCAGTCGGTCCTGCTCCCCATTCTTTTGGTCTTAACCATTGAGGCAGCAATCTGGATTAATCTCTCGGTTCCGTATTTCACGAATACCCAGCTGAGCTATATCGGCTATCTGGTCATCTCTTCCATCCAGTTAGGGGCAACCGTGGACTATGGCATTCTTTTTACGAACCACTATTTAACGCAAAGAAAGACCAAGGAGAGGAAGGATGCGGTGGTGGAAGCCTGTCGATTGACCTATCGGTCGATTCTTCCCCCTGCAATTATCCTGACCCTGGCGGGGGTTCTGCTCTCCCTGTTATCCAGTATTCACATTGTCAGTGAGATTGGTACGGTATTGGGAAGAGGAGCCTTCCTATCCCTGCTCCTAGTCATGTTCCTATTGCCGGTCCTGGTGGATCTCTTTGACCGAATCATTGAAAAGACAACCCGTCATACCCACTTCTATCGGGTTACGAATTCCTCTGTGAAGAGGGATGCGAAGAAAGGAGAATAAGATGAAAAAACGGATGCAGCGGTTCGGTGCTCTTCTTCTGTCGCTGAGCCTGGTAGTGAGTACTCCTGCAGCAGCATTGGCAGAAGAGACCACAAGCACGGACCGCAAAGACGAGATTGTGTATGTATCGACCGACCTGTCAGGCCAGCCGAAGGGCGTGCATGTGGTGAATGCGTTCCGCCTTGGTGAGGCAGGGACGATAAGGGATTACGGAAACTATGAAAGCGTTGAAAATCTCAGCAATGTCAACCCCATCCGGTCCAAGGATGGCCAACAGGAAGTGAAAGCCGAGAGCGGCAAATTCTTTTATCAAGGGAATAATCCGGAGAAGAAGCTGCCCTGGAACATCGAGCTGCACTACTTCCTGGAGGGAAAGGAAGTGAAGCCGGAGGAGCTCGCCGGAAAATCCGGGACCTTTTCCATTCAGGGAAAAATGGAAGCGGATGCGACGGCGGAGTCCACCTACAAGGACTATTATGTTCTCCAGGCCTCCTTCAATTTTGATTCTCGCTATGTCAAGTTAACGGAGACGGAGGGAGCGACCCTCGCCTACAATGGATCGACACAAATGCTCACCTACCTGGTCCTTCCCGGAAAAACATTTCACTTTCAGATAGAGGGACAAACGAAGGACTTTCGCATGCAGGCCTTTCAGATTTCAGCCATTCCTTTTAATATGAATGTGGATCTGCCCGACACGGATGTCTTGACCGATCAACTGGGGCAATTAGAAGATGGGATTGCGCAGATCAACCGGGGAGCCGCCAAGGTAGAGCAGGGCAGCGGCAAACTCTCCTCGACGGGTCGCCTTCTCGTGGACAACCTGGCAAGGTTAACGCAGGGGGCGCAGCAAGCCAGCGCCGGCCAAAGTCAGTTCGGCCGGGGACAGGCTCTCTTCCATCAAGGCCTTGTTCGCTACGCCCGGGGCATTGATGAGGCGAGTGCTCAGTTCCAAAAGATGTCTGTGGGATTGACCCAATTGAAGGACGGCATGGTCCGCTTACAAGGAGCTTCCAATACCCTGGCACAGGGCAGCGTGGAATATACCAAGGGGCTCAATCGCTATCTGGATGGCGTTGCACAAGCGGGTTCGGGACAAGCGGCCTTTCAAAAAGGGCTGTCCCAATTTGTGCAACAGGGACAGGGACTTCGCCAGGGAGGCGATCAACTGCGGTCGGGCTCGCAACAGATTCTGGAGGGGCTTTCCGCCTTTGACAATCTTCCCGATTTCCGTGCCTGGACGCGGGAGGACATGAACAAGCTGGCGGACATGATGGAGAAGGCCATAAACTATTGGGACCTGGTTCGGGAGCAGCTGGACCAAATGGATTATGCCGCCTTTAAAAAGGACCTGGGCATCGCGGAGGGCCTTTTGGAGGAAATTGATCACAATTTAAACCTGCTGAAGAATTCCATGTCCCGGGACCAGCTGATTAAAAAGCTGGGGATTCAGGATCCCGAGAATGAGGATGTAAAAAAGCTCTTGAAAGAATACGATACCTTGGAGGCAACCATCATCGATGCGGGGCAAAAGACCGGCACGATTCATTGGATTTTGAAGGCCTATTTGCAAGATGACAAGAACCTGCAATCCCTCTATGAGAAGCTGAAGGGCCAATATGAGGAGATGAAACGACTCCTGACGCCCATTGTGGATGCTCTGCGCAAATTTAAGGGGGAGGAGGCTTACGAGCTTTTACAAAACTTATCCACCTTTAAGGACCGCTATTCGACCTTCCATCAGGGGCTGGTCAAATACACGGAGGGAGTTAACCAGACCATGGATGCCTTGGAGGGGAAGGTGCTTCCCGGGGCACAGAAGCTCAGTGGCGGCCTTCAGGAGCTGGGAAAACAGAAGGATTCCCTTCTCTCGGGGATGAACCGGATTGCTTCGGGACAACAAGCCCTGAGCACAGGTCTCGGAAAAATCACCCGGCAGCTCAACCTGGGGGATCTCAGCCGGGTGAACCAACTCAAGCAAGGAATCGATCAGCTGTTAACGGCGCACTGTCGCCTGCTCACCGGACAAGAAGGACTCAAGACGGGGCTCCAACAGCTTTCCTCCGGACTGGGTCAATACGAAACGGGACTGGCTCGCTATACCAATGGTATTGACCAGCTTGCCGGTGGAATGAAGCGGCTTGTTTCGGGGACTTCCACCATGGAAGAAGAGACACAGGGAATGTCCGACAAGGCGAAGCAGCAGATCGAAGACGCCTTACGTGCTTTCAAGAAAGAAGGATACCGGGCAAAGTCTTTTGTGGATGATCGCAACAAAAACATAGGAACGGTTCAATTCGTCTATCTTTCCGATGCCATTGAGCCGAAAGTGGTTGAAAAAGAAGCAGAGAAGCCAGTGGAAAAAGGGTTTTTGGAAAAGCTCCTGGATCTGTTTCGCTAGAAAGGAAGCAGGATGCGTGCACTGGTACAGAGGGTTCGTCAGGCAAAAGTGACCATTGATGATCGGGTGGTCGGGGAGATCTCCCGCGGATTTCTCATTTTTCTCGGGGTTGGACAAGGAGACGGTGAGGAAGAGCTCGAGAAGCTGTGGAAGAAGATTTATAAGCTCCGCATCTTTGATGACGAGGAGGGAAAGACCAACCTGTCCCTGGACCAGGTCAATGGGCAGGTTCTTCTGGTCTCCCAATTCACATTATATGCCAACACGAAAAAGGGAAATCGGCCGAGTTTTTTAGACTCGGCGCCTCCCGACCAAGCGGAAGACCTATATGAAAAGATGATTGCCCGAGCAAGGCAGGATGTTTCGACGGTGGAAACGGGCCGCTTTGGGGCAGACATGCAGGTGTCCTTGGTCAATGACGGTCCCTTTACCATCTGGCTGGACACCGATTGGATGAACTAAGAGAAAAAAGATGAAAAGAAGAGCCGCCGGAATGGGAATTCCGGCGGCTCTTTGGTATCGGAGTGAGAGGATTTGAACCTCCGCCCTCCTGGTCCCGAACCAGGCGCGCTACCAAGCTGCGCTACACCCCGATAACTATGACCTTGTAAATATATCATAGAATGCTACAAATAACAAATATTTTACCAATATTTTGTTCGTTCTTTTCCGCGACAAGCCGGGGAGGACTCGAGGATTCATGATATAATACCTCCGGTAGAGAATGAAAATTTGAAGGGGGAAGGAAATGGAAGCAAAAGAGCATATTAAACAGACCATGCGTATTATCGAAGGATTTCCCGCAGAGGGAATCAGCTATAAGGATATCACACCCATCCTTCAGGATCCGCAGGTTTTTCACGAGACGGTAGATGCTCTGGCCAAAGCTTTGGAAGAACAGGAGTTTGACTATATCCTTGGGGTAGAAGCCCGGGGATTTATCGTGGGCGCAGCGGTTGCTTACACGTTGCATAAAGGGTTTTTAATGGCAAGAAAGCCCGGGAAATTGCCGGGCAATTTAATCAAACAATCCTACTCCCTCGAATATGGCGAAGCTGCGGTAGAGATGGACCGGGATACCCTTCGGGAGGGAGACCGGGTCGTTGTGATGGATGACCTCTTGGCGACGGGAGGTACCGCGGAAGCTGCTTGTAAATTAGTGGAGAAAGCGGGCGGGAAAGTGGCCACCACCCTCTTCTTGACGGAACTCACCGAGGTGGGAGGGAGAAAGAAGTTAGAGGCGGAAGGCTATCCCGTAATTTCGCTCCTCCAGTGGAGTCATTAAGCAAGGAGGCAGATACAATGGATGAAAAAAAGCAGGATGAGATTCGAGGAGATTTAAATTATCTGAGAGATGATATTGATGATATCAATGATAAGATGTTAGAACTTCTGGAACGCCGGTTGGAGGTGTCCCTTGCCATTGGCAGGGATAAGGAAAAATTGGGCCTTCCTGTTTTGGATCGGTCGCGCGAGGAGGAAATTCTTAACCGCTTTGCCGGTCGGTCGATCTATCCGGACTTAGCCCGTGAATTCTTTGAGAAGCTTTTTGCCCTCAGCAGGGAGCTGCAGGAGCGGGAACGACAAAAAAATCGGTAAAAATTTCGGCAGCGCGTCCGGGGGAGGATTCCCATGGGATTCGCTGCCGCTTTTGTGGGATGGCAGGCAAGCTACTCGCTTTGCGGGCCATCCTCTTTTTTTATTACCAAGAGGGAGAGAAAGTCATAGATGGCCTTGTCTCTTTGGGGACCGGAGAGGAAGGCCTCCCAATCATCGATGAGGCAGTCATGCGTGCACATCTCCTCATTTTTTGCCCCCAGACGAAAGTTTTTCATGTAATAAAAATTGGACCAGCGCTTATGTTCGAGTTGAGCAAAGAAGTTCATCAGGGGATCCGCCTCCAGGATGGAAATCTGTTCCTTGAGGGAATGGCCTTTGAGATGGCGGGCAAGGCAGCCGATGAGGGAATCAATCTGTTGGCGGGTCTCCGCCGGGTCCCGATTCTGCGGGGGCGGCGGGAATTCCTTGCCTCTTTTTTCCCGGCACCAGGTCCTGTTGGCTCAGGAGAATTCGTTCCTTCACACCCCGGTGGAGGGATTGTTCCAGCGAGGATTCCTTTTTGAGGGTGGATAGGTCATTCCACAGTTGCTCGGGGGTCCGTGTCTCCTCCGTGTGCAGGAGGCGAGACAGGGTCTGGTGATAAAGCGCGTTGAATCGCTTGGCGTTTTCCGTTCGCTCGGGTTCCAGCAGATTTTTTTTCTGTAAAAGCTGTTCGATGCCCCCATAGAGAAAGACACCCGAAGCCCTCTTTCCGATCGGAACCACGAAGGGAGCGGTGGCCGCTGCGGAGTCGCAACGAATCGCCAGATCGATGCCTTCTGTTAATTCCCGCATCTGGGAAAGAAGAAGGAGGGAATCCTTCAAGTCCCCGGTCGCAATGATTGCCGTGAAGGGATCCTCTTTGTGGATTTCCCGCAGCTTCCGGTAGGAATTGGCGGTCCAGCGCAGGACCCGGAGGTCGAAAATCTTTGAAAAGGCATCATAGTGACTTTGAAAGGCTTCCAGCTCTTCCCCTCGATTGGTTACCAGGCAGACATGAACCTTGCCCTGCACGTGGACCACGCCGACATTGGCCAGCTCTCGAAGGAAGGCCTTGGTGGTGTCGTTAAAACTGAGCAGGAGCACGTGGGTGCGATTTTTGTTCCAATCTCGATCAAAGTGGGAAAAGCAGAAATCCCTTTTCATGAGGTCGTAAACCATCAGATCTTCAAAATTGAGAAAGCGAACATCGAATTGGTCCATGGAATCGATCTGTTCGGCGGCAATCTCTTTAATGTCATAGTTCTCGTAGCGGTAAAGGACGGGATAGGCATTCTTTCTTTCGGGAAGAACCTTATTCAGTTTGGTGAGAATACGAAAATTTTCCAGTTCATCCTCCATCAGCACCAGTTCCTTGATGTGGTCTCCCTTTAGGTGGTGAAAAAGGACGGGTATCTCCTCCTCTCTCCCCATGCGATTCCAACGAATTTGGTCCATTCCCTGTCGGTGCAGGCTGTCCAGCTTCTCTTCCTCCATGTCCTCCTGGCTGATGAGATAGCCCCCGCCGTCGGTCGAAAGGGCCTTGAGGGTGTACTCCGCGAAAGCGCCCTGCCCAAAGACGATTGCCAATGGCCTTTTACGATTCACCAGCAGGGTTTTAAAGCGGTGATAAAAATTTTCAAACAGCGTAAAGAAGCCCAGAAGAGAGCCCATGGGGGCCAGCCAGCGGGCAATCTCATAAAAGAGGTTGGTGTCCTCAAAAATGGTGAGACTGGGGAAGAACATGAAGAGCTTGATGACCCCATTGACTGTGGCAGAGAGGATCCGCCAGGGGTCGGATAGGTGTCTTGCGTAGTAGTCAAAGGAACCGAGGAGGCCAAAGAGTCCCCCCAGCACCAGGCACAGGATCATGATTTCATTTTTATAGTTTTTGAGTCGTTTCATGGCTATTTTCCCAATCCTTCTTTTTCTTCTTCGGTCATCTTGCGACCCCGGAGCAGATTCTGGCTCTCCGCCCGGCGATCTTGAAAACTTCGAAGGGGGAGAATTTCCAGGGCCTCTCTTATAGGCAGTAGAAGTTTGGTCGTGTCAACGGTGAAAAAGAGGCGGCCAGATGGGCGGGAAGAAAACTGATCTAAGAGAACGCCCGTGGAGGCATCCGTTAAAAGGATGGTTCCATCTGCCAGGGAGGACGCCATCAATTTTCCATCGGCGGACAGGCTATTGCTGACGAAATAGTAGGCTTGAGATCCCCCTCTCCGGCTTTTTCACTGCCTGCCAGGGCCTCATCTGCAATCAGAATCGCATTCGTTCGTCCACCCTCCTCCAATTTCCGATCGGCATTTTCCAGCATCATGAGGCTGTTCTGCTGGCGGGTTTCCTTCTTAGCGGCATTCGCCTGGAAATACATGCTCAGAATGGCGATGGAGAAGAGGAAGAGACTGAGTCCAATGGCGGAAGAGGCGATGGCTAACCTTCGTAAACGCCGTTCTCGGTCTCGTTGCTTCAAATCTCCAAGACTGAGATCCAGCATTCCCGCAATAATCCGATAGATCTCCCGTTTTCGCAAAAGGGCAAGAGCCTCTTTCAGATACTTTCGATGGCGGAGGGGGCCTGCTTCCAGCGCCTCATAGGAAAGGACTTGTCCCCGGTGGGATTGGATAAAGTCGGTGGGGCGGACATCAGCGGCGAGAATCTCCCGCGTGACTTTTTGAGGGTTCCCCTGCGCATCCAAGCCTGCGGTTTTCAATTCCAAAAGGGCCGGTGGGAAGGATTCGGAGGGTTCTCCCTCCGTGAGGACCGCAATAATCCGTTCATCGCCATGCAGTTTTCGAAAGAGGGCGATTTCCTTCAGGCACCAGGGGCTCAACTTTGTCCGTTTGGAACAGACCACAATCAGGTAGCGGGATTGCTCCAGTCCCTTCCGAATCGATTCACTCAGGTCGCCCGTGGAAAGCTCCACTCGATCTCGAAAGACCCGATGCTTCAACGGCAGCTTGGGAGAAATATTCTTTGGAACCTGAAAGCGCTCCATTTCTTTTTGTAGGCTTTCTGCAATCGCCTGGTCGGCGGGAAGGTGGCGATAGCTGATAAAGGCATCGTACTTGTACTCCGTTTTTTCCTCCATGGGTGTAACCTGCTTTCTTTTTTATAAAACAACTAAACTATTGTTACTCGAAAAGAATATTTCCTATATAGAATCAATGCATTTCCCTTTTTGGAAATCAAAAAGATCCCCCGCGGGGACTCCTCGCAGGGGGATCTTCAAAGTGGATTTTGTATGCTCGGTTAGACCCGGTTGTAGCGCCAGGTATCTTTATTGTAGTAGTAGAGCGTTACCAGGTAATCGGCCAATTCCGCGATAAAGGTGCATCCCCAGAAGTAGACCAGGGGCAGGTGCAGGACCCGGACCACCAGGAACATGAAGGGAAGCTGGATAAACCAGCGCGAGATGAGGGTGGAGATGAGTTGGGGCCGGTTATATCCCGAACCGGAGAAGACCACCTTTTTTCCAAAGTTGAAGGCCATGAGCAAGATGGCGGGAACCGTGATCCACAACATGGAGACTCCGCCCCGGATGACCTCCCGGTCCCGGCTGAAGACGGACATCACCTGGGGGGCAAAGAGAAGAATCAGCGCGCAGATCCCCGCAACGATTCCCGTGTTCATCCAAGAGGAAATCCGTGCAATGTGCTCCGCCTGCTTTACATCATCTTTTCCCAGGGAATTGCCCACCAGGGTTGCCCCTGCCGAGTTTAAGCCAAAGATGGGAAGCAGCATGAACCCGTTTAATTTGCCGCTGATGCCTGCCAAGGCAATGGCTGTGGTCCCATAAACGGTGACAAACTTGATCATGGTGGCATTGAAGAACTGCCGGACAAAGACCTGAAGCCCCGCGGGAAGGCCCACCATGATGAGTCCCCGGTCGATTTTTTTATCGAGGCGGAAGAGGCCCCGAAGGGAGATGGTGACCTCTCTTTTCCCCAGTACGAGAATCAGAAAGCCGTAGAGGAAGGAGATGGTAGCGGAAATCACCGTGGCCAGGGCGGCTCCAAAGACCCCCAGCCCAAGCCCGGGCAGGCCGATACCCGGGATCTTTTTGAAAATGAAGATTGGATCCAAAAGCAGGTTGAGAACCGCGGAGATGATCATTATCTTCATGGGCGTTTTCGTATCCTGTGTGCAGCGGAAGATGGTGTTAACCGAATAGGAGGAAAACATGATTGGGATAAAGAAAATGCGCAGGTAGCCGTATTCCATGGCGGATTGGATGACCAGGGGGTCTCCCGTGTAGAAATGGAGAAGTGGCTCCAAGAGAAAGTACATGAGCAGGCCGGAGATCAGGGCTAGGAGAATCTTAAAAGAGATGGTTTGCTCGGCGATCTTTTGTGTTTTTTCGGGAGTCCCTCGTCCGTAGCTTTGGGAGATCATGGCCACACTGCCGCCTCCCGCAATCTCGTTCAGAACGGTGAAGAGCATGTAAAGGGTTGAGAAAAGGGTCACCCCCGAGAGGGCCTCTTTTGATATTTGACCAACCCAAGCCATATCCACAATGTCATAGAAACTTTGAAGGGCAAAGGAGATAATCGTCGGGTAAGAAAGGTTCCATAATTTTTGGGTGAGCTGGCGGGTTTGTGGGGCCAGCTTCGGTGTATTTTTAAAAAATGGTTTTGACATCTTTCCTCCTTTCAAACAGTCAAGTTCTATCATAGCAGATAAAAGGAAGAAGGCCGAAGTTTCTGTTGTTCCCCTTATTTCCAAAAGGCAACAAACTTGTTCACCATCGCAAGAAAGCTTGGATAGCTGTGGGCATCCTTAAAATAGTTTTCGGGGAGACGCTCAAAGAATCGCGTCCAATTGTGAATGGCGGGAAAGAATTTGTCTTTATCCTCTGTTGCGACGGAAAGCAAACAAACGAATGAAACCTTGCTCTGCCTCGTGTCGGACCACTGAATCGGGTGTTTGAGATTCAGGATTGCCAGGCCGGTCTTTCCGCCGGGATTTTCAAAGGCCCGGAGCAAGCTATACCAGTTGTAGGAGGTCGGTGCCATGGCCTCCCGGCTTCGCACCGCCAGATCAAAGCCCGGCTGCACGAGGCCGTCTTCTTCCAGGGTGTGGCTGAGCAGATTGATGGCCTGCGTCTCTGTGAATTCCGCCTCACTGTAGTAGTACCGATTCGGGGTGAGCCAGGCCTGAATATCCCGCTCAATCTGCCGGGAATTGTGAATCTGATCGGCCTCATACAAGGCACCTTGAATCAGGTTCAGATCGTTTTCATTAAAGTAGGGCGAAATGTGCCTCACCATGCAGGGATAATTTAATAGGAGGGGTTGGGTGGTGAGAAGGAGACCAGAGAAGTCCGGCTCCAAATCATTTTCCACGGGCAAAACCTTAAAATCTCTGGTATATAGTTGAATGGATTTCAGAAGGTAGCGGTTTTCCGGCTTGGGAAAGTCCTCGTTTTTTTCATATTCATTGATGAAGCGGACGGGCACGTCATAGCGGCGGTCTCTTCCCCGGATCAGGCTGTGGATAAAATAGGCAAGGTAGCCTAATTCAAAGCGATTGCAGTCGATCCCCAACCGGGTGACAATGAGGCGGGCGGCCTTTACCCCCATTTCAAAGAGCTCCGGCTCCGTCGCTCGGGTTCGATCAAAGATGGGCTGAAAGTCCACAAAAATCAGCCGCTGTCGGTCCATAATCGACTGCAAGTGAAGGCTCAGTCTTTCCTCACTGTGGGGGAGGAAGGTCACCCCATAGTCCCCGATTTTGCGGACCACCTCCTTGCTGATTTCCTTGAGCAAGGAAGGAATCTTGCCGTATTTTTCTTTCACTTCACTTGGGTTGTGAATATTGTAGGCTGCCAAAATATACAGAAGGGTCTTTTTTTCACTCTCCTCCAAGGGACGGACCAGGAGGTAATCACTTTGGTCCAGAAGTTGGTTGATAAAGTTCTTCAAAGAGGGGGATTCCAAAGTGGATTGATACCGGGGCATATAATGCTCTTTATCTTTGCTGTGAAGCAAGCTTACCAAATACGAAAAGGCGATGCAGGTCACGGAAATATCCGCATAGTAGTCCACTTGTAAGCGATTTTTCTCTAATAGACGGTGAAAATCCGCCTGGAATTGAAGAAAGGACTGAAAAAATTCCATCATGCCCGAATGAACAATCTCCTGCTCATACAAACTCTTCTGTAAGGTAATCGATAGAAGAGCGGCAATCTGCAGGGTGTTTCCCTGCAGGACCAGCTTTCGATTCTCAATCAAACAGGATATATGATAGGGAGCTAAATCGAGATTGATTTCTCGGAGATCATTGCGGAGCGTGGATTCGCTGCAGAAGAAGATATCCTCACACAGGCTGTCCAAGGACAGGCTTTCTGTTCCTCGAATAAGCTGGTAGAGGATATATTTTTTTCTTTGGCTGGGTGTCAGCGTATCCACCTCATTCATCTTCCCCTGAATTTTTAAGGAAAGAAGCACCTTGCTGTTGAGATAATAGCCCTCCTTGGAGCTGATAATCAGATCATGGAATCTTTCACGAACCTCTTTGACCATGGATTTTACGGTTCGCGTCGAACAATTCAGCTGCTCCGCTAATTCCACGGACGTAATCGCCTTTGATGAATTGTACAGGGAGAGAATAAGCTTTCGAGTTCGCTGATCCATAACGTTTTCCTTTCTGGTATTTTATTAAAAACGTTGATTTGTGCAAAAGGTTAAAAGGTTACAAAAACACAATCTGTTTAATTTTTTTATTATAACTGTTCGATTTTATTATAACAGAATCGGGAACAGAATCGGGCGAATTCCATGGAAAGGATTCTAATCCAGCTATCTGATTTTGACAGATTTGAGAAGGTGTGATAAACTTCAGGGACATATCGGTTCCGGTATGTTCTTTTTGAGTGCGCAAAAAGCGGAAGCGATAAATTTTGGGAGTAGGAGGAAAATATGGCTGATAAAGTTAAATTAGCTTGCACCGAGTGCAAGAACAGAAACTACGATACCACCAAAAATAAAAAGACGGTAACCGGACGTCTGGAAATCAAGAAGTATTGTCCGGTTTGCAAGAAGCACACGCTTCATCGGGAAACCAAGTAAGGAGCAGGCATGGCTGACAACAAGAAGATGAGCTACCTGAAAGGTGTACGCTCCGAGTATAAAAAGGTACAGTGGCCGGATGCAAAGCAGACCTTGCAATATACCGGAATTGTAATCTTGATTACGATTTTAGTGGCTCTGTTCTGCTGGATTTTGGATATTGCCTTTGGTTGGTTGATCGGTTTATTTATTCGTTAGAGATAGCCGGAAGGGAAGGGAGTACGATGGAAGAAAATACAGTGGATACCCCTAATGAAGGTCAATGGTACGTTGTCCATACCTATTCGGGCTACGAGAACAAAGTAAAAGATAAGATTCAGATGATGATCGAGAACAAGCAAGACGAGAACGTGTTTGATGTTCGGGTTCCCATGGAAAAGTACACGGAGATCAAGAACAATGAACGCGTCGTCAAGGAGCGGAAGGTGCTTCCGGGCTATGTTCTCGTGAAGATGAACGTCACCCCGACCTCCTGGTACCTGATTCGAAACACCCAGGGTGTAACGGGCTTTGTCGGTCCCGGATCGGACCCGGTCCCTCTGACAAAACGGGAGATCGCTCAGTTTGGCGTGAGAGAGCAGATGGCGGAAAGAGAACTGGATGTCAATCCGGGAGATACTGTGGAAATTATCTATGGTCCCTTTGCGGGCTTTGTCGCACAGGTGGAAGCAGTAAATTCCGAAAAACAGTCCCTTCGTGGCCTCATTAACATGTTTGGACGAGACACCTCGGTGGAATTGTCCTACGATGACATTGAGATTCAACGGTAACACTGCCCATCCGATATCCGGTGAAAAAAATTAAGTAAGATTCATGTTTCTATAGTCGTTAGTGGGAGGGGGAGTCAACGCCCCGCTCTGACCACGATAGCAAATCCTTAGGAGGATACTATGGCTAAAAAAGTAAGCGCAATTGTCAAATTGCAGATTCCTGCAGGTAAAGCAACCCCGGCACCCCCGGTTGGTACCGCCTTGGGACCCCACGGTGTAAACATCATGCAGTTTACCAAGGAGTTCAATGCGAAGACGGCGGACCAGAATGGAATGATCATTCCTGTCGTTATGACGGTTTATCAGGATCGGTCTTTCACCTTTATCACCAAGACTCCGCCGGCTGCAGTGTTGATTAAGAAGGAACTGGGCCTTGACCATGCATCCGGGGAACCGAACAAGAAGAAAGTCGGCCAGCTCAGCAAGGAGCAGGTTGAAAAAATCGCAAAGATTAAGCTGCCGGATTTGAATGCGGCATCGTTGGAAGCAGCGATGAGCATGGTAGCGGGAACTGCCCGCTCGATGGGAATCACGGTTGAAGAATAGTTCGTGGGAGGAATTTCCGCTCGTACCACAAGGAGGACATTATGGCAAAGAAAGCTAAAAAATATTTAGAAGCAGCGAAGCTTGTAGACCGCAGCAAAGAGTATGAGATTGCAGAAGCGGCGGAGCTTTTGAAGAAGACGGCTACTGCGAAGTTTGATGAGACCATTGAACTTCACTGCCGCTTGGGCGTCGATTCCCGTCACGCAGACCAGCAGGTTCGTGGAACCGTCGTTCTCCCCCATGGAACGGGAAAAGCCGTTCGTGTTGCAGTATTTGCAAAGGGAGCCAAGGTTGACGAAGCACTGGAAGCGGGAGCAGATTTCGCAGGTGAGGATCTGATTGAAAAGGTCCAGAAGGAAAACTGGTTAGACTTTGATGTTGCCATCGCAACCCCTGATATGATGGGACAGGTTGGTCGCATCGGTCGTGTTTTGGGACCCAAGGGTCTGATGCCGAACCCCAAGGCGGGCACGGTGACCATGGATGTCGCAGAGGCCGTTAAAGAGGTGAAAGCCGGTAAGGTCGAGTACCGGACGGACAAGCAGAACATTATCCATGTTCTTGTGGGAAAGGCTTCTTTCTCCGAAGAACAGATTACCGAGAATCTGAAGGCGATGCTTGCGGCGATCGTAAAGGCAAAGCCCGCATCGGCAAAGGGACAGTATCTGCGTTCTGTCACGGTTGCAACGACCATGGGACCGGGAATCCGGCTGCAGGGTCAGCGGCTCATGGAATTAGGCAAGTAAAAAAACTTGCAACTTCTGCGGGATTATATTATTATAATTGAGGCTACCGAAGACCACAGGTGCTTTATGCTTAATTTCCTGTAGAGGTGGAAAATCCAAGTATTTTCACGTCCATGGTCTTTTGCCATGGACGTTTTTAATTTGTAGCCAATGGAGGTGAGAAAATTTGAAAGAAGAGACATTGCAGAAAAAGCGAGCTGTTGTTGATGAAATCAAACAGCAGATCGAGGACTCACATTCCGTAACTTTGGTAGAGTTCAAGGGATTGTCTGTAGCGGATGTCACAGAGCTTCGGAATAAGTATCGCGAAGCGGGCGTTGACTACAAGATCTATAAGAACACCATGGTTCGTCTGGCTTTAAAAGACTTAGGAATTGAAGGCTTTGATGACTTGCTCAATGGACCGAACGCATTGGCATTTTCCAAGCAGGATATGGTCAATGGACCCAAGGTGAGCTATGAGTTTGCCAAGGACCATGAAGACCAGTTCTCCATCAAGGCTGGCCTGATGGATGGAAAGGCAATGACAGCGCAGGAAGTGGAACAATTATCCAAGCTGCCGAACAAGGAAGTTCTTCTCAGCATGGTACTCCGTGCTCTGCAGGGACCCATCGCCGGTCTTGCCAACGTGGCGCAGGGAACCCTTCGTTCCGCTGTTTACGCGTTGGAAGCTGTTCGCAAGAAGAAGGAAGAGGAAGCGGCGTAGGGCTTTGGCCTTTGGCTGCTTAATGGCAAACTGACAAATTTTAAAACAATACTCATGTAGGAGGTATTTCACATGGCATCTGAAAAAGTAACCGCTTTGGTTGAAGAAGTAAAAGAATTAACGGTATTGGAATTATCTGAGCTGGTTTCCGCTCTGGAAGAAGAATTCGGCGTATCCGCTGCCGCTCCGGTAGCTGCTGCAGCTCCGGCTGCCGGTGGTGCCGCTGCAGGCGCTGCTGAGGAAGAGAAGACCGAGTTTGATGTTATCCTGAAGAGTGCAGGATCCGCCAAGATCAACGTAATCAAGGTTGTAAAGGCTGAGACGGGCTTAGGTCTGAAGGAAGCTAAGGCTCTTGTTGATGAAGCTCCGAAGGCTGTTAAGGAGAAGGTCTCCAAGGATGACGCTGAGGCTTTGAAGGCGAAGCTGGAAGAAGCTGGCGCTGAGGTAGAAGTAAAGTAGTTTTTCGTTTTCAAAAAGAGGGACCCACAGGGGTCCCTCTTTTTTTGTATGAAATTTTGGAAAAGAAAAAGGAGGCCGTGTGGCCTCCTTTTTTGAGTAGAGGATGTCGGATTCGAACCGACGACCCCCTCGATGTGAACGAGATACTCTAACCAACTGAGCTAATCCTCCAAATCAAGTAGGTCTATTATAAAGCACAGGTTAAAGATTGGCAAATAAAATTTAAAGAAAGTGCCTTTGTGGGGGGGGCGACTTTGCGAACATGGTAACGGATGACGCGGGGAACAAGGGGGCAATGAGGGGAAAGCATAGCAGCTCAAGGAAAAACTTTACTAATAATATATCAAATTTCTTTACAAAAGAGAGAGGGAGGAATATAATGGGGCCGAAAAAGTTAAAAGTTTGACAAACTGAGTTTCTTACCGAATTCGCTATAAGAGCGGGCTTCCGTCGGAGACTTCCGAAACAATAATAGCGAGTTTTTTACCCGGAATTAACATATTCTTTGATAAATTGGGTAGCAAATCAGTAGTTTAAGGAGCTCTTCTTTGGAGTAGGCGCAACCATGCGGAACATGTAAAGGAAAGGATGAAGAAAATGGATCGTAAAGTAGTGATTGCCGGTGCAGTGAGAACAGCGGTAGGTAAAATGGGAGGAACTTTGAGCACAACCTCATCTGCCAAGCTCGGAGAGATTGTGATTCGGGAAGCATTAAACCGAGCGGGCATCAAGCCGGAAGATGTGGATCAGGTCTACATGGGAAATGTTCTTCAGGCAGCGCAAGGACAGAATGTGGCTCGTCAGGCTTCGGTAAATGCGGGGATCCCCGTGGAAACGCCGGCGGTCACCATCAACGTGGTCTGTGGGTCCGGTCTGGAAGCCATTAACTTCGGAGCCCGTTTGATTCGTTTGGGAGAAGCCGATGTCGTTGTCTGCGGAGGAACGGAGAGCATGTCCATGGCTCCTTATGCCCTCACCAAGGGCCGCTTTGGCTATCGGATGGGCGATGCCAAGCTGATTGATACGATGACCAACGATGCCCTCACCGATGCTTTTCACCATTATCACATGGGAATTACCGCGGAGAATGTGGCCGAGAAGTATGGAATTACGCGTGAGGATTTGGATAAGTTCTCCGCACGGAGCCAGAACCGGGCGGAAAAGGCACGGAAAGAGGGCCGCTTCAAGGATGAGATCGTGCCGGTTGAGGTGAAGCAAAAGAAAAAAACCATCGTTTTTGAAGAGGACGAGGGCATTCGCGAGGGACAGACTTCTGAAATTCTTGCCAAATTACGTCCCGCATTCAAAGAAGATGGCATCGTCACGGCGGGAAATTCCTCGGGCATCAACGACGGCGCCGCTGCCGTTGTCCTATTCAGCGAGGAAAAGGCAAAGGAACTTGGCGTACAGGCGGATGTTGAATATCTCGGTGGCTGTCTGGCCGGTGTTGATCCCGCCATCATGGGTGTGGGACCCATCAAAGCGACGCAAAAGCTGATGAAGATGCTGGACATGGATGCGAAACAGTTTGATTTGGTCGAAGCCAATGAAGCGTTTGCTTCTCAGTCCGTCGCCGTCGTTCGTGAACTCGGCTTGGATGAGGACAAGGTAAACGTGAACGGTGGGGCGATTGCCCTTGGTCATCCGGTGGGAGCTTCCGGTTGCCGTATTTTTGTAACCCTGGTTCATGAGATGAAGAAGAGAGAAGAAGCAGAGCTTGGTCTGGCTACCCTTTGCATCGGCGGCGGAATGGGCTGTGCTATTGCCGTTCGTAAGCTGAAATAGGTGAAATCATGACGTATGTAAAGCTGGAAGAAAAAGACCAACTGGCTTGGATCACCATCGATCGGCCGAAGGCCCTGAACGCCTTGAACCGAGAGGTCTTGCAGGAGCTTGATCAATGCTTTGATCGGGTGGACCAAGCAAAGAGTCGGGTCGTGATTCTCACGGGGGGAGGCCAAAAAGCCTTTGTTGCCGGAGCAGACATTGGGGAGATGAAAGACATGACCCCGGAGGAGGCGAAGGCCTTTGGCGAGTTTGGCAACAGAGTGTTTCGGAAGATTGATTGCTTTCCGTTGCCGGTGATTGCCGCCGTCAATGGATTCGCTTTGGGAGGCGGAAATGAGCTGGCAATGAGCTGCGATATCCGCTATGCCTCGGAAAATGCGGTGTTCGGACAACCGGAGGTCGGGCTCGGGATTACCCCCGGTTTCGGCGGCACACAGAGGCTGGCACGCTTGACCGGATCCCTGTCAAAGGCCAAGGAGATTCTTTATACCGCTCGAAACATCAAGGCACAGGAAGCGTTGGAACTTGGCCTTGTGAGCGCGGTCCTTCCCCAAGAGGACCTTCTCACCGCCGTTGAAAAGCTGGCAAAGCGAATTGCCGCCAATGCGCCGATTGCCGTTCGCCAGACAAAAAAAGCGGTGAATGAAGGACTCGAAGGCAGTCTCAATGAAGGAATCGCTTTGGAACCACAGCTCTTTAGTGAGTGTTTTGCCACAGAGGATCAAAAGGAGGGCATGACCGCCTTCCTGGAAAAGCGGAAAGAAAAAGAATTTCATAATCGCTAGTATATAGAGAAAGGATCAATGATGAAAGTAGGAGTAATCGGTGCAGGCACCATGGGAAGCGGCATTGCGCAGACCTTTGCACAGGCTGGCAATGAGGTCATGCTTTCGGACATTAAAATGGAATTTTCCGAGGGTGGAAAGGCGAAGATTAAGAAAAGCTTGGAGAAACGGGTGGCCAAGGGAAAGATGGAGCAGGCGGCTGCCGATGAGGTGGTAAACCGCATCACTCCCTGTCTGAACAAAGACCTGGGAGACTGTGACCTGATTGTCGAGGCGGCCATCGAAAACATGAAAATCAAGAAGGAAACTTTTGGAGAGTTAGACAAGCTCTGCAAGAAGGAGACGCTGTTTGCTTCCAACACTTCTTCCCTGTCCATCACCGAAATCGGTTCGGATTTGGAGCGCCCTCTGATTGGCATGCACTTCTTCAATCCGGCGCCGGCGATGAAACTGATTGAAGTCATTCCGGGCCTCAATACCCCGGAGGAAACCGTGGCGAAGATCACCAAGATTGCGGAAGACTTGGGAAAGACCCCGGTACAGGTTCAGGAGTCTGCCGGCTTTGTGGTCAACCGTATCCTGATTCCCATGATCAATGAAGCCATCGGTATCTATGCGGAAGGCGTTGCCAGTGTGGAAGGGATTGACACGGCGATGAAACTGGGTGCCAATCACCCAATGGGACCCTTGGAACTGGGCGACTTAGTGGGCTTGGATATCGTTCTTGCCATCATGGAAGTTCTCTATAGTGAGACGGGCGACAGCAAATATCGGCCCCACCCCTTACTGCGGAAAATGGTCCGTGGCAAAAAATTGGGTCGCAAGACCGGCAAGGGCTTTTACGACTATAGCAAGTAAAAGAAAAAAACTGTGGGATACGCAGGGCGGCGGAATCGTTGAAGAGCGGTTCCGTTTGCTTTGTAGTTATTATAGAAAGAGAATCGATGCAAGAAACACAGGAGGTAACAATGGACTACAAGCTCAATGAGCAATATGAGGGAATGCGACAGATGTTTCGTAAGTTTGCGGAAGCGGAAGTTCAGCCCATGGCAATTACGATTGACGAAACCCATGAGTTCCCGGTAGAGAATGTGAGGAAGATGCAAAAACTTGGCTATTTCGGAATTCCCTATGCCGAGGAATTCGGAGGAGCGGGTGGAGACACGCTGACCTACGTGCTAGCCGTTGAGGAGCTATCCCGCGTCTGTGCTTCTACGGGCGTCATCGTCTCCGCACACACTTCCCTTTGCTGCGGAGCGATTGATAAGTTCGGCAACGAGGACCAGAAGAAGAAATACTTAACGGCACTCACTTCGGGGAAGGCCCTGGGTGCCTTCGGCTTGACAGAGCCGGATGCGGGAACCGACGCTTCCGGACAGCGGACCACCGCCGTTGCCGATGGCGAGGAATATGTCATTAACGGATCGAAAATCTTCATCACCAATGCAGGATACGCCGACATCTTCGTTGTCTTTGCCATGACGGATAAGAGCCAGGGAAATCATGGAATTTCCGCCTTCATCCTGGAAAAAGGCACACCGGGCTTTAAGATTGGGACGGTCGAGAAGAAAATGGGAATTCATGCTTCTTCCACCTGCGAGCTGGTATTCCAGAACGTGCGCGTACCCAAGGAAAACTTGCTGGGCAAAGAGGGAGAAGGCTTTAAAATTGCCATGGCGACCCTCGATGGCGGCCGTATCGGCATCGCCGCTCAAGCTCTGGGAATCGCCCAAGGAGCCCTCGATCGGGCCGTCAAATTTGTGAAAGAGAGAGTCCAATTCGGTCGCCCCATTGCGAAATTCCAGAACACGCAGTTTAAGTTGGCAGACATGGCCACCGAGGTGGAAGCGGCCCGTGCTTTGGTCTACAAGGCGGCCCTGAAGAAGGACAGTGGTGAGCGCTATTCCGTGGAAGCCGCCATGGCAAAATTAA
>CALAJY010000006.1 GCA_937923265.1 uncultured Tissierellia bacterium
AAATATCAAAACCGGGGGGGGCCCAGGGCCTCCGGCGAACTACTTCGAACGATCGACGTCCCGGACGAAATCCCCCAACCCTCACAAAAAGAGGAATCCCCCAGGCAAGGGTACCGGGGGGATTCCCTCTATCGATGATCTATGAACTTCGGTTAGCGGACCTGTTTGCGGAGCAGACCCAAGAGAACCGCGGCGACAATCGTTCCAATCACCAGGGAGAGGATGTAAAGCAGGGCATTTCCGACCACGGGGAAGACGAAGATGCCGCCGTGGGGAGCCATCAGGGTACAGGAGAAGGCCATGGAAAGACCACCGGCAATGGCGGAGCCCACGATACAGGAGGGCAGGACATGAACCGGATCCGAGGCGGCAAAGGGAATGGCACCTTCCGTGATGAAGGCAAGACCCATGATCATGTTGGCCGGTGCGGACTGAACCTCGGCATCGGTGAACTTCTTGGGAAAGAGCCAGCAGGCCAGGGCAATTGCACAGGGCGGGACCATGCCTCCCACCATAACGGCCGCCATGATGTTGTAATTTTGAGAGGCAATGGAAGCCGTACCAAAAACATAGGCTGCCTTGTTGAAGGGTCCTCCCATGTCTACCGACATCATGCCCCCCAATACCAGGCCTAGGAGGATGGAGGATGCCCCGCTCATGGAACGCAAGCCCTGATTCAAGGCCGTGTTGATGGCCCCTACCAATGGCTCCACGAAAAGGCCCATGAAAAGACCGATGAGGAGGATGCCAAAGAGCGGATAGATGAGAATGGAACGGACACCATCAATGCTCTTGGGCATTTTCTCGGTGACTTTTTCCAGGAGTTGAATGAGATAGCCGGCAACAAAGCCTGCCACGAGGGCTCCCAGGAAACCACTCTTTCCCGCTGCTGCAAAGGCACCGCCCACAAAGCCCGGAGCCAGGGCCGGCCGATCCGCAATGGAGAGGGCGATGAAGCCTGAGAGAATGGGAAGCATAAACGAGAAGGCCAAGCCTCCGATCTTTTTAAAGGTTGCCGCCAGGGGCGTAATCGTGCCGAAGTTCTGCCGCTGGTCCATGGGAAGACTGTTCACATCCACGGAGAAGCCGTCGATGAGAAAGGCCAGGGCAATGAGAATGCCGCCTCCCACCACAAAGGGAAGCATGTGGGAAAAGCCGTTCATGAGATGGGCGTAGATCCGATGCCCCAGACTCCCCGCATCCTTCTCCTGACGGGGTTCTGCCCCCTTATTCTGTCCATGAAAAAGAGGACCGTCGGCAAGCACTCGGGTAATCAATTCTTCGGGCTTGGAAATGCCATCAGAAACCTGGGTCTGAATCACCCGTTTTCCATCGAAGCGGTTCATGGGAACATTGGTGTCGGAGGCCACGATGATGCCCTTGGCCTCTTCAATCTCCGAATCCGTGAGCACATTCTTGGCTCCCCCGGCTCCTCGAGTCTCCACTTTAATCCGGTAGCCCAGTTCTTTGGCCTTCTTGGTCAGGGCCTCTGCCGCCATGAAGGTGTGGGCAATTCCCGTGGGACAGCCGGTCACCGCAAGAATGAGCGGAGCGGTGTCGGCTGCGGGAGCTGTGCTCTCCGGAACGGAGGGCCCATCCTGCGGTTCTTTCTCCTCCCGCTCCTTCTGCCTGGCCGCTTCTTCTTCCTTTTCCATCCGGTCTCTTTCTTCTTCTTCTTGATCAATGATTTTGAGAAACCGGTCCACGGAATCCGCCTCCACCAGCTGGCGAATAAAATCCGGGTTCATGAGCATCGCCGACAGCTTGCTCAGAATCTGCAGATGGACATCGGCCTTTCCCTCCGGTGCGGCAATCAGGAAAAGGAGACGGGTGGGTTCGCCATCCAGGGAGTCGAAATCCGTACCCTTTGGAATGGTGATCGCGGCAAGACCCGGCTCCTTCACCCCTGCGGATTTCGCATGCGGAATCGCCACGCCTTCCCCCACTCCTGTCGTTCCCTTGGATTCCCGGGCAAAGACGCCCTCCTCATAGACCTTGCGGTCCCGGAGTCGATCGCCCTTCTCCATCTGGTCCACCGCCAGGCGAATCAGGTCTTCCTTGCCCTGCGCCTTCGTCCCCAGAAGCACACTTCTGGGATCCAACAAATCCGTTATCCTCATGGTCGCCTCCTTTTCCAAAAACTAGCCCAATAGAATGTCTAAGATCATCATGATAATAAAACCGATCACAATTCCATACGTTGCCTGCCGTTCGTAGCCGTTGGAGTGAGTCTCCGGAATGATTTCATCGCTGATCACGAAAAGCATGGCGCCCCCAGCCAATGCCAGAATGAAGCCCATGATGGGCCGAAAGACGGTCACCAGACCAAAGCCGAAGAAGGCTCCGATGGGTTCCACCAAGCCGGTGAGGGTCGCAATCCAAAAGGCCTTGCCGGGGTTATACTTCTCCCGCACCAGGGACAGGGCCACCGCCAGCCCCTCGGGCATATTTTGAAGTCCAATGCCCAAGGCAATGGCAAGGCCGTTGTTGATATTATCCGTTCCAAATCCCACGCCGGTTGCCAGACCTTCGGGAAAGTTATGAATCGTGATGGCGATAATGAAAAGCCAAATCTTTTTCAGGCTCTGAGCATTCACCCCCTCGATTCGCTTGTCCATGAGATGCTCATGGGGAGCATACTTATCAATCATGTCAATCATGACGGCACCGGCAAAAATCCCAAGGGAGGTGATCAAAACCGCCTGCAGGTTATTTCCGCCAAACTCAATGCTCGGCATGATCAAAGAAAAGCAGGTGGCGGAGAGCATGACCCCCGCCGCCACGCCTAATAGCGTATCCAGCATTCCCTGCGAAACATCGCGGGTCACAAATATGGGAAGGGCTCCGATCCCGGTCATGATCCCCGGACCGATCAGTCCCAGCAGTAAAATTACGGTATTCATTTCTAGAATTATTCCTCCTCACTTCTTGGCTTTTATTAACCGAGAATCTATCCCTATGCTTACCCATTCTGCCTGAGATTAGGCAATTTTTTTCGTTTTTGTTGCAACCGGGTCAATCCGAAGTGGATGAGTCCGCCGGCAAGGTTATAAAGTACAATGACGAGAATTGCATAGACCCGGCTGTTGAATCCTGCAAAAAGATGCGGAAAGATCGGGCTCTTCGCCAGATAGGCGTAATTGCCTCCTCCCACTCGGTTAACGACGAGACCCAGGAGAAGCACGCAATTGGTCCAAAAAAGAAGGGACTTTACCCCCTCATAGCGAAAGGAATATTCCTCCACCCAGAGGAAATAGAGGGCTACCCAAAACACCGCAAAATGCGTGAGGACATAGTTGAGATTCGTCCAGTGTGGCCAGGCATAGGGCGCAAAATCGGGATTGGCCATGGCGATCAACCCTCCCACCAAGCCCCAGTCAATGGCGATGGTCTTGGCAGAGTGCGACGAAAAAAGCAGGGCAACAATGGCTCCATACACCGCAAATCGGCAGGTGTAGAGGGGCAGGCCCTCACGAATCCCCTGGTGGGCGATCAAAAAATAAAAGACCAAAAAGCCCAGCTGCTGTACCAAAAGAACAAAAAGAAATCCTCCCCGCACCCATCGTTGCAGTCGAGGGCTTTGGCGCAACTTCTCTTTTGTTTGATAGAGCAGCACCGCACCAAAAAAGAGAAAGAAAAGCATGAGAAAATGTGTGGATGAAAAGGCCAGAAAATGTGTTCCATCTTGCTCCGGTCGAAAAAAATAAATCAGTCCCTTCAAGGCAAACTCCTACTGGTTAATTTCGAGAATGATCCATGGAAAATTCTCTGGAATATTTTATCCTTTCTTTGCCTCTTTGCCTATGGATAAATGACATTTGCCGATGGAACAAAAAACGTCCCCTGCCGGCGGCAGGGGACGGTCCCATCTAAAGGGTGTAATCCTTCATGTTGTTCAATGCAAAGAGCACGGTCGAACTGTTGTGGAGGAAGGAGGACGAGGTATTGCTGAGCAGGCCAAAAAAGCCTAAGGCAATCAGTGCGGAGTTAAATCCGATGATTTCCCGATAGTCCTTATGAATCCTTCGTTGCAAGGACCGAGAGAGTCGAATGACGTCCACAATCGCCTGAAGATCGTCTCGTCCGATGGCAACGTCGGAGATCTCACGTGCCAAATCCGCTCCCTGATGCATGGCAATTCCCACATCTGCCTCCGAGAGGGCGATGGAGTCGTTGATGCCGTCGCCAATCATGACCACCGTTCTTCCCTTCGCCTGTTCCTGACGAATGAAGGTGGATTTATCTTCCGGTAGGACCTGCGATTGATAGTAATCCAGGTCCAGCCGGCGGGCAAGATAGGAAGCGGAATTCTCACTGTCGCCCGTGAGCATGCAGATTTTACTGACGCCCAGTTGTCGCAGGGTTTTCACCGTCTTGGCAGCATCCGGTCGAACCGGATCGGTGAAGCAGATGAGCGCCACGAGCTTCTCATCGATGGAGAGATAGAGCAGGGAGTATTCTTCCTTCAGTTCCTTGATCTTTTGGAGACTCTCCGCATCAACGGGAACTCCCTCATCTTCTAAGATAAAGTGCTCCGAACCGATGCAGGCCCGCATTCCTTCGATGGAAGAGGCGATTCCATGGGCCACGATGTATTCCGGCTCGGTGTGCATCTCTTCGTGGCGAAGCTTTCTCCGCCGCGCCTCCTCCACCACCGCATTGGCGATGGAGTGGGGGAAATGTTCCTCCAGACAAGCGGCAATTCGTAAGCATTCGGTTTCCGAATACTCTCCCAGTGCCAACACCTTCTCCACGGTGGGGACCGCCTGGGTTAGGGTTCCCGTCTTATCAAAGACGACCGTGTCTGCCTGATCCAGTTTTTCCATGAACTTGCCGCCTTTTACCAGGATGTCCTCGCGACTGGCCTGACTCATCGCCTTCATCACGGCAATGGGGATGGTCAGACGAAGTGAACAGGAATAGTCCACCATGAGAAAGGCCTTGGCCTTCGTGAGGTTGCGGGTAAAAGCAAAGGTCAACAGGGCTCCCAAGAAGGAGTATTTGACCAGGGCATCTGCCCGGGTCTCCGCTTCCTTTTGGGCCTTGGACTTATTGGCTTCGCTCTCCTCAATCAGGCGAACAATGTGATCCATTCGCCGATTTCCCTGAAGTCCCGTGCAGGAAATGGTGAGTCGTCCTTCCTCCAGGACGGTTCCGGCAAAGACACCCGACCCCTTTTCCTTTTTCACGGCCTGACTCTCGCCGGTGAACGAAGCCTGGTTCACCATTCCCATCCCGTCTACCACCTGTCCGTCCACGGGGATCATGTTCCCCATGTGCACCTCGACAAGGTCTCCCTCCTGCAATTGGGCAAAGGGCTTCTGTACGACCTGTCCCGCCTCGCGAACAAAGACCCGGTCCACATGGATGGAGAGACTACTGGTGAGATCTCCCTTTGACTTCTTCAGGGTCCACGCTTCCATCTCCTCGCCCAGCTGTAAAAGGAACATGGTCGAGGATGCTGTTTTGAAATCCGCGGTCGCCAAAGACACCCCGATGGCGGTCGCATCCAGGACATCCACATTCAGCTTCCGTCTCCGGAGGGCCTTCCATCCCCTTACGAGGTAGGGGGCGGCCCGATAGAAGGTGAGGGCCAACCGGACCGGATACGGCAGAAGATACCGGTACACCAGGCGGGCTTCCAGCGCATCCCGCAGAAGGTGAAACAGGTCCCCTTCCTCTTCCCATGCCTCTGTTTGCTCTTCCTGAAGGGTCTTGCGATCCAGTCCCAACAGGAAGCGTGCGATTCCCGGTAAAGAGGATTCCTCATACCGGAGCAGAAGATTTCCCGTGAGAGGCGAAAAGCGACAATAGGTTACTCCGCCCATCCCCTCGAACCGCTTCTTTAAAGCGAATTCTTCCGGTGCACTCAGCCTCTCTTCCAGGTGGAAGCGAGCCTGCCCCGGAACTCGGTGAAGAATTTCCGCTTGCACTATTTCTCGTCCTTTGCTTCCGATTCGGCCTTTTCCACCGCCTCATCGATATCCTCTTTTGCTTCCTCACAAACCTTCTGGATATCCTTCTCGGCTTCCTTTTTCGCCGCCTTTTCCTCTTGCTTCTTCTGGTCAACTTCCTTTTTTACCTTTGCATCGGCTAAAATGTCTTCGGAGCCTTCCCGCAATTTCTCAACGGTTTTATCCAAGCTTTCCTTGGCTTTCAGGCCACCGGCAACGGCGCCCACCGCAAACTCTCTCACCTTCTTTGTCTGCAGGAGTTTCCCCGTTAAAAGCCCGACAGCCAATCCAAGACCTACGTGCAAAAGTTTTTTATCCATCATGATACCCCTTTCAATTCGACTTCTCTTCGGCAATTTATGCCAATAAAAAAATAAGTCTTTAGTTTCTAGTATTCTACCATAATAATTCCTATATTCAACGCTAACAGACTATTTTTCAACGCTAACAGGCCTCAAAAAAGAGGGGATGCCAACCATCCCCCCTTGTCTGTGTCAAGTGGAAATGCCGGCTATTCCGCCAAGCTTTCCCCCAACTGTTTGCATTGTTCCAACGCATCATCCTCCGGTTGGTCATAGCAGATCACGGGATCCACAAGAATCTTCAAACCGGAAGCTTCCGCATCCTCTTTCCAGTTCTGCATCCATTGCCCCTCCGCCCAGCTATAGGAGCCAAACAGACCGATGGGCTTGTCTCCCAAAACCGGCTTGACCGCATCCCACATGGGCTGGAATTCGTCCTCTTCCAACTGTTCATCCCCCATGGCCGGACAACCGAAAGCAATGGCCTCATAGGCATCGACCTTTTCCGGTCCAAATTGACCGGCCGGAATCAGCTCTCCATTGCAGCCTTCCTTCACCGCCTGTGCCATAGCTTCGGTGTTTCCCGTGCCTGACCAATAAACGACTGCCACTTTTTTCATTCTTCTACCTCCCAAATTATTTACTCTCCGCGACCTTCATAGCTTTACGGCTAAGCTCTCCAGGGACATCCCCCGGGCATATCGGCTGCAGAAATTATCCGTACATGCCTTATAACGTTGAAAACAGGCCCGAGCGCCCTCCACATCGTGATAGACCTTCCAGGTTCCACAGTACAGGCAGTTCCTCCCCTGATTCTCACAGAAGGAGAGCACATCGGGAATGGGATAGCCCAAGAAAAAGCCAATCTCATGGGGAAAGTTCTCTTTCAAGCAGTATGCTTGAAGCCGCTCCTTCAGAGATTGCAAGAGCTCACCAAGGTTCCCCGTGGAATATCCCTTTTCCTTTAACAGGTTCATCACCCGGGAATTCCACAAGAGCTTTTTCAGAGCCAGGGGACGAAAAAGGTAGAGCCATGCCCGATGATCACAGAATTTCAGGCAAATCAAAAAGATGCCTTTCTTATTCAATTTTCGGTTCATCGTATGTAAAAATTCCCGGCACTCCGCCCAATCCCTGCAGACAACCCCCATCAGGTTTCCCACTTTAATGCCCGCCAAGGTCGGCGATCCATATTTTATCAAAGGGTATTCCGACATTCCTCGTCTCCTTGCCATCCCTCCCTTAGTAGTTAGCTTTTGCTAACATCTGGGCCCGAGCTGTCGCTCTTTCGCGACTTCCCCTTCACGTGTTATTATACACTAACTACCATTGCTGTCTACTCTTTCGCAATAAAAAAAAAAGAATCCATCCTACTTATAGTTATAGGATGACTTCTTCTTAATTAACGTCTTCTATAATGGGAGCATCGCCCGAAAGCCTCTCGATGCATAATAGGATTCCGCGCCATTGTGAAAGCAGAATACCCTACCATACCGGCGGTCGCAAAAGAGTCCCCCTCCCAGGGCTCGAATCTCCTCGGGGGCCTGAATCCAAGACGAAGTCTTCCGGTCCAGGGCCTCCATCTCCTGCAGGGCAAAATATTGTGCCTCCGTGAGCAGGCTCACCCCCATCTCTTTGCAGCTCTCCATGGCGGAACTCGCCGGGGCATTCTTCTTTCGGCCCTCCCGGGCCTCCTGATCATAGCAGAGGCTCCGGCTTCCCTCCGGCGACTCTTGACTGAAGTCCACGTAGGCCGGTCCCCCAAATTCCTTGCGGTCCAGATATTCGGGTTGTCCGCCGGACTCCTCCATGGCTCAGAGGCTTCGATAGACCTTCGGGTCCCTGATCTTCTCCTCGACGGCCGTCCATTTCGTCTTCGGGTGGCGGTCTTTATGCTCCTCAAATCTCTTTTTCCACAGAGCAATCCGCTCAGCATCGAAGGTCATGATCCGCTTCCTCCAGTAGTTTCGCTCCGGCCTCCGGATCCTTCAAGAAGGGCCGACCCACTCCAATGAGGTCGCAGCTTCCGTCCTGTAAAAGGGTTTCCGCTTCCTCCGCCGTCCGAATCCCTCCCGTCAGCAATACGGGGATGGTCACCGCTTCCTTCACGGCTCTCGCCGCATCCGAAAACCAGCCGGCATCCTTTCTTCCCTGAACAAGAAATCCATTGAGTCCTCCGGAGATATCCAGAAGATCGACTCCCAGCTTTTCCAATTCCTTGGCAGCTTTTGCCCCATCTTCCAGGGTCGATCCTCCTTCTTGATAGTCACAGGCTCCCAAACGAACCGCCAGCGGGAACTCTTCCCCAACCGCTTCTCGAACGGCCTTTACCACTTCCCGTGGAAAGCGGAGTCGATTTTCCAATTTCCCTCCGTATTCATCCTGTCGATGGTTGCTCAAGGGAGAGTAGAATTGGTTCAAGAGATAGCCATGGGCCATGTGAACCTCCACCCCATCAAAGCCCACCTTCTTGACTCGAAGAGCCGCTTGCACGAAGGCCTCCCGGATCTCCTCCATCTCTTCCCGGTTCATCGTGTTCACGTTTCGAAGTTCTCTCATCTTCACCCGGCTCTGGGCCCCGCAATGGCTGATCTGCGCAAGAATTTTCGCATGACCCGCTTCATGAACCGCTTCCGTCAGCTTCTTCCATTCCGCCAGGTCCGCCTTTTCATCCAGTCCTGCCTGGCCCGGGGAGGCCTTGCCCGCTTCCTGCACATAGGCATGCTCCGTGATCAAAAGTCCCACATCATGAGCCCGGTCCCTGTAATACGTAACCAGTTCCTCGGAAAATCTTCCCTCTTTCGCCTGTTCCGTCGCCATGGGTGGCATCACAAGACGGTTGACCAGGGTAATATTTGCAATCGATAATTGATCGTTTCGCATAGTTCCTCCTTTACGATGTTACCTATTGATTAATATACCCTAATGGGTCGGTATTATTTTTCTCCCCAATGACGAAAGGCAAGAGAAAATAAAATAGCTACGATTGATACGAGGATGAGAGTCGATTGCATCCTTCTACCAGGGGAACCGCACCCTGGGAAACCCCGGATTTTGTACTTTCCCAGGGGAACCACACCCTGGGAAA
>CALAJY010000007.1 GCA_937923265.1 uncultured Tissierellia bacterium
GTGGGATCAAGCTCGCGAATGCGGTCCAACACACCCATCTTCTCCAGCGAATTTTCAAAGAAGGTGATGGAATCCTCATCATCCATCAGCAGCTTTTTCGTCAGGGTTTCCAGAGGATCGCCCTGGGCAATGATGCGGTGCCCCTGCCGTGTCACACGGATGCGGGTATCCTTTTGGAAAAAGCGGTTGACATCCACCAGCTCTTCCTCCAGAAACTCGTGGTTTGCGTTTTGGGCATGGGACACGAACTCCCATAGCTTGTATTTCACTTGCTGCAACCCCTCCGTGGTGGCCGCAGACGCTGTGAGAACCGTGAGACCGGGC
This sequence comes from uncultured Tissierellia bacterium, assembly GCA_937923265.1. Classification (GTDB taxonomy): domain Bacteria; phylum Bacillota; class Clostridia; order Tissierellales; family Peptoniphilaceae; genus CALAJY01. Next base: position 325 of record CALAJY010000007.1, read on the forward strand.
TCCGACTCCCGCCATGATTCCTGTGTCTCCTCTTTGAGAAGCCCTTTCTCCCTTAAATAGCTGAGAAATTGCGTTAAATTTTCTTCCGCACCCGGTAGGTCCATCTTGTTGGCAACAACCAGTTTCACCCGCTTTTCGAGCTCCTGATGGTACTTGGCAAGCTCCGCTTGAATGGTTTCAAAGTCCGAGATGGGGTCTCTCCCCTCACTTCCTGACATGTCCACCACATGACAGAGGAGTCGGGTCCGCTCGATATGCTTCAGGAATTCATGGCCCAGGCCCGCTCCTTCGGATGCTCCTTCAATAAGGCCCGGAATGTCTGCCAGAACATAGCCATGACCCTCGCCCACATCCACAACGCCCAAATTGGGATCCAGGGTGGTGAAATGATAATTGGCAATCTTCGGCCGTGCGTTGGAGAGTACGGAGAGAATGGTGCTTTTTCCCACGTTGGGAAAACCCACGAGCCCCACATCGGCGATGAGTTTGACCTCCAAGCTCAGCTCCAATTTCTGACCGGGCCCGCCCGGTTTTGCAAAACGAGGAGCCCGTCGGATAGAGGACTTAAAATGTACATTTCCCTTGCCTCCGTAGCCTCCGATGACTGCGGTAAAGCGTTGCCCCGCTTCCCGCAGATCCGCAACGGGCAATTGGCTCTTTGCCTCCCGGATGACGGTGCCCACGGGGACCTTCAGGATAAGATCCTCCCCCTTTTTACCGAACATCTTTTTCTTTCTGCCATCTTGGCCGGCCTCCGCTTTGTAAATTCCATGAAACTTGTAATCGGTGAGGGTGGTCATCCTGGGATCTGCCTCAAAAATCACGGATCCACCGATACCCCCGTCCCCTCCATCCGGTCCTCCGGAGGGTTCATATTTTTCTCGACGCCAGGAAATGGCCCCATCGCCACCTTTCCCCGACATCACGGTTATTGTTGCCTTGTCGATAAACATCTCTTCCTCCGCCTTCCGGTCCTATAAAAAAAGACAAGCGGTCCCGCTTGTCTTTTTCATCCAATAATTTTCCAAGGGTTAGGCCGTTACTTCTTCCGGATAAACGCTAACCTTCTTGCGATCTTTTCCCAAGCGCTCGAAACGAACAATTCCGTCCACTAAAGCGAACAGAGTGTCATCTTTGCCAATCTTAACATTTGTTCCGGGATGAATGTGCGTTCCCCGTTGGCGAACAATAATATTGCCGGAACGAGCAAAGGTTCCGTCGTGCTTCTTTACACCGAGACGCTTAGCCTTCGAGTCCCGTCCGTTCTTTGTACTGGATACACCTTTCTTACTGGAGAAAAGCTGTAATTGTAATTGAATCATTCCCTACCTCCTGTCATTTATCTTCATATAATCGGGATATTGCTCTTCCAAACTCTTCATATTAAGCAGAAAGTTGTCTAAAAACAGCCCCACGTCATGTTTCTCTTGTTGCGTCAAGTTTTCATAATCAACCTGCAGCTCAAGATTGCCGGAGGCCATCTGAATGTTGGATTTTTCCTTGAGTCCCACCAATTCGGTAATCCCATTTACACAGGCGATACCTAAAACGGTTGTCGCTGCACAGAGAATATCTTTGCCATTGGGCCCGAAATCGGCATGACCCGTCATGTGAAACCCCGTGAGTGCTGCTTGCTCTGAACTCTGCTCTCTGTAGAGATCAATGGAAAGCATAAAAACGCTTAACCTTCGATATTATCAATCTTCAGCAGGGTATATGGTTGTCTGTGACCTTGCTTACGACGATAACCCTTTTTGGCCTTGAACTTACCTACATAAATCTTCTTTTCCTTGCCCTGTGCTTCAACGGTTGCCGTTACCTTGGCTCCCTCCACGTAAGGCTTGCCGGTTTTTACGGCATCGCCACCTAAGAAAAGAACCTGGGAAAGGGTTACGGTCTCGCCGACTTCCTTATTAATCTTTTCGACTCTGAGCCGATCACCGACGTTGACGGTGTATTGCTTGCCGCCACTCTCAACTACTGCGTACATATTCGTGTACCTCCTCATATTTAAGACTCGCCATTAAGGTACCGCCTTGCGGTTTACATCTACCTTTTCTGTGCGGTTACACGGTATTATATTTTAACATATCAAACGGAAAATGCAAGCATCTTTCCTATTCCTGCCGGGAAGCCTCATTTCTCTCCTGTTTTTCGTTCGTTGTCCCGTCTTTCGGCGAATAATAGGTTTTCTTTCCCTTATAAATCGCCTCATTGGCGGTTCGGTTCGCCGGCACCTTGAGATAGGCGGCAATCATGTCCCTTGCCAAGGGGACGGCATTCGCACTGGCCATGCCCTCCGGGAGAAAACTCACCGTGCAGATTTTTGGCTGATCAAAGGGAGCAAAGGCAACCTCCCACGCATAGGGGGTGTAGTCCTTCTTGGTGACCGGGTTCGTCCCATCCCGTTCCGCGGTTCCCGACTTCGCCCCAATCGTGAAGGGTAATCCCGCAAATTGAACGGCATTCCCTTCCGCGGACCGTCGCATGCCCTCTCGCACCGCTTTGAAGGAAGATGCCGCAATCTCTACCTTGCTTCCCGACGGCTGCTGTTGGAAAATCGGCGTCTTTCCATCGGCCTTTCGAATCTCCTTTACCAGGGTTAATTTATACCGTGTTCCCTGGTTGGCGATAATGGAGACCGCTTTCACCAGGCTCAGGGGAGAATAGCCATTCTGTCCCTGTCCAATGATCGTGTTTAAGGAATCGGCCTGGGTCCATCCCGACTGGTTCAAATAGGTGTACTTGAGAAAATCGGCCAGCCCGGCTCGCTGTTTTTCCTGGGGAATTTCCGCATTGTAGCCCAGGGCCTCCAGCTCTCGAATGATCTCACTGCGCCCCATGTCCGATCCTCGATCTGCCCAGGATACAATGGTGGCAATATCTTTATCGATATCGGATTGGTTTTTAAACGCATCGGTCTTCTTATATTTCTTCAGGTTTTCGTTCAGATACTTCTTTAACAGTGCCTTCGTTAAGCCCAACTTTCCCTGCCGAGACGGCAGAGAATTCTTTGCTTCTCGGGGAACATTAATCTCGAGTCCCGTGCTCTCCCCGAGTCCCATTCTCATGACCATCTTATTGAGTTCATCAATAGTCACGTGAACGCCCGGGGTTGAATTTCCTTTGGGGTCCATGCCCAAGGCCAGGGTATAAAAGTAGTAGTTACAGGACTTTCCGATGGCATCGTAAAGGTTGAGCGGTCCGTGGGAGCCTCCAAAGGAGTTGTAAATCCAGCAGCCGAACTTTTGATTCCCAATCATCATGTAACCGGTGCAATTTGCAGTCTTTTTGGGATTCAATCCCTTCTCCAACCCCGTGAGGGCAGAAAAGAGCTTAAAGGTAGAACCGGGCTGGACCGCGGTCTGGGTGGCCAGGTTCATGAGCGGTTTCGGTTCATCCTTCGCCTGGTCATTTAACTGGGCCAGGATTGCCCAGTCGGAACCGGAGATTCCCGTGACAAAGAGATTGGGATCATAGGAAGGGTTTGATGCCATGGCGAGCAGCTCCCCATTGTTGGGGTCGATGGACACCGTCGCCCCCGAATTGATGGCGGAATTGGCCTGCATCTTGGTCAGCCCCCAGGAAGAATCATAGGGAAGCCCGTGCTTCACGGAGAGAATACTATTCTTTAAAGACTTTTCCGCCTGCTGCTGGAAGTGGATGTCAATCGTAAGATAAAGACTGTTTCCCGCTTTGGGATCGGTTCGGCTGATCTTTTCCGTTCGATTGCCATAGGAATCAATGAGCACTTTTTCCGTGCCGTTCACCCCGTGGAGGGTATCTTCAAAACTCTCCTCCACCCCCGTTTTCCCCACCAACTGTGAGGGAAGATAGTTCTTCTCCTTTATATATTTATCAATCTCGCTTTGACTGGAAATTTTTCCGATATAGCCAAGAATGTGACAGGCCGATTCCCCATAGGGATAATAGCGGATCGGCTCCTTCGAAACCATGATCCCCTTCACCGCAGGAATGGTTTCCTCAATCTCCGCCACGGTGCGTGGAGAAAGTTCGTAGCAGATGTTCACGGGAGAATAGGCATAGTCCCCCTGAGAGAGAATACGACTGAGGATCACCATGGTACCCAAGTCTTCCATGGGATTGTTCTTGCCCACAATGCCATTCTTTTCTTTTAATTGTTGGAAGGCTGCTT
>CALAJY010000008.1 GCA_937923265.1 uncultured Tissierellia bacterium
TGGTCTTACCATGGTCTACGTGACCGATGGTACCGATGTTAACATGCGGCTTGGTGCGTTCAAATTTTGCTTTTGCCATTTTTAACCTCCTCAAGTTACGATACTATTTTACGATTATATCCAATAATGCGATAAAAGGCTATTTCTCGAGGGATTTCTATCCCTATCTCCCCCACAATCCCGGATTCAACGGGAATCCTTGGTGTCCTCTTCCGGAAACACTTCGCTCTTTTCTGCCAAGGGTTCTTATATCGTAATCAATGGTAACCGCGAACCCCGAGAGAAAACGAACAAATTTATTAAAAAATTTCTCAAAACAATTGACAGGGAAAACCGGCTTTGCTACTCTATCATTGTTCAAGAAAGTAAATAGTAAGCACTGAAAATTTTTAAAAGACGATCCGGCGAGGTCGAAAAGATTGGAAGTCATTTTATATGGAGATGGAAGGTCCCCTTTCATTTCTTTTTCCATTTTTCCCTCACATTTTTGTGAGGCTTTTTTTTATTTCCCTTCTGCCGTCGTCCTGCTCTCTGTATCGCTATGGCGATCTTAGCTAACCGTGAAGGAGTCCGGTATGAAGAAGGTCTGTATCGTTATGGGCAGTGACAGCGATCTGCCAATCATCAAGAAAGCAACAGATATTTTGAAAGAACTGGCAATCCCCTTTGATGCCTTCGTATGCTCTGCGCATAGAACCCCCGAAGAGGCTCGGGAGCTGGCAGTGTCTGCCAAGGAAAAGGGATACGGGGTCATTATCTGTGCGGCGGGTATGGCAGCGCATTTGGCAGGAGCCTTTGCAGCGAACACCACCCTTCCCGTTATCGGAATCCCCTGTGTTTCCCAAAATTTGGGTGGCATGGATGCCCTGCTTTCAACGGTGCAAATGCCCTCCGGAATCCCTGTTGCCACCGTTGCCATTGACGGCGGGAAAAACGCCGCCCTGCTCGCAGCGGAAATTCTTGCTCTTGGTGATGAAACATTGGCACAGGTTCTGGAAGATCGCCGGCAGGCAGATCATGACAAAACCGTCAAGAAGAACGAAACAATTATGGAACGTCTCTAGCGTCAAACGCAAAACTTTGGAGGAATCTAAAAATGGAAAACAAAATTGTATATACCGGAAAGACCAAAAATGTTTATGAACTGGAAAATGGAAACTATCTCCTGAAGTTCAAGGATGATGTAACCGGAAAAGACGGTGTGTTTGATCCCGGTCAAAACCAGGTAGGTCTCACCATTGAAGGCGTTGGCGACATCAACCTCCGCATGTCGATTTACTTCTTCGAAAAAATGAAGGAAGCCGGCATCAAGACCCATTACATCAATGCGGACCTGGAAAACACGACCATGGAGGTCGTTCCCTGCAAGCCGTTCGGAAAGGGCCTCGAGGTCATCTGCCGCAATAAGGCGGTTGGCAGCTTCTATCGTCGCTACACCGAATACTGTGAAGAAGGAATGGACCTTCCCTCCTACGTGGAAATGACCTTCAAGAATGATGAAAAGGGCGATCCCCTGGTGACCAAAGACGGTTTGATTGTTTTGGGCGTTATGACCTCGGAACAGTATGATGAGATCAAGGAAATGACCAAGAAAATCACAAAGATTGTTGCGGACGAGATGGAAAAAAGAGGCATGGTTCTCTATGATATCAAGTTCGAATTTGGCTACGATAAAGACGGTAACGTGCTTCTGATTGATGAAATCGCCTCCGGCAACATGAGAGTCTATAAAGACGGTGAATACGTAGAGCCGATGAAACTGTCGGAACTCTTCTTCGCCTAGGAGTTTTTATGGGCGGTTTTTTCGGCATCGTATCAAAAAAAAATTGTATGCTGGATGTCTATTTTGGGGTCGACTACCATTCCCACCTGGGTACCTCTCGGGCGGGAATGGCGGCCTATGATCCGGAGATCGGCCTCCAGCGAAAAATTCACATGATTGATAATGCTCCCTTTCGGAGCAAATTCAAGTACATTTTTCAGGAGATGAAGGGGCAATCCGCGATCGGATGCATCAGCGATTCGATGCCTCAGCCTCTTCTGCTTCGCAGCCATTTAGGAACGTTTGCAATCTGTGTTCTCGGCATGGTGAACAATGAGGAAGACCTCATCACGCAGTATCTGAAAAACAATGGAGCCTACTTCGATGCCATGACGGGAGGACAGGTCAACACCACGGAATTGGTGGCAGCCCTCATCACCCAAAGAGAGTCCTTTACGGAAGGCATTCAATTTGCCCAAGAGGTTATTGACGGCTCCGCCTCCCTTCTCATTCTCAAGGAAGACGGTTCCCTCCTCGCTGCCCGTGACCGACTGGGGAGGCTGCCAATCAGCATTGGCAAAAACGAGGAGGGATACAGCGTCGCCTTTGAATCCTTTGCCTACACCAAGCTGGGCTACGAGTTCGTGAGGGAGTTGGGACCCGGAGAAATCGTGGAAATTCATCCGGAGGGAATCCGGGTGCTGGCAGAAGCCGGAAAGAAGATGCGAATTTGCTCCTTCCTGTGGAGCTATTACGGCTATCCGACTTCCTCTTATGAGGGGGTCAACGTGGAGCTCATGCGCTATCGCAACGGCGCCATCATGGCCAAGCATGACCGGAAAAACGGATTGTGTGACGATCTGGATTCCGTGGGTGGCGTTCCCGAATCCGGCATCCCCCACGCTCTTGGCTATGCCCAGGAAAGCGGAATCCCCTATCGGCGGGCTTTCATCAAGTACACGCCCACCTGGCAGCGGAGCTTCATGCCCCCCCACCAGGAAGCGCGAAACCGAATTGCAAAGATGAAGCAGATTCCGGTAAAGGACCTGATTGAAGGAAAAAATTTACTCTTTGTGGATGACTCCATCGTGCGCGGCACGCAGCTGCGTGAGACCGTGGAGTTTCTCTACTCCAACTGTGCTAAGTCCGTCCACATGCGCTCTGCCTGCCCTCCCTTGATGTACTCTTGCAAATACCTCAATTTCTCCCGTGCCAACAATGAGATGGAACTCTTGGCAAGAAAGATCGTCCATGAGTTGGAAGGGGCGCAGGGCGAAAAGCATCTTGAGGAATACAGTGATGGGCAAAGCGACCGGGGTCATGCGCTCCGGCAATGCATCTGTAAAAAGTTGCACTTTAGCTCTTTGGAATTTCAAACCCTGCAGGGAATCACCGAAGCCATTGGGCTTCCTGCCTGTTCCCTATGTACCTATTGTTGGAGTGGAAAGGAGTAAGCCATGAACGAACAATCCAAATCGGATCGCTATGCCCAGGCCGGCGTGGATATCACGGCGGGCTATCGGTCGGTGGAGTTGATGAAGGATGACATCAAGCGCACCCATCGCCCCGGAGTTATCTCGGATATTGGGTCCTTTGGCGGCCTTTTTCAACCCGATTTAACGGGCATGAAAGAGCCTCTTCTCGTGAGCGGTACCGATGGGGTGGGCACCAAGCTCAAGCTCGCCTTTCGGCTCAACAAACACGACACCGTGGGGATTGATTGTGTCGCCATGTGTGTAAACGACGTCATCTGCTGTGGAGCGGAACCCCTCTTCTTCCTGGATTACATCGCCTGTGGAAAGAATGTGCCCACGCGGATTCAGGAACTGGTCAAGGGTGTGGCGGAAGGCTGCGTGCAGGCCGGCTGTGCGTTAATCGGCGGTGAGACCGCAGAAATGCCGGGATTTTACCCCGAGGACGAATACGACCTGGCAGGATACTGCACCGGAATCGTGGATAAGGAAAAGATGATCTCCATGGATTCCGTGAACGAGGGAGACCTTCTCATCGCCCTCCCCTCTTCCGGTGTTCATTCTAACGGTTTTTCCCTGGTCCGGTCCATCATCGACCTGGATAAGGAGGACCTGACCACCGCCCGAGAGGAACTCGAGGGAAAATCTCTCGGCGAAGCTCTTCTCGCTCCCACGAAAATCTATGTGAAACCGGTGTTGGCCCTTCTGAAAAAGGTGAGCCTCCATGGGATTGCCCATATCACCGGTGGCGGCTTCTATGAGAACATCCCCCGCTGTTTACCCGATGGGTTCAGCGCGGAAATCGATCGCTCGCTGCTTCGCATTCCTCCGATTTTTCACTACCTGAAAGAAAAGGGCAAGCTCTCCGAAAAGGATCTGTTCAACACCTTTAACATGGGGGTAGGCATGATCCTGGTGGTGGACCCCGAGGACAAGGACCGGACCCTTTCTCTCCTGCGGGAAAGCGGAGAGGATGCCTATGTCTTGGGACGCGTTATTTCCGGTAACCATCGGGTAGAATTTATAGGAGAATAGAATGGAAAACAACACCGCCTCTCTGGCCGTTTTTGTTTCGGGAGGAGGGACGAACCTACAGGCTCTGATGGATGCCCAAGCGGATGGAAAATTGGTTCATGGCTCCATCCGCCTTGTCCTGTCCAACCGCAAGGATGCCTTTGCCCTATGCCGAGCAAAGCAGGCGGGGATCCCTCATCGAGTGCTTGCTCCCAGGGACTTCTCCGGTTCCCGGGCCTATGAGGAAGCTCTGCTCAAAGAATTGGGGGACCACAAAATCGACCTCATTATCCTCGCCGGTTATCTGGGGAAGATTTCCTCCCTGCTCATCTCGCACTACCCGAACCGGATCATCAACATTCATCCCTCCCTCATTCCCTCTTTTTGTGGGAAAGGCTACTATGGGATTCATGTCCATGAGGAAGCGCTGAAGCGAGGCGTAAAAGTGAGCGGGGCCACCGTCCATTTTGTCAATGAGGACCTGGATGGCGGACCCATCATTGCCCAAAAAGCAGTGCCCGTTCTCCCCGACGATACGGCAGAGGACCTCCAGCATCGGATCATGGAGGAGTGCGAATGGGTCCTTCTCCCAAGGGTTGCTGAGGAGCTGAGTCAAAAGCTTGTGGATGAACATTAGAAAGAGAGATAAAAATGATGGAAGGAAAAGAGATCATCGACCAGTTGGCGGGGAACCGCTATCCCGGTCGGGGAATCCTGGCGGGAAAAAGCCCGGACGGAAAAAAGGTCCTCATGGCCTACTTTATCATGGGAAGAAGTCAAAACAGTCGGAATCGAATTTTTGTCAAAGAAGGGGACGACCTCTTTACCAAGCCTTTCGATCCCTCTGCGGTGGAGAATCCCTCCCTGATCATCTATCGCGCCGTTCACCAGGACAAGGACTATGCCCTTCTGACCAACGGCGACCAAACGGACACCGTCCTGCAGGCCCTCTCGCAGAAAAAGAGCTTCGAAGAGGCCTTACGGAGTCGAACCTTTGAGCCGGATGCCCCCAATTTCACGCCCCGCATCTCTCTTCTTGTGGAAGATTTTTCTCGGCAACCGACCTTCCGTTTTAGCATCCTGAAAGCCTGCGATAGCGAGGGTCTTGCCTGTTCCCGCTCATTTTTTGAATATCCTGCACAGGCAGGGGTTGGTCATCTCATCCACACCTATGAGGGAGACGGCTCTCCTCTGCCCTCTTTTTTGGGAGAGCCCCGCTTGTTAACCATCAAGGCAGGGACCTGTGAGGAGCTTCTGGATACGGTATGGCAGGCACTGGATTCACAAAATCGCATCTCGCTTTATGTGGCGAGTCGAGACCTGGAGAGTGGTCGGCTGGAGGAAAAAAATCGAAACGCCCGCCAGGAAGAGGAAGGAAGGTTCCAATGAAAGAATTATCGTTAAAGTACGGCTGTAACCCCTCGCAGAAGCCCGCAAGGATTTTCATGGAAGACGGGTCCGACCTGCCGGTAAAGGTGGAGAATGGACGACCCGGCTACATCAACCTGCTGGATGCCCTCAATTCCTGGCAACTCGTCCGAGAATTGAAGGAACGCTTCGGAATACCCGCCGCCGCTTCCTTTAAGCACGTGAGTCCCACCTCAGCGGCCCTGGGTCTTCCTCTTCCCGAATCCCTGAAGAAGGCCTGCTACCTGGAGGGAAGAAAAGAGCTGGACGAATCCCCCCTGGCCTGTGCCTATGCCAGAGCTCGGGGAACGGACCGCCTCTCCTCTTTCGGTGACTGGGTCGCCCTGTCCGAGCCCTGTGATCTTGCCACCGCTCGCCTCCTGAAAATGGAGGTGTCCGACGGCATCATCGCCCCCGGATATGAACCGGAAGCACTGGAATTGTTAAAGAAAAAGAAAAAGGGGGGCTACACGGTCTTATCCATCGATCCCGGTTATCAGCCGGCAAACCTGGAGACGAAGCAGGTTTTTGGGGTGAGCTTTGAGCAGAAGCATAACTCGCAGATTCCCGACTTTTCGGATCTTGACGAAATCGTAACGGAGAACAAGGACCTCCCCCGGGAGGCCAAACGCGACTTATTGGTGGCCCTGATCTGCTTGAAATACACCCAGTCCAATTCGGTGTGCTATGCCTATGATGGGCAGGCGATCGGTGTGGGTGCGGGACAACAGAGCCGCATTCACTGCACCCGTTTGGCAGGCAACAAGGCGGACACCTGGTTTCTCCGGCAAAGCGAAGACGTGTTATCCCTTCCCTTCCTGCCCAAACTCAGTCGAAATGCCAAGGATAACGTCATCGACGGCTACATCAATCAATACGAGGAAGATGTTTGTCAGGATGGGATTTGGCAAAAATACTTCAGCCGGAAGCCCGAGGTCTTGACTGCCGAGCGAAAGAAAGAGCTCCTCTCCCGGGTAAAAGGAGTTTCCCTGGGATCGGATGCCTTTTTCCCCTTCTCGGATAATATTCAAAGAGCCCTGCAAAGTGGGGTCTCCTATGTTGCTCAGCCGGGAGGATCCGTCCGGGACGAGGAGGTCATCGACTGCTGTAATAAACACCAACTGGTAATGTCCTTTACCCACCAGCGCCTATTCCATCACTAAAGAAAAGAGGTCCTATGAAAGTCGCAGTAATCGGCGGAGGCGGCCGGGAACATGCCATCATCAAAAAACTGAAAGAATCCAAAAAGGTCGAAGAACTTCACGCACTGCCCGGAAATGCAGGGATGGAGGAAGCTCTCTGTCATCCGGAGATTTCTGCCACCGATGTGAATGCCGTTGTTGCCTTTGCACAGAGGGAGCACATGGACTATGTGGTGGTAACGCCCGATGATCCTCTGGCTCTGGGCATGGTGGATGCCTTGGAAGCGGTAGGGATCCCCTGTTTCGGTCCCGAGAAGGCCGCCGCACGGCTCGAAGCCAGCAAGGCCTATGCCAAGGAATTCATGAAAAAATACGGAATTCCTACAGCCTCCTACCGGCTCTGCCATTCCGCGGAGGAGGCACTGGAGTTTTTAAAGAGTCATCCCCTCCCCCTGGTCTTTAAAGCAGACGGCCTGGCTCTGGGAAAGGGCGTATTCATCGCAAAAACCGAAGAAGAAGCCGATCAAGCCATCCAGACCCTGATGGTGGACCGAAAATTTGGGGATAGCGGAAAAACGGTGGTCATCGAAGAGATGCTGGAGGGCCCCGAGGTATCCCTGCTGACCCTAACCGATGGAAACACGGTCAAGGCCTTCCCCTCTTCCATGGACCACAAGAGAGCCCTGAATGGCAATCGGGGTCCCAACACGGGAGGCATGGGCTGCATCGCCCCCAATCCCTTCCTGACCGATGCGCTCTTCCAGGAATGCATGGAGACCATCGTCCGTCCGACAATCGTCGGCATGCAAAGAGAGGGTCATCCTTTTAAGGGTTGCCTCTATTTTGGCCTCATGCTCACCCAGCAGGGTCCCAAGGTCATCGAATACAACAGCCGTTTCGGGGATCCGGAAACGCAGGTCCTTCTCCCCTTATTGCAGTCGGACCTGCTGGAGCTGATGATGGCGACCACCGAGGAAAGGCTGGACAAGGTGGAGATGAACCTTTCCAACCGGGCGGCCTGCTGCCTCGTTCTCGCTTCCGGAGGCTATCCCGGTCACTATGAGAAGGGGAAGGAGATCCATTTTCCGGCCGATCTCGCCTCAAAAATCATCTTCTGTGGGGTCAACCGAGATGCCAAAGACGGCGGCTATTACACGGCGGGGGGACGCGTCCTAAACCTGGTGGAAACGGGATTGACGTTACCGGATGCCATTCATCGGGTCTACCAGGATGCCGAGAAGGTGACCTTTGAAAATTGCTTCTATCGCAAAGACATCGGTGAGAGTGCATTAGCCGCCCTAGAAGGGCAAACACAAGGCAAACGCGGAGAGGAGTAGGCATGATACAACGAATTTATCTGGAACGGAAGAAGGGGCTCGACCAGGAGGCAAACCAACTCCTGGAGGAGATCCGGAATCAATGGAATATTACGTCCTGCACGGGACTGCGCATCCTGGTCCGCTTTGATGTGGAAGGCCTGAGCGAAGAGGAAATGGCCCAGGCCATTCCCACGGTCTTTTCGGAGCCTGCGGTCGATCAGGTCGTGGAAGACCCATTTTCCGCCTGTGACCACGCCTTTGCGGTGCAATATTTACCCGGCCAGTTCGATCAGCGGGCGGATTCGGCGGAGCAGTGCGTGCAGATGCTCACGCAAAAAGACCGTCCCCTCGTGCGGAGCGCAAAGGTCTACCTCTTGCAGGGCCAGATCAGCGACCGGGACTTCCAGCGCATCCGGTCCCATCTTATCAATCCCGTGGAGGCTTGCCCGGCTCCTTTGGACCTTCCCGACACTCTGACGGTCCCCGCTCCCCGTCCCCGGGCCATCGAGACCCTGGAAAACTTCCGAACCATGTCTCGAGAGGAACTCGAAGCCATGGTGAAAGACCTGGGCCTCGCCATGGATGGAGACGATCTGAAGATGACCCAGGACTACTTCCAAAGTCTCCGACGGGACCCCACCATGACCGAGATTCGGGTTTTGGATACCTACTGGTCCGACCACTGCCGGCACACCACCTTCCACACCATCCTAGACCATGTAACCATCGAAGATGAGTCGATTGACAAGGCCTATCGGCGTTATTTGGCAACGCGAAAGGCACTGGGACGAACCAAGCCCATCTGCCTCATGGATATCGGCACCCTGGCAGCCAAGCAGCTGATCAAGGACGGTCGTCTCAAGAACCTCGATGAATCCGAGGAGATCAACGCCTGCACCGTGAAAACCAAAATCAAGGTCGATGGCAGAGAGGAAGAATGGCTCTTTCTCTTTAAAAATGAAACGCACAACCATCCGACAGAGATTGAACCCTTCGGAGGAGCCGCCACCTGTATCGGCGGAGCCATTCGCGATCCCCTCTCCGGTCGATCCTATGTCTATGCCGCCATGCGGGTCACGGGTGCCGGCGATCCTCGCACGCCCCTTTCCGAAACCCTTCCCGATAAGCTCCCCCAGCGCACGATCTGTAAGAAGGCTGCAGACGGCTATTCCTCCTATGGCAACCAAATCGGTCTGGCGACCGGCCAAGTGACCGAGATTTACCATCCGGGCTATGTGGCGAAGCGGATGGAGGTCGGCGCGGTGGTGGCCGCTGCCCCCCGGGATCATGTTCGAAGAGAACGCCCTCTCCCGGGAGATCTTGTCCTCTTGGTCGGCGGTCGCACGGGTCGAGACGGAATTGGCGGAGCCACCGGTTCTTCCAAGTCCCACACCAGTGAATCCCTCCATACCGCCGGTGCGGAGGTCCAAAAGGGCAATGCCCCGGAAGAGCGGAAGCTTCAACGCCTTTTCTCGAAAAAAGAGGTGAGCCGCCTCATCAAGCGCTGCAATGATTTTGGCGCCGGCGGCGTCTCCGTGGCCGTGGGAGAGCTTGCGGAGGGACTGGACATCGACCTGGACAAGGTGCCCCTAAAATATTCGGGCCTGAACGGCACGGAAATCGCCATCAGCGAATCCCAGGAGCGAATGGCAGTGGTCATTGCCAAGGAAGATAAGGAGCTCTTCTTGCAGGAAGCCGAGAAGGAAAACGTGGAAGCCACTGTCATCGCCAAGGTTACCGAAGAGGCCAAGCTCCGCATGTCCTGGCAGGGAACCGCCATTGTGGACCTGGATCGGTCTTTCCTCGACAAGAATGGCAGCGAAAAGCACCAGGATGCGGTGATTCCCAAGAGGAAGAAAAAAGAATCCCGGGTCGCTTCCGCTTCTGCCTGCGACCAGCTAAAGGCATTATTGACGGACCCGAATTTCTGCTCGCAGCAGGCCTTAAGCGAGCAGTTTGACTCCACGGTAGGGGCACGCAGCGTCCTTATGCCCTTTGGGGGACGCCACCAAAAGACGCCCATCCAGGCAATGGTCCATACCCTGCCGGTAATGGAGGGGCACACCGATAGTTGCTCCTTCATGGCCTATGGCTTTGATCCCTATCTCAGCCAGGAGGATCCCTATCGGGGAGCCTACCTTGCTGTGGTGGATTCCGTTAGCAAGCTCATTGCCACTGGCTGTCCGAGAGACCAGATTTATCTGACCTTCCAGGAATACTTCGAACGGCTTCGCAATGATCCCCTGCGATGGGGAAAACCGTTGGCTGCCCTCTTAGGCGCCTTTGAAGCCCAGCTCGATCTGGGCTATGGCGCGATTGGGGGAAAAGATTCCATGAGCGGAAGCTTTGAGGATCTGGATGTGCCCCCCACCCTGATTTCCTTTGCCGTGGGACTGGGCACCGTGTCCACCGTCACCAGCGGCGAGTTTAAAGGCGAGGGCCATCCCGTCACTCTTCTCCTTCCCAAGGAGGAAAAAGAGCGGCAGATTCCGGAGACGGAATCCCTCAGCCGGCTGTATGATGACCTGTCCGAGGCGATGCAGCGAGGAGAAGTTCTCGCCTGCCGCAGCCTGGACCGTGGTTCCCTCTTAACGGGTCTTTATAATATGGCGATTGGAAACGGCATCGGCTTCCAGAGTATGACCTCGATCAACGATCTGCTTTCCACGATCACGTGTCCCTTCGGGGCCTTCCTTGTTGAAAGCGAAAAGCCTTGGAAGCAATCCCACCACTACCGGTCCCTGCCCCTCGGACAAACCGTGGGCAAGGCCAGCCTGTGTCTGGACGGAAATTCGCAGTCTCTGGACGAATTGCTTTCGATTTCGGAAGCGACTCTTTCCTCCATCTACCGGCTGGCACCCAAAAAGAAAGAGGAGAAAGAGCTTCCCCGTCTTTCTGCCAAGAAAGAAACGGGAATTTCCTATGCGTATCCCGCCCTTGCGAAACCCCGTGTGCTCATCCCCGCCTTCCCTGGAACGAACTGTGAAATGGACTCTCTCCGGGCGGTGGAGGATGCCGGCCTGGAAGGAAGGGTCTTTGTTCTCAACAACCTCTCCGGCGAAGGCATCCAGAAGAGTATCAATGCGTGTCGAAACCTTCTTGACGAGTCCCAGATGCTCTTCCTGCCCGGTGGTTTCTCCGGCGGCGATGAACCCAACGGCAGTGCCAAGTTCATCAGCTCCTTCTTCCGCAATCCCGAGTTGGAAGAGGCCCTTGGCCGGCTGATTGACGAACGAGCGGGTCTCGTTCTCGGAATCTGCAACGGCTTCCAGGCACTCATCAAGCTCGGTCTGGTTCCCTATGGAAAAATCGTTGCGCCGGATCCTCACTTAGCCACCCTGGCAGGAAATACCATTGGGCGTCACCAATCCAAGATTGTAAGGACCCGCATTGTCTCCAACCGGTCTCCCTGGCTGAGCAAGGTAAAAGTCGGACAGGTATTCCGGGTGCCCATCTCCCACGGAGAGGGCCGCTTCCTGGCCACCGATGACCAGGTGAGACAATTGGCGGAGCAGGGGCAAATTGCAACGCAGTATGTGGATGAGGAGGGCCAAGCCAGCATGGATCCCAGATTTAATCCCAATGGATCGGTCGGTGCGGTCGAAGGCATCACCTCTCCGGACGGTCGCATCTTCGGAAAGATGGGTCATGCGGAGCGAATCGGCAAAAATCTCTACAAGAATGTCCCCGGAGAATACGATCTGAAACTCTTCCGGGCCGCGAAGGAATACTTCAAGAACTGAGAAGAAATCTTCTGTCAAACAAAAAGGACGGTTCCCCATGGGAAACCGTCCTTTTTAACATTCTGTTTGTTCGTCAGACAAAATATCCTCTTTGAAAAAACTCCTCCGCCGCTTGGGCTATTCCAAACTCATTACAGGGGCCGGTGACGTAAAAAGCCGCCTCTTTCAAATCGGGAAGAGAATTGCCCACTGCCACGCCATAGCCCGCTTCTCTTACCATCTCCAGATCATTTAAATAGTCTCCACAGGCCATGATCTCGGAATCCCGGATTCCCAGCTGAGAGGCATAGAAATGCAACGCGGACCATTTGGTCACGGATTCCTCCATGGCTTCCAGATAAATGGCTCCGGAATAGGTCACCGATAGACCGGGCAGCTTCCGCAACTCCCTTTCAATGAGCTTTCCCTTTTCCGGAGTGACCGTGTATTGCACCTTGACGGAGTGGTAGCGGTCCCAATGATCCGACAGAAAGGGATCACAGATCACACTGCACTGGTAAAGCGTGCCCCGTTCGTCCTCCTCGATTCGCAAATGCGAGAATCGATCATTGAGGAGGCGAGGAGTCACGAAAGCTCCACTCCGGTCGTAAAAGTGGAAATACACCTTGTATTGATTCGACAGGTCCAATATCTTCTCCATCAGGGATTGCGAAATCTCCTTCTGAAGCAGGACCTTGCCCGTCTCATCTTGCACCAGGGAGCCATTGGAGCCAATGGCAGCGGCGTGAATACCTGCCCGGTCAATGAGATAGCGGACCGAACTGATCGACCGGCCGCTGATGAAACAAAGTTTTACCCCTGCCTCCTCCATTCGCTGTAAGGCCTGAATGTTTTCCTTTGGCACTCTTCCATTTACGAGCAGGGTTTCGTCTAAGTCTGTTGCGAACAACTTAATCATGTTAATTCCTATTCTACTTGGAAAGTTTTTGAATCACTTCTTCCATCTCTTCCAGCTTCTTTTTTACCTGGTCAGAATCCGAGGAATCATAAGCGCTCAGCACACAGTGGGAAAGATGAGCCGTCAGAATGTCCCGATTCACCCCTTTTAAAGCGGAAATCACCGCCATAATCTGGTTGGAGATATCGATGCAGTAGCGGTCCTCTTCCACCATGCGGACCAGGCCGTCCACCTGTCCGGAGGCAATCTTGAGGCGGCGAAGGATGGAGCTGGGCTCAGCCTTCATTCACATCCTCAATTCCCGTTACCGTGTATCCGGCTTCCTTGACCGCCTCCTTGATTTTATCATCTTCCACGGGCTGGCTCAAATGGACCAGGGCCTGGCCTTTTTCCAAGGAAACGTCCGCTTCCACGCCATCCAGACCGTTTAAGGCCTTGCTCACATGCTTCTGGCAGTTCTGGCACATCATTCCTTCAATGGTTACAAGCTTCTTCATTTTATGATCCTCCGTTTTCTTTTCTTCCTGTTTCTCTTTCTTCATCGTTGCACGTTGCTTCTCTTCGGCTTCTTGCTTGTCTTCCGGGGAAGTTCCCAAAAAGGTCCCCTCCGAATCCTTCTGATCCCTAGATTCCCCCTCCGCCGAATGTGCATAGGCCAGTGAATCGGTCTTTCTCATGCTGCTTAAGTGCAGGGCGTTGGTTACCACAAAAAGGGAACTCAGGCTCATGGTAAAGGCAGCAATCATGGGATTCAGGGTGATTCCAAAGGCGGGATACAAGACTCCTGCCGCCAAGGGAATACAGATGACGTTGTAAAAGAACGCCCAGAACAAGTTCTGCTTGATTTTTTTC
Source organism: uncultured Tissierellia bacterium (assembly GCA_937923265.1). GTDB lineage: Bacteria > Bacillota > Clostridia > Tissierellales > Peptoniphilaceae > CALAJY01. The sequence goes on from CALAJY010000008.1 coordinate 13,610, forward strand.
AGGGTGCGCTTGGTCAGGTCTACGGCGAGGACCGCATCTCTCAAGTCGGAGTGCATCAGCACGATATCCGCGGACTCAATGGCCACATCCGTACCCGCTCCAATGGCAATTCCCACGTCCGCTCTCGCAAGGGCCGGAGCATCGTTAATCCCATCGCCGATCATGGCGACGCGTCCCCGGGCCTTTCCCTTCTGGACAAATCCATCTTTGTCCTCGGGCAACACCTCCGCCTTGAAATCGTCCAGCCCGATTCGGCTTGCCATCGCACGAGCGGTCTTTTCGTTGTCCCCCGTGATCATGACCGTTTTGATTCCCTGCTTTCCAAAGGCGGCGACAGCCTGAAGGCTTCCTTCCTTTACGGGATCCTGAGCTGCAAGGAAACCGGCGAAAGCCCGGTCCATGGCAACATACATGGGCGTCTTTCCTTGGTCGGCGAGTTGAGTCGCCTCCTCATGCACGGCATGGGTGGCGGAAAGAATGCCCTCTTCTTCCATGAGCCGCCGGTTCCCGATGAGGAGGTCATGGATCCCGTCCTTCCCATGGACCTTTCCACGGATTCCTCGTCCGGGAATGGCTTGGAAGTCATCCACAGGAAGAAGGTCACCGGTCCAAGCCTCCAAAATCGCCTCGGCCAGGGGTTGCTCGGAACCCTGCTCCAAAGAGGCTGCCAGCTGTAAAAAGTCCCTCTCTCGAGCGGAATCCTTCGGTAGGCGGTAATCCTTCCCTTCCTTGTCATAGACCAGGCAATCCGTCAGGCGGGGATGGCCCTTCGTGAGGGTTCCCGTCTTATCCAAAAAAACGGTATTGACCTGTTCCAGCACTTCCAGAGCTTCCGCATCTTTGATGAGAATCCCCCACTCGGCCCCCTTTCCCGTTGCCACCATGATGACAACAGGGGTTGCAAGTCCTAACGCACAGGGGCAGGAAATGACCAATACGGAAATGGCCAGGCGCAGAGCAAACTCAAAGGGTTGACCCAGGAGCAGCCAGACGATAAAGGTGACCAAGGCAATGCCAATGACCGCCGGGACAAAAATGCCCGCAATCTTGTCGGCCAAGGACTGAATCGGCGCCTTTCCCGCATTGGCATCCTTTACGAGCTCTATGATCTTGGAGAGGGTCGTGTCATCTCCAACGGCGGTGACCCGGAAATAGAAGGCACCATTCTTGTTGATGGTCGCTCCCGTGACGCGATCTCCCACTTCCTTGGCGACGGGGAGAGACTCTCCGGTGATCGCGGACTCATCGATGGAGGTCCTGCCCTTGCTGATTACCCCATCCAAGGGAATGCGCTCTCCGGGACGAATGGAGACAATGTCTCCTTCCCGAACCTCTTCGATGGGAACTTCCTCTTCTTTTCCCTCCCTGACCAATCGGGCCGTGTCCGGTTGCAAATCCATCAATTTTTGAATGGAGCCGGAGGTCCGAATCTTCGAGCGAACTTCCAAATATTTTCCCACGGTAATCAAGGTCAAAATGGTCGCCGCGGATTCGAAATAGAGGTCATGGCGATAGCTGTGGACAATCTCGGGATGGGAGAAGCCCATGCCATAGCTCATTCGGAAGAGGGCAAAGACCCCATAGAGAAAGGCCGCCGAAGAGCCCACCGCAATCAGGGCATCCATGTTGGGGCTTCCATGGAAGAGGGAGCGGAAGCCGCGGATAAAATAGCTCCGATTGACGATCAAAATCGGGAGGCTGAGGAAGAGCTGCACCAAGGCAAAGGACAGACTCCCCTCCATACCCTGCATCCATGCGGGCAAGGGGGCTCCAAACATGGTCCCCATGGAAAAGTACATTAAGATGGCCAAAAAAGGAATGGATATCCACAGCCTCTGCTTCATGGATTTTGCCTGCTCCTCAAAGACGGCGCTCACCGATTCGTGGCTCTTCTTGGCCTTCTTTTCCTCGGGTAAACTGGCGGAATAGCCGGCGCTTTCCACCGCCTCGGAGATTTCCGTTGGTCCCAACTTATTCTCCTGATAGTCCACGTCCATGGAATTGGTCATCAGGTTCACGGAGACCTCTCCCACACCATCCAACTTGCTGACGGCTCGAGTGACGGCGGCTTGACAGGCCGCACACGTCATCCCTTTAACATCGAAACGACGGTGGACCATATTCTCCGAGGAACTTTCCTCGTTATTTTTAAGTTGATTTTTACTATGTTCTTGACTCATGCTTTCCTCCTTTCTGGTCTGATTATACCCTAACTGGGTATTGGTGTAAAGGCCCGGGCATATTTTGTCTGTCCTCCAGAGACGATAAATGGCCAACAGAGTGACAGAGAGATAGAACAAATAATGCCCCATGTTGAATGAAAATCGAAAACCCTTGATGGAGGAGCAAAGAACCAGAAGAAAGACACCGGGAAAATTGACGACCTTTTCGATGAATTCTTGGAAACCTGCCATAAAGAAATGGGAGACCAAGCAAGACAAAAAACATTAACAGCACAAAAAAAATAAAATTTAAAAAGAGCACCTGCGGTGACAGCTACCTAGGGATTATTTGTCTTAAAAGCTCGAACGGTAACCAGCTGGCCGCTAATGGAACAACGCACGCCAAGACACATCTCGATGAACCATTCCTGTCAATCGATTTATGATAGATTCTTCTATATAAAACAAAAAATGCTGCCATCCTTTTTGAACCTCTCAACAAAAAGGATGGCGGCATCTATAAATAAACTCGGTTTTCTGCCGGAATTGTTTCTTCCCCTCTGCGATGTGCCGTCACATAGAGAATTTGACGGTCCCTTCCCTCCCGTTGGAGGAAACACATTGCTCTTTCCGCTCGCAGGTCATCATAGTAGACAAAAGGATCATCAAGAATCAGGGGAAAATCCATGCGGGGGCGTAAGGTAAGCTGGAGGGCATATCGCAGAGCGAAATACGCTTCCTCCCTGGCTCCGCTGCTCAGCCGCTCCTCCTCTAACAGATCGCCTTCCTTCTCCTCGCACCGTAACTTCCAGTCTTTTCCCACAAAAAAATTCTTTCTCGTTCCGGTAAGTTGTGCATAGATATCGCTGGTCAGTTGGTTGATGGAAGGGGACAACTGATTGCTATATCGGTCCTTCGCCTCCTCGAGGCATCGCTTCGCCAACTGCAGGGCCAGTAAATCTTTGTGATCCTCCCGGTAGAGGGATATCATGCGTTTCCGCTGCTCTTTCAAGAATTCGGAATTCCCTCTTCCCTGTGCACTCTGCTCCAAGCCGCTTTCCTTTTGCGCAAAGGCAATCTGCCGGCTCTCTTGGGTCTTGATCCATTCCTCGAGCTCCCTCTTCGAAAGGGAAACTTGTTGAAGCCGATGTTCGATTGCCTCATGCCCCTCTTGTAGTTTCCTCTCCTCTTGAGGCTTTGCCAAGGGCAATTTCTCTTTCCGGAAATTTGAAGTCTCCGCCTCGCCCTGCAACGAGGATAGCTCTCTCGCAAGGGCCTGCAAATTGGCTTTTTTTCTGCGGTCAAGGTTCATTTTCCGTATGATAAAAAAAAGATTCCCGATCGCAGAGAGGAGAAAAATGCCCATGAAGATCAGCATCATCTCCAAGTTCCTCCTCCATCCGAAGTAGAAACTGGTGAGCAAACTGAAAACACTGAAGACAAGGAGTGCAAGGATTCCCAGCAAAGAACTATTTTGTCCCTTCCAAATTTCCTGTTGCTTTTTAATCTGTAGAATCTTCTCTTTGTGAGCTATCTCCCGGTCGTTTGCTTCCTCGTTAGAGGGTTCCTGCGGTTCATGGAGCCTCCGAGACAGATCATTTTTTCGCTCCATGAGTCGGCCGAGCTCCAAGGTTAGATCGTCGAGTTTCTGCCGAGCTTGGATTAATTTTTCTTTCTCGATCTCTTTACTCGCGAAAAGCTCCTCGCTTTCCTTCCTATGAAGGTCCTCTGCCTGTCTCACTTCGAGAATCTCCTGATCCAGTTGCTGGATTTTCTTTTCCAACCGATCCAAGCGTCCCTTTTCCCCTCGACGATTTCGCAATTTTTTCTCCGCTTCGTCCAGCCGTCGATAAACATCGCTGTAGTTTGCATCTTCCGAAAAGTTTCCTTGTTGCAGGATTCGATCCTCTAAACTTGCAGCTCTCGACCTTTTCGGATCTTCGATTTTTCCTCCCTGAGGGCGAAAGAAAATGGTGTTCAAAAAACTGTTTTCATCCAAATCAAAGAAGTAGTGACCGGGACTCTCCGTCTTTGGCAAGAGAAGGCGCTCCTTCGAGGGGTTGCGGTAAAGGGTAATCCGGTCGGACTGCTGACTTTTTCCCAAGATTCGCTGCAACCGGTAGTCCTTCCCCTCATGATGGAATTCCACCCCGACCATCACTTGTTTTCCGTGTTCGCTATATTTTTTCCGCAAGTTTTTGCTGAGATCCTGTTCCCTTCCCGAATATCCATAAAAGGCCAAACGTAGGGCGGTCAACATGGTCGTTTTCCCCGATTCGTTGGGCCCGTAAATCCATTGAAAGCCGCTCCCCAGTTCCCAGGATTTTTGGGAAAAGGCAGCAAAATTCTTACAGAAAATCTTTTTTATCTCCAACGTCAACCTCCCTCCCCTGGAAAGCCTGCCATACCAATTCGAGCGCCCGTTTTGAGAGTTGGACCTCCTCTTCCTGCCTCCTCCGGAGGGCATGCTCCTGTTTCTGAAGGAGCAGATTCACAACCGCTCCCCGGATACTCTTCTCCTGCCGAATCGCATCCCAGGATACGGCAGGAAGGGACTCGTCCAAGAGCTCTAAATAGATGCCTTCCCCTGCGAAATGCGTTCTCAGATAATCCATGGGAAGTCCTTCTACGAATGGGCTGGCCCCCTTCAAATGGAATCGGTAGGCATTTTGATTGCCCGCGACCAGCATGCTCTTCAGGCCTTGTTCCACTTTTTCGATCGAATCCAGGCCATCCAAATGCAGTTCTTTTTCTATAAACCGGAGCTTCGCCCAGGGCTTGAAGGTCAAGGAAAGCATCCCCTGTTGAACCCTGCCCAAATAGAATCCCTTCACGCCGGGTTCATCGAAGCCCGTTGGTGTCAAACAGCCGCTATAGGCATAACTGGTCCCGGATCTGCGCACGGGTTCACTTCTGCGATGAATATGGCCCAAAGCGACGTAATCAAAGTAAGCGGGAGGAAGTTTCGAAAGGTCCAGTGGATTATACACACTCTCCCCCTGTCCATGAACCAAGTCTGCATGGACCAGATAGATTCGAAATATCCGGCGTGCGGATTGCCCGAATTTTTCCAATGAATTCTCCGGGAATGAGACCTGCTCTAAAAAGCTTACCGGCTGGTGTGGGCTGCGAAAGGCAGACCCGCAAACCTCCACCCCGCCATCAAGAAGCGAAAAGCAGGTGAAATCTTCCGTGAAAATGTGCACCGATTCCGGCCAGGGCCATATCTGATAGGGACTTCCCGGCAAATAGGGATCATGGTTTCCCGGAGCAATGAAGACCTGGGTGTGGGTCAACCGGGCCAAGCCCTGCAGAAGGGAGGCCCGAATCGATTCCTCAAATCCCGCCTCCAAAAAATCTCCCGCAATCAGGAGAAGGTCAACTTTCTGATCCTGACAATACTCCAGAAGGCGGAGAAAATCTTCCAGACTTTCCCGACTCAGGTCCCCTCCCAGCTTTCCGAGCCCCGGATGCGGACTCCCGAGATGAAGATCTGCGGTATGAACAAAGCGGATTGTGTCTTCCCCCATCGCCCTACTCCTTCTCTCCGATTTGATCCTGAGTGGATCCCGCCGTTTCCAGGCCTGCGGAAGACTCTGCCGGAATCACATAGAGAGAAAGCAGTTGCTTGCCAAGCTTCTCCCAGAGTTTTTGGCAGAAGGCATCCGTCCCTTCGGACCTTAAGAGGAACCAGATCACATCCCGCTCCGGATCAAAATCCAGCGTGTACTTGGCCCAGGACCGTCCCCGTTCGTCTCTGGCGTGAAGAACCGTTGCCCCATAGGCTCCTATCTCTCGCGCCTGCTCGATGACGGGGCCCGCCGTTCCATGGTCAATGGTGATCACCACCAGGTCCCGGTGCTCCTCCGTCTCCCTGACAGGCTCCAAGAGGGCCTCCATGGGCACGCCCTGCTTCTCTTCTCCCGGAATCCGCCGTTTCTGCTTCCTTTTATACAGAGCACCGAGAATCATGATTGACAGCACCGGGGTCATGGCGATCAGGGCAATCACCCCAAAGCCGTCCCGAAGCACGTCCGCCGTAGGCCACTCCCCGGCAATCCCCTGCGTAAAGGCAAGGACAAAGGTAGCCGCCATGGGCCCGGATGCCACTCCACCCGCATCGTAAGCGATCCCCACAAAGAGGTCTTCCACATAAAAGGAAAGGAGAATGGCCAGCAAAAAGCCCGGCAGAAGAAAATACCAGAGTTCTATTTCCGGAATGGTAATCCGGAGCATGGACAGGGCCAGGGCTACGCCTACCCCGATGGAAAGAGTTAACCGAATCATATGGGCCGGGATATGGCCTGCGGTCACATCTTCCACGCTTTCTCCCAACACGTGCACGGCGGGCTCTGCGGCCACCACGATGAAACCGAGAAGAAAGCCACTCACGATAAGGAAGCCACTGTAGTCCCGACTTAATCCCTGTCCCAGCAGGCGTCCCATCTCCATGAAGCCGGTGTTCGCTCCCAGGAGAAAAAGGGTGAGTCCCAGCAGGGTGTAAATCAAGCCTCGACTGATGCCAAGCAGTTCCCTCTTTCCCAGCTTAAAGCGCAGCGCATTCAGCAGGTAAAAGAGAAGAGCCAGAGGGGCCAGTGCCAACAGGGATTCCTTCAGCGTGGGCATAAAACCCGCCAAAAAAGGCTCCCCAATCCCCTGCACGGCGGCGATATTCTGCGCCTCGCCCTGAATCTGTCCCTGCCCCGTGACGATGGAAAGCAGGGCAACCGCTAATATGGGCCCGGAGCTCATGATCCCAACCAAACCAAAAGAGTCATCTTCCGCCCGACCGCCCTTGATATTGGAGAGGCTGAGGGACAGGGCCAAGATGAAGGGCGTTGTCAGGGCCCCGGTGGTTGCTCCGGAGGCATCAAAAGCGATGGCAAGAAATTCAGAAGACGTGAAGATGCCCAGAACCGCAATCAGGCCATAAACGAGGGCCATCATGATCCGAAGGCTTTTTGAAAAGAGGATGCGAAGGGCGCCCAGGGCAATCATGAGACCAACTCCCGCAGAGATGATGATCACAAGAAAGCGAGCCTGCAGGGCCCCTCCGGAGGCATCCTGAATCTGCTCCCCCAAAATGAGGAGGTCTGGCTCCGCAATGGTTATCAGGAAGCCCAAAAGAAAGGCGAAGAGAAGGGCAAAAATCAGCTTGCCGGAATGTGCGACCACCTGTGCCATGTGAGCCCCTATGGGTTCCATGCTCTGGTCAACTCCCCAAAGAAAGACTGCCAGTCCCAAAAAGAGCAGGGCGGCACCCAATAGGAAGCGAAGTATCACAGCCTGTTCCACCGGTACAAAAATGAGCGTCATCAGGATGACATAAATGACCACGGGGAGGAGAGATTGGGAAACTTCTTTTAATTTCGCTTGCAGTGCATTCATCTAGTCCTCCCTTCCCTGATACAGGCCCGTCTGGTGCGTCACGGGGAGGACGAAAAGAATCCCATTGCCGGGGGAATCCAGGGAGAGCCCGCGGATCAAACGCTCCCTGACGGAAGCAATCTGCTCCCGTCGCATCAGCATGAGGACGATATCCTTCTCGGGTTCAATTTTAATGGGGAATATCGTCCCCGCGGGAACTCCCGCTCCTCGCCCGTGAAGAATGGTTCCCCCCACCGGTTGCACCCGGTTGGCGAGGTCGATGCAATCCCGGCTTTTTCCGTGATCCACGATCACAAGCATGCAGTGATATTCCAATTGGGAGGAATCCAACCGCCGGTTGTCGGGAATCTGTCGCTGTTCTTCAAAACGGCTGAGGGGAAGCGTGAACGCAATCCCTCGATTCTTCTTGTTGAGGCGAAATTCCTCCTTGAGCAGTTCATGAATCGGCAACAGGGAATCCTCCCCGACCACACAGAGAATGACCTCTTTTTGGGTTTCATCCAGGCCGAAAAAGGCCAAGACGCGATTCCGTACGGTCCCCTCACCCAGCATGACCAGGCCGTCATGAATTCCGAAGGGGCGTAATTCCGTCAAAATTTTTTCTGCCCGTCCTCGATTGACGATGACGATGCATAGACTATTTCGTTTCATGGTCCCTCCCATCCAAAATTTTTTGTGTTAATTGATCCGGACCGGTTTGTTTTGCCTGTGCCCGACTTCCCTCGATCCGGCTTCTGACTAACTTATAAAAGTCATGGGCGGAATAGACCACCGCCCCTTCCTTGCGTACAATCAGCTGCTCTCCTCCATCGGAGCTTGCAACGATAACATTATAGTGTCCCCGGGACCGGTGGCTGAAGCGCTGAATATAGTGGTCTGCCGTCTCTGCCTCTGCGGTATACACCACATGAACCGGACCGTGGTCTTCCCCATGCTCCCCATCTTTCACGCGATAGGCATCAAAGACCACGATAATCTCTTCGTCACAGAGGGCATCATAATGTATCATCTCCTCGATAAAGTGACTTCGTGCATTCCCCAGGTTTTCCCGGACTTCTTCCCGATAACCCGACCAGGCATGGAGGAGGTTATAACCGTCCACCAAAAGAAAGGTCTTTTCTCCGCTCTTCCAAACCCGACTGTGCCCCACATAATCATCGTTTTTCTTTTCCTTGGGCTTCTTCTTATGGGGATTTCGGTTTGCAAAAAATGTCTGCCGAAAAATTCGATCGATTTCGTCCTGCCCCACCGTCCAGCGGGTTTCCTTGACCGAGCGCACTTTCTCCTCCGCCTCCTCTTCCGGGGAATCATCCTCCTTCTCTTGCAAGGAGAGAGGTCGACAGTGGGCATACCGGTCCACCTCGTACCAGGGGACTCCAAAACCTGCGCCATGGCTGCAAAAAATCGATCCCGGCGGGTAGGTCCGATCCTTTTCTGCTTGGTAGTCACTTTGTGCCAGATAGCCTTCCTGGTCCTCCATCGGCTCATAGCCCGAGAACTCCAGATGGGGTTCCAAGCCCTGCTTCTGTGCCCGGTCCAGAAAATATGGCCCCAGCTGGGCAAGCGGTCCTCTTCCCTCCACTTCTTGCACCGGTGGATTTCCATGGCCCAGGCCCCTGCTCTTGGGCTCCATACAGCCATATTGGGTGAGTTCCTGAAGAAGACGACCCAGATGCGTGACCTCCACCTGCAACCGAAAGGCCACAAATGGCTCCAAAACCCGGCCCGGGGCCCGCATGAGGCCGTTTCGAATGGCCCGCCGACAGGCTTCCGCCATATCTCCACCCGAAGTATGGGGACCGCTCGCTCCATTCACGAGCACAAAATGCAGATCGGTCAGGGATTGTCCGGCTAAAACGCCCGGAACGTCCTCCCGGAGACAGATTTCCCGAATCTTCTCCTGGTCACTGTGGCTCAGGATTTCCTCGGAAAGCCGGCTGGAAAAGCGTTTCCCGCTTCGTCTCTCTCCCGGCTCCAGATACAAGTGGACCTCTGCATAGTGGCGAAGAGGTTCATAGTGGCCGATGCCAAGAGCCGGCGCCAGGATGGTTTCCTTCCTCTCCACCGGCATGAAACTGAATTGAACGGAAAGACCTTCCCTCTGAAAGGCATCTTGCAGAACCTCCAACCGCAGGGGTCCCATCACCGCCAGGGTCATTCGAGCGGGATTCTGCCGGATTTGCGGCAGGAGTTCCGGAAACTCTTCCGCCTTTTGCAGGAGTAATTTCTGACAGTGTGCCAGGTCCTCCTCTCCCGGATTTTCCAAAACAAGTTCGTAGCGAAACAGGGGATGAAGCTGAGATTTTAGGCTCTCGCTCTCTCCCAGGCCCTGCCCGGCCTGCAGGGATGTGGGCCCGATGAGACAGACCACATCGCCCGCCCCTGCCCGTTGACAAGTCTCATAGGTCTCTCCATTGTATCGACGAAGCTCATGAACCTTTTCTCCTGTCAAAACCTCCTTGTTCGAGAGGCTTCCGGTGAAAATCCGAAGGTGACTTTTCTTTTGCCCCTCCGACCAATCCACCTGATACACATACGCAGAAAAGTCACTTGGCTCCCCGGGCTTCTTGCCGGGTCCCAAGGTCTCTAAGGTGTCAAGCAAAAGAGAAATGCCCTTCTCATAGAGGGCCGATCCGAAGATACAGGGAAGCCACCTTCCCTGTTGAAATTCCTTCCTCGCATCGATAGGAGTGAGCTTGCCTCGGTCCAAAAATCGAGTGAGGAGCTCTTCCGAGAGCAGGGCAAGCTGTTCCGCCTGCGTCTCCTCGGAATCCTGGAGGAAAACCGGAGAATCGCCGAGGGCGTGCTCGAGATCTTTTTTTAGATCCTCCTTCTCAATCCCCACCTGGTCCATCTTATTCACGAAGAGAATACAGGGAATCCCATGGGTCTTTAATAATTGAAGAAGAAATTCTTCCCGACCGGCGAAGCCCTTCTTCCCGGAGAGGATCAAAACGGCGACATCCATGGCAGGGAGGCTTCGTTCCATTTCCGGCGAAAAGTCATCATGACCCGGGGTATCCAGGAGAATCCATTCCCGATCATGGCGAAGGAAACGACCGATTTTCGAGCGAATGGTGATGCCTCTCTTTTTTTCCATGTCTCCCGTGTCTAAAAAGGCATCCCCGTGATCCACCCGTCCCAATTCGGAGATGAGGCCGTTGGCTCGGAAAATCGCCTCCGCCAACGTCGTTTTGCCAGAGTCCACATGGGCCAATAGACCAATGCATAAAGGCCTTTTTGCTTCTGTCACGGCTTCCTCCTCTCTTGCACCATTCTTTCCGCTGGGTTAGGATAAGGACGAGAAACAAGAGAAGGAGCAAGCATGGAAAATTCAAACATCGTGGTTCTTGTCGAACCGGAAATTCCTTACAACACGGGCAACATTGCCCGAACTTGCGTGATTACCAATACGCCCCTGCACCTGGTTCGTCCTTTTGGGTTTCAACTTACAGACCATTATATCAAACGTGCGGGAATGGATTACTGGGACCAGGTAAATTTAAAAATCTGGGACAGTTTAGACGCTTTCATTCCCTTTATGGAAGAGAAGGCGAAAGAGGGCAGCCAAATTGTTTATGCAACCACGAAAGCAAAGCAAAGCACGGGAGATTTGAAAGTAACCGGCCCCACCATCCTCCTGTTTGGCAAGGAATCTGCGGGCCTCCCCGAACCCTTCCTTTTTCAACATCCGGAGCGCTGCTATCGAATCCCCATGGACGACAAACAGCGGTCCCTAAACCTTTCGAATTCGCAGGCGATCTTGCTCTATGAGGTGCTTCGCCAGCAGGGATTCCCCGGTCTGCGATAACCAAAATAAAAAAAGACCGGACCCATGGGTCCGGTCTTTTCTCTTTCGCTGTCACGCAGACAACCTTGTTACTTGTCCTCTTTGAATTGACCAACCAGCTTTTCCATCACTTCATCGTTGCCCTTGTGCTGCTTCTTGTCCGGATTATCCACCCGCTCCTGAAGAGCATCATAGCTTACGAGCACATAGTGAGGATGATTGTTTTTAAGGATAACAATCGATCCGATCTCGTCGACCTGCTTTGCCACTCGGGAAAAGTTTTGATTTGCCTCGGTCATAGAGACCAAATGTTCTAAATTAATTTTCATACCTACCTCCATTGTCGTTCATTGTCATTGTAACATGAATTGTTAGGAAACAAGTAATTTTATATGGAAAAATTAAAAGTTTTTTTCATCTAAGGTATAAAAGTACCTTTCTTAATGGAGAGTCCCCCCCCTCACGGCGATATCCTCCTCGTGCTCCAGTGCGGCAGACAGGGCAAGCTCAATCCCACGGGCCATATCACGTAAGGCCATGCTGGGCATGGTGGGCCGGTCCACAACCTGATCGGGAATGAACGGGACGTGAAGAAAGCCGCCGCGAGCCCGGGGACACTCCTTGTCCAGCGTGTAGAGGATGCCGTACATGAGGTGGTTACACACAAAGGTTCCCGCAGAATTAGAAACCGATGCCGGTAACTTCCCCTTGCGAATTTCTTCCACCATGGCCTTGATCGGTAAAGTCGAAAAGTAGGCGGCAGGACCATCAGAACGAATCGTCCGGTCAATCGGAGCCTGCCCTTCATTGTCCGGGATTCGCGCATCATCCTGGTTTATGGCCACGCGTTCGAGGGTTAAGCCGCTTCTTCCCCCCGCTTGCCCAACCGCAAGAACAAGGTCCGGTTGCCAAGCGCGAATTTCCTTGGCAACACGATCAATTGACTTGCCGAACACCGTCGGTACTTCGATCTTTCGCACCTCCGCGGCAAGTTTTCCCGTATCCACGGCCTTAACAGCCTCTAAAGCAGGGTTTGTCGTTTCCCCATCAAAGGGATCAAAAGCTGTTAGTAAGATTTTCACGTCGTTTCCTTCCTCTCATTTCTCAATGCATCGGTCCCGGTAAATGTCCGGTCCTAAAACGCCAAAAAATACAGCAAAAAAATATGTAATAGTAACAAGACAAAGGCAACCGGCACCTGGGCACGAATCACCCCGTAGTCGTCTTTCATTCCCAGCAGGGAGACAGGCACCAGGTTGTAATTCGCCGCCATCGGCGTCAAAAGTGTTCCACAATAGCCGGCGGTCATGCCCAGAGCGCCAACGATGGCCGGGTTTGCCCCCTGTTGGACAAGAAAGGGAACGCCAATTCCTACTGTAATCACCGCGAAGGCTCCAAATCCGCTTCCCATGATCATGGTAAACAGGGCCATGGAGAGGCAATAGACCACACAGGCCACAAAGTGGTTCCCCGTGGGAATCAATACGGCAACCAAACCGGCCAAGACCGTGCCAACGCCCGCAACCTTATACACACTTCCCAATGCCGCGAGAAGCTGCGGCAGAATTCCGGAGGTTCCCACATTGTCCAAAAGGCGGATCCCATCATCAACCAGTTCCACGGGATGGGCTCCCGTCACAAGAAGGGTCGCAACCGCACCAAGAACGCCGGAGATTCCAATGGCGTTGTTGACCCCCAGTTTCGGGAAAAGTTGAGCGACAAAAAAGGCGGAAAAAGCGAGAATGCCCACCGGAAGAAGGATCCAATAGCCGATGCGGTTCGCTTCTCTTCTGCTGTCCGCCGGGTTACATTCCCGGTGTCGCGTTGGCACGACCCCCTTCAGCAAGGAGAACAGACCCATGAGTACGATGAGCGCGCCGGTAATAACGGGAGGCAGGTAGGAGCCAAAGGCAAAGGCAACAAAGAGGCAGAACCAGAAAGCAAAGCTGGTATATCGCTGCCATCCCTGATTCCTGCGCCAGGAACGAATTCCCAGCAGCAAGAATAACAGTCCCACCGCCCCATAAAAGACGTTGGCCGTGCTCTCCGAGAGAAGAGCCCATTTTGCATCCGTCATCCCTGCTCCCCTCTCTTCGATTTCGCTTTCTTTTCCCCGCCGAACTCTTTTGCGATCTTTCGGTCAAACCAGGCAAAATAGACTCCGGAAACGATCAGGGAAAGAAAAGCAATGGGCAAGGACCAGAGGGCCACACTCTTGGCTTCCACCATCCCATATCCCTGTTCCACCATGGTGGCGGCAATCATCATGGTGCCCGGAGAACCCAAGAAAACATCCTGGCCAAAAAAGCCCGCAAAGTTCTCGGAGGCGGCACTGAGCCCCTTCATCCTTTCCCTTTCCCCTTGCGGCAGCTGGCCATATCGTCGTTCCGTAGATGCCTCAACCATTGGTAAAATCAAGGGACGAATAAATTGAGGATGCCCCGAAAGTCGTAGAGAGGCTGCGGCAGCCAGGGTGCGAATGGTCTGGTAGAGCATGAGAATGCGACCGGTGCTGGCGGATTTCACGCCGGAAATGAGGTCCATGGCCTTCTCCCGCAAGCCGTGTCGCTCCAGGACACCGATCACCGGCAGAGTCAGCACAAAAAGCGTCGCCAGACGCTGGTCCAGAAATCCTTTTCCAAGAATCTCCAGAACCTCTTGCGGGGATTTGCCGGCAAGAAGACCCGTTGCCAGTCCGGATAAAACCATGATCGCAATCGGATCCATCTTCAGGGCAAAGCCGATAATGACGATCGCCAAGCCGAGAAGTAAAAACAGGTTCATAGGTACTTTCCTTTCCTCGGATTAGTTGTGAGGAAGATTCATCGACAAATTATCTTATGAATCGAATTATTATTCATTCCATTGGAAACATAACTAATATAGCCATCGTAACACTCCGATGACCTTTTTTCAAAAAAATTTAGTTAGAAGTGGCTAATTCTAGCCATTAGCCTTCCATATCCTGATGCAAAGTATCACGGTTGATGGTGGTATAAAAGAGCTTCTTAATCTTTGCGGGATCCTGCTCCAGACTGAGAATCCAGAGAAGTTTGGTGAAGGTTGCCGCCAGGGTCATGTCATAGGCCTCCAGGAGCCCGTATTTCTCCTTCATGGACCGACCGACCTCATAGATGGACATCTCACTGCCTTCCAGCGAGACCTGGGTCGTCATGACCACAATCTTCTTCTCTTCCATCATCTTGCCAACGACCTTTTTATAGTCGCCGTGCTCATAGCTGGGGAGCCCACCAACGCCAAAGCTCTCAATTATCACTGCCTTATAGCGTTTCCCCATTGCCTCCAGCATGCTGGGATCGAGCGAAGGGACCAGTTTGATGAGCCCCACCGAGGGATCCATCTGGGAATAGAATCGAACATCCCCCCCTTTTCGGTCCTTATCGTCAATGTAGAAATAAATCTGCTGGTCTTGAATGGTGGCAATCTCCGGAAAATTAATGCTGTCAAAGGCATTGTAGCTCTTTGTCCGGTCCTTTTGAGCCCTTGTGCCACAGATTACTTTCCCATCAAAGACGACATTGACATCATGGGCTCGATCCTCTGCCGCAAAGCGAAGGCTGTCCTTCAGATTCTTCCGCGCATCCGTGCTGTCCAGATCAATGGGCTTTTGTGAACCCGTGATCACGATGGGCTTGGACGAATTCTGGACCAAGTAGGAAAGAGCTGCCGCCGTATAGCCTAAGGTATCCGTGCCATGACAGATCACGAAGCCATCGTATTTTTCATAATTCTCTTCGATGCAGGCAGCCATTTTCCGCCAGTGTGTGATCTGAATGTTGGTGGAGTCCAGGTTCATCAACTGCAGCGGGGTCACATGACAAAATTCCTCGATTCCCGAAACATAGTATAACAGCTCTTCTGCGGGAATCTGAGGGGTTAGTCCATGTTCCCCCTTTCTCGAAGCAATGGTCCCTCCCGTGGCAATCAATAAGATTTCTTTCATCCTAACTCCTCCTCTCTGAATCCTGTTTTGCGCCTTGCTGCTTTAACTGCAGGCGGAGAAGCATCTCATAAACAGGCTCCAAGTGCAAAAGTTCAACCACACAATATGCAAAAAACACCACCAGCCCAATGGGTAAGAGATAGAGAAAGGATCCGGTGAGCTCGATGGCCAAAAAGATGGACGTGATCGGGGAACGCACAATGGCTGCAAAATTTGCTCCCATGGCCAGGGCGGCAAAAAGAATCACCTCATCGGAAGAGATCAGACCGATATGGACAAGAACCTGTCCAAAAATGTTTCCCGTGAGAGATCCTAACACCAGCATGGGAAGGAATATCCCTCCCGGCATGCCCGAAGAAAATGCCACTAAGAGGAGAAGGAGCTTTGCCCCGTAGAAAAAGGCCAGGCTTCCCATCCCGGGGTTTTCCCCCACGGGAAAGAGCATCATCTCCTGGCCCGATCCAAAGAGATTCGGATCCCATAGGATCATGATCCCCGTTAACAAAAAGGGCAGGATCACCTTCCAGGAAATGGGACCCGGCAGTCTTTGATAGCCCTGCTTAAAATAATAAATGCCTTTGGTGAAGATCGGCGCCAGGATCCCAATGAGCACGCCTAAAAGAGCAAAGAGTGCATAGGAGCTCAGGGGGAGACTGGGAAGATGGCCAAGGTCAACTACCGGCTTGTTTCCCACAATCCAGGCACCGCAATAAGCCGCAAAAAGGGAGGCTGCCATGGAGGGAAAGAGGAGGGACTTGTGGAAACAGGCGTGCAATTCCTCAAGGATAAAGGAAACTCCCGCGATGGGGGCCTGAAAGGCCGCCGAAAGACCCGCAGCCGCTCCCGCTGTGATGAGGAGCTTTCTGTCCGCTTCCTTTTGTTTGCTGATTTCCGCCAGAGCCTGACCCATGCCCGCTCCCATCTGCACGGAAGGGCCTTCCCGTCCCAAGGTCAGTCCCATGGATAGGCCAATCAGGCCTCCCAGAAACTTTTTCGGCAGAAGACTCTGCCAGGAAACTCTCATTCGATCCGTTAACTGACCGGTCACTTGAGGAATTCCGGAGCCCCCAATCTTGGGATCCGACTGGGTTAATAGTCCCACAATCCCACCCAAAACGGCGCTGAGCAGTAGGACAATAAGTCCGTTTCCGAGAGACTGCCGTCCGAATTGGTAAAGGGTCTTCGCCTGGGCGCTAAAAAAAGTGACCAGAAGTCGATAAGCGCTCAAAACAATTCCCACAATGAGTCCGAGAATGATTCCGTAGATGATTAACCGTAAGATCCCGCTTACGTTTTCTTTGTTTTCCTTCATAACTCCTCCTTTTCTTTTCTATGATAGTCGATGAACGGAATTTGGGAAAGGTTAAATTATGGGAAGAGGAGAGGACCGGATCCTACCTGGGCAAATGTGGCACTTTTGCCGGACTCCCCCTCCTCTTTCGCTTCCAAAAAAAGAAGGACCACAGGGGTCCTTCTTTGATGACGGGCAATTCTTACGGTCTAGAAGTCAATTTCTTTTCCGTAGTAAGCTGCCTGATAGATCTTCTTAATATCTTCCGGAGAGGTCTTGCGAGGATTCGTAAGCGTGCAAGCGTCCTTAAAGGCATTTTCGCTCATCTCATCCAAGACCTTGAGGAAATCTTCCTCCGGAATCACGGTGTTCTTTCCCTCCCGGATGGTCGGAGCAATTCCCACCATTTTGTTCAAATCGCGAACCACATCTGCCATGTTATCCACGTGCAGAATTTTCTCCAAGACATCGTAGCGATTCGTTTCCTTTCGGTTGTAATCGATGATATAGGGCAACATCATGGCGTTCGCTTCCCCATGCGTTAAATGGAAAATTCCGCCGATTTTATGGGCCATGCTGTGTACAATTCCCAGGGAGGCATTGGAGAAAGCCATTCCCGCTAATGTGGAAGCATCATGCATCTTGGTTCTCGCTTCCATGTCCTTTCCGTTTTCTACCGCCTTGGGGAGATACTCCATCACCAGCTCAATGGCACGAATCGCCAAGGGAGAAGTATAGTCGTCCGCAGCCGTTGATACAAAGGCTTCGACGGCATGGGTCATCACGTCCATTCCCGTTTGTGCCGTGATCTTTGCCGGCATGGTCTCGGGAAGACGAGGATCCACAAGGGCCACATCGGGAACAAAGTCCGGATGAACGAGAGGATACTTGATTTCCTTCTCGGGGTCGGTAATCACAGAGAATGCGGTGATTTCCGACGCGGTTCCGGAGGTCGAAGGAATGCAGATGAGACGCGCCTTCTGACGAAGGGGTGGGTTGTCGAATTCAACCATCTTTTCAAAATCATAACCGGGATGTTCGTAGAAAATCCACATTGCTTTGGCGGCGTCCATGGCAGAGCCACCACCAATCGCCACAATCCAATCCGGCTGGAATTCTTCCATCTTCTTTCCTCCCGCAAGACATTCCTGCAGGGTGGGATCGGGATGGACTCCATCGATCAAAGCGACTTCCAAACCCGCCTTTTCCAGCTGTTCTTTCGCTTCATCTAAGAAGCCGAACCGCCGCATGGAAGATCCCCCGGTGACTAACATTGCTTTCTTTCCCTTAATGGTAGAAAGATACTCGAGAGCACCCTCCCCATGGATAATCTTGTTGGGAACACTAAATACTGTATGCGCCATTGTTACCTCCTCTTACTTCATCGTCGTTATCGATGCGGTTATTAGCATGTTTTTTTCTATTTGATAAACATTTAACGCCTATTAAGTGTACCTTATTGTTCAAAAAATAACAAGTGAAATGGAAAAATAAAATTTTTAGAAAAAAAGTTTGACAAGCTATGAATTTTTGTTTATCCTTTGTTCATCCTAAAAAAAACCAGTTGCAGAGAAGAGTAATTCGTGGATGGATCCTACAGAGAACTCCCCTAGCTGAGAAGGAGCGGAGACAAAGCGGATGAACATGGTCTTGAATGGGACGGCTCGATGAGGGTCGTACGGGAACTCCCGTTACAGAGTGTAGAGTATGTTGGTACTTGAAGGTGGCCTTCTCTTAGAAGGCAAAAAAGGTGGTAACGCGGAGAAATTCGTCCTTTTTGTCAACAGACAAAAAGGACGTTTTTTTATTAATATTGAGGAGGGAAAAGAATGATCGAATTAACTGATGTCACCGTCCAATTCGGTGAAGTCAGGGCGGTTGATGGGGTCACACTCACCGTAAACCGGGGAGATGTCTTTGGCATCGTTGGATTTTCGGGAGCCGGAAAATCAACGCTGGTGCGCACCATTAACCTGCTTCAGCCCCCGACCTCCGGGTCGGTAAAGCTGCAGGGGGAAGAGCTCACCCGCTTATCGGCAAGGGAGCTTCGAAAGAAGAGAAAGAAAATCGGAATGATTTTTCAAAGCTTCAACCTGCTTTCCTCCCGGACGATTCTTGAGAATGTTCTCTATCCGATTCGACGGGAAAAGAAGAAAGCAGACGGAAGCCCTTGGACAAAAGAAGAGAAAAGGGAAAAGGCAAAGCATCTCCTGGAATTAGTGGGAATTCACGATAAGGCGGATGCCTATCCTTCTCAGCTGTCCGGAGGACAACAACAGCGCTGTGCCATAGCTCGCTCCCTGGCATCGGATCCGGATATCCTGCTCTGTGACGAAGCGACCAGTGCCCTGGATCCCAAAACGACCAAGCAGATTCTCGACCTTTTGCGAAACGTGAATGAGCAGCTGGGAATCACCATCGTCATCATCACCCATCAGATGGATGTGGTGAAAGAACTCTGCAATCGCTGTGCCATCATGGAAAACGGCCGGATTGTGGAATCCAGATCGACCATCGATATCTTTGCCCATCCGCAGGAGAAGCTGACCAAGGAGTTTGTGGAGTCCTCTTCGGATACCGAAAACACGCTGGAGCGGCTTCGCAATCACCAAATCGAGCGGAGTCCCGGGTCCTTAGCCCGCATCCGATATGTGGGAGAAGCAGCGACGGAGCCGTTAATAACCGCGATTTATAAGAACTTTAAAGTGGAAACCAACATTCTTGCCGGGGGCATCGAAACCATTCAGGGGATCCCCGTGGGAAATCTAATCGTCGAGCTCGTCGGCCCGGATGAGGCGTTAAAAAGTGCCATTACCTATCTTTCGGAACGACAAACCGATGTGGAATTGTTAGGAGGTCAAAATGGATTTTAGCTATGCCTGGTCAATCCGAGATCGTTTAGTGAGTGAAACGCTGGATACCTTCTATATGATGTTCTTTTCGGCCATCGTTGCGGGGATTATCGGCATTATCTTGGGAGTGCTCATGGTCACCACGAAAAAAGGTGGATTATTGGAGGCTCCCCTCTTCAACAACCTGTTGGATAAGGTCTTGAACCTGCTTCGTGCCGTCCCCTTTATCATTCTGATTGCGGTGATTGCTCCATTAACAATCTTGATTATGCGGACCCGTATTGGCACCAACGCTGCCTTGGTGCCGCTGATTTTTACGGCCGCCCCCTACTTTGCCAAGCAAATCGAGCAAGCCCTCTCGTCCATCGATCCCGGGCTTATCGAGGCAGCGGTTGCCATGGGAGAATCGCCGTTTCACATTATTACCTCGGTGTATCTGAAGGAGGGGCTCCCCCAAATTGTTCGGGCTTCTGCCATCACCTTAATCAGCCTTTTAGGATTAACCTCCATGGCGGGAACCGTCGGGGCAGGAGGAATCGGCGAACTCACCATCTCGCTGGGATACAACCGCTATAAAACGGACGTGACCCTGGTTTCCTTGGCGATCATTCTGATTTTGGTCTTCAGCATTCAGGCAATTTCCAATTTCATCATTCGAAAAATCTCCCATTAAAAGGTTCGAGTGCATGAAAATCTCAATACACGTCGGCCGTCCCTAGCAGCGGAAACGCTGGAACTCACCATTCTATGGAGGAATGAACATGAAAACCACGATTTCTAAAAAATTATTCGCTATTTTGAGCATCTTTGTTTTGTCGCTTGCCCTGACCGCCTGTGGCTCCGGGGAAAAGAAGGAAACATCGGAGACCGCAAAGGGAGCAACGGCTTCCGGCAAGGAAGAGAGCAAAGAAGCGAGCCAGGAAGACAAGGGCTCGGAGAAAAAAGAAGAAAACCAAAAGAAACCCGAGGAGATTAAAATCGGCGTCGTCGGAGAAAATGACGAGGTTTGGGATGATATTGCAAAGCGGTTCCAAGAGGGAGAGGGCATCAAGCTCAAGTTCGTTCACTTCACGGAATATAGCCAACCCAATGAAGCCCTTGCTTCCGGAGACATTGACCTGAACGCCTTCCAGCACAAGATCTTCCTGGAAAACTACATCAAAGAATCGGGTCATAAACTCACCATCATCGGCGACACGCAGTTGGCCCCCCTGGGAATTTACTCTCGAAAGATCAAAGATGTGAAGGAACTCAAAGAAGGAGACAAGATTGCAATTCCTAACGACCCCACCAACGGAGCTCGTGCCCTCTTCCTTCTTCAGACCGCGGGTCTGATTAAAGTGAAGGGAAATCCCGGGGAATTGATCACCGTGGACGATGTCACCGAAAACAGCAAGAAACTGGAAATCATCTCCTTGGATGCCTCTCAGACCGCTCGCGCTCTTGACGATGTCACCGCTTCCTGCATCAATAACGGTGTTGCCACCGATGCCGGCTTCAACCCCGTGAAGGACTCCATCTTCCTGGAGCCCGTTGATGAGAATTCGAAACCCTATATCAATATCATCGTCTCCCGTCCTGAGGACAAGGATAACCCCTACTTCAACAAACTGGTAAAGAAGTATTACCAGACACCGGAGACGAAGAAGATCATTGATCAGACTTCCAAGGGTTCTTCCATCGCCGCTTGGGAAGGAGTGAGCAAATAATGGCAAAGATTGATTCGGACATTCTTCAAATCGAGGACCAGCTCATCGAGTTCCGTGAGTACCTCCACCGGAACCCGGAGCTTTCCCTTCACGAAGAAAATACCGCTCGCTTTGTCCGCGAAAAGCTGGATCAATGGGCCATCCCCTATGAATGTGTTGGAACCGGCACGCTTGCTACCCTGAAGGGTAGCAAGTCCGGTCACACGGTCCTCCTTCGGGGAGACATGGATGCCCTTCCCCTCCAGGACCTCAGCGAGGCTCCCTATGCTTCAAAAAACGAGGGTGTCTGTCATGCCTGTGGCCACGATGCCCATACCAGTGCCCTCCTGGGTGCCGCTAAAATCCTCAAGGATCGGCAGAAGGAAATTCCCGGAACCATTAAGCTCTGCTTCCAGCAGGCCGAGGAGATCGGACAGGGAGCTCGCCGGTTTGTCAAAGCCGGCTATCTGGACGATGTGGACTTTGCCTTTGGAATCCATGTGTCCAGTCCTCGTCCCAGTGGGACCGTCTCCTTGGTTTCCGGACCGATCAACGCATCCTGCGATATTTTTACCATCAGGGTTCATGGGAAGGGCGCCCATTGTTCTCGGCCGCAGGACGGAAGGGATGCTGCCTTGGCGATTGCCTCGATCCTCGTCGCTTTGCAATCTATTGTCTCTCGGCAAAGAGATCCCTTGGAGCCTGTCGTCATCTCGATCGGAAAGCTCACGGCGGGAAGCGGATATAACGTGATCGCCGAAGAAGGATCGCTGGAGGGAACCCTCCGCTGTTTTGATAAAGACCAGCGGAAGATCTATTTGGAAAAGATTGCATCCATTTCCCGGGCGGTTGCAGAAGTCTATGGCTGCCGGGCGGAGTTTGAAAGCTACAATGCAGCGAATCCCCTGGTCAATGATCCGGCAACCACGCGCTATGCACAGGAAATCGCACGCGGTATCGTAGATGAAGAAAAACTCGAATGTCAAAGCCCCGTGAGCCTGGGCGCGGAAGACTTTGCCGATTTTTCACAGGCAACCCAAGCGGCCTTCGCCTTCGTGGGAACCCAGAAGGATGAAAAAACCTCCTATGCCCACCATAATGGCCACTTTGACATCGATGAGTCCCAGCTCAAGCTCATGGTCCAACTCCATGTGAATGTGGCCTTAAACAATACCGATTGGAAAAAAGAGGAGGCGGACATCTAGTCCCCCTTCTAGCCGATATTTTCAACCCCCCTCAAAAGAAAGCGCCGGAAGGAAATCCTTCCGGCGCTTTCTTGCATCATTTTCTGCTTCAACTACTTCTTCGCCTTGTCCATCATCTTCGAAACCGCTTCCAAAACCGCCTTCGAGGAATTCGTTGCTCCCGACACGGTATCTACCGCAGCGCTTTGCTTACGAATAATCTCCGGGATCAGTTTTTCTTCGACTCCCTTAAACATCGCCGGGGTTTCCTGTTGCTTGACTGCCGTGATCTTCGTAATATATCCCGCTTCTACGGTCATCTCCACCGTTACCGGTCCATTGTTTCCTTGCGCGGTCTCTTGGTAGTTTCCATCCTTAAACTGGGCAGCAACGCCCTCATCGGGTTTTGCTTCCCCGGCCTGGGATTGCGGTGCTTTCAGGTCGGTCTTGCCGCTGCCCCCATGGGCCAGGGCATATTCTCCCGCTTTGGTCCCTGCTTCACGTCCAAAGACCACAATGTCACACACCGCATTTCCACCAATTCGGTTGGCTCCATGGACCCCTCCGGTCACTTCTCCGGCGGCAAACAGTCCGGGGATCGCTTTTCCTTCTTTATCGAGGACCAGTGTTTCCGTGTTGATCTTCAGTCCGCCCATGGTGTGGTGGATTCCGGGTGCCACGCGAATGGCATAGAATTTCGCCTGATCAATCGGCTTTAATCCCGTGCTTCTTCCGAATTCGCTGTCCTTGCCCGTGGCAACAGCCTGATTATAGGTTTTGAGAGTCGTCACCAAGGTCTCAGGATCCACTTTCATCTCCTTAGCCAAGGTTTCCAGAGACTCGCCTTCCAAGGTGTATCCCTTCTTGATATATTTTTCAACGGCCTTGTTATTGTCACGAACCTTTTGGTCAAAAAGAATATATACGGAGGATTCCTTCTGTTTCAGTTCCGCCTGAGACACCACATCGCGGGTTTCCATCTCATTGATAAAGCGCTTCCCCTCCAGATTCACGAGAATCGCTCCCTCGCCGCGAAGAGCCTCCGTAATCAGATCAGAAGTCGATTGCTCCACCGTGGGGTGAATTTGAATCTGGTCCAGGTCCACGGTTGCGGCGCCCAGCTTTTCCGCCATGGTGAGGCCATCGCCTTCTGCACCCTTGGTATTGGTGGTTACAAAGCCTTTCAGCTCCGGTTTCAGCTTGCTGACCATCTCCAGATTTGCTCCAAAGCCACCCGTTGCAAGGATTACCGACTTTGCATGGAGGGTCATCTCCCCTTCGGGTCCCACTGCCTTCACGCCAACAACATTCCCCTTTTCGTCCCGGAGAAGTTCCGTTGCTCTGGTGTTTAAAAAGAGTGGAATTTCTCTTTCCTTCAATTTTTCAACGAAGTGCTCCACTAAAAAATTCCCAACGGCACTTCCATCCTTGGGACGATGGATTCGTGCAACAGAGAATCCTCCACTGAAGGTCACATTGCTTAAAGGCATGCCCAACTTGTCCAGCCAATCAATGGCCTCGGCAGAATGGTCCGCCAGATATTTCACGAGGGCTTTATCATTCTTATCATGTCCCCCTTTTATGGTCTCCTGCGCAAAAAGCTCTTTTGAGTCCTTGATTCCGGCAGCCGCTTGGAATTTACTCTCCGCCGCATTCATTCCGCCGGTGGCCCGCGTTGTGTTTCCTCCTGCCATGGCTTCCTTTTCCAAAATCACGACGCTGGCACCACTTTCCTTCGCCGTTAAAGCGGCACTCATTCCCGCACCGCCGGCACCGATGACAACAACGTCCACGGAGCCTTCCTTGGCCGTCTTGCTTTCCTTGGATGAGGTTTGCTCTTCCGAGGAAACGCCTTGCGAGGAAGAGCTTGCCTGCGCGCTGTCTTTCTTTTCCTCTTTCGTGCCACACGCTGTGAGCACGAGGGTCATGGCAACAAGCATTGCCAACAGTGAATGATTAAAAAATTTTTTCATAGTTCCTCCCTGAAAAAAATAATTGATAAAATATTACCATATTTTATTTTCTGTTACCATCCCTACTAAAAAAAAAGAGCCCCGAAGGGCTCTCATGGGATTTCGATTCGGCATACCCATTCCTTATAAGCTAACTGTTAAGAGCATGGGTTTGAGACGATTTGAACGACGTTATATTATGATCTCTCTCTTAAGGATTTCCCGGGTTCCATCATTTGGACAACGAGCCCGAAGGATGCTCCCGTAAATAATAACAGGGCTATGCCAATGGGATTAATGGAGGTGAAGCCTCCCATGACAAAAGCAATACAGATAAATAGGATGGCTCCTATAATCGGATAAACAAATTTCATCAATTCCTCCTGTTCGCAGGGTGCCGAATCAGGCTACCCACCCTGGTAGCCGACTCTCACACAATGCTATCGTATCGAAGGACTTAGATATTATTGCTCCACAGACGGCACTTTCGCTGCCGGTGCTTTGACCGCTTTTTATTCCCATTTACCATTAGAATATCTCATTCCGCCCCCTCCGTCAATGGAGCCCATGAAAGCGAGGCACATTCGCGGTATAATCAAGAAAAGGAGGTCGTTATGTCTCAAAAAATTATTACGCCGAATCAATTTCAGACAAGCCATTGGTCAGGTGGGGATACCACGCAGCTTTACATTTATCCGGAAGATGCAAACTTTTCGGATCATGATTTTCTCTTTCGGATTTCCTCTGCCACCTTTCAATCCACCGGTTCCCGCTTCACCGATTTCAGCGGCTACCACCGGTATCTCTGCGCTTTAAAGGGGCAGCTGTCCGTGGCCCACAACGGCGAAGAGCTTCGTCCCCTCGCTCCCTACCAGATCGAAGAATTTTCCGGATCCTGGGATACCCGTTCCACCAATTCCCTGGATTGCCGCGATTTTAATCTCATTGTTCGGGAGGATCTTTCCTCCTCGGTAAGAGTAATGAATCCCAAGCAGGAAGTTCGCTCCCAATGGGAAAGCAGCTGGCTTGCGGTCTTTTCCGTGGGAGACTTTACGCTGGAATATGCAGGCAAGCAGCATGCGCTTTCCGGAAAAAATCTCTTTCTCATCGAAACAGACCGGTCTCAATCCTTGTGCCTGCTTCAGGCAAGCAAGCCGGTTCTTCTACTGGAGATCGAAAAAAATAAACCGGCATAAAGAAAAGAACCGGCTCCCTCGAGCCGGTTCCCTTTTCTTTAGTCTCTTCTCTTAGCGATTCAGGTTGTTTTTCTTTTCCTCAATCACCTTTTTTGCGTTGTCCCACTGTTCCTGGACCTTTGCACCGCCTTGTCCGAAGGTGTCTTTGGCTCCCTCTTTCACAGAATTAAAGGCGTTGCCTGCCGCTTCTTTTCCCTCATTAAATTTCTCACCAACGGAATCCTTGAAGCTATCAAAGCCGCTCTTTGCGTTGGGATCTGCATCCTTTCCTTCCAACTTTTCTTTCACGGAATTTACTGCATTTCCAACCGCTTCCTTGCCTTCTTCAAATTTTTCGCCAACGGTCTCTTTGAACTCATCAAAGCCATTCTTATCTCCCCCGTCAACCTTGTCTTTCACGGAGTCTGCAGCATTGCCAATGGCTTCTTTTCCTTCTTCGACCTTTTCCTTGACAACGCCCTTGCCCTGGTCAATCTGTCCTTCGGCCTTTAACTCGGGGTTGTTGGTTAAATCTCCCACCGTCTCCTTTACTTTGCCAGCCACTTTATCAAAAAATCCTTTATCCGCCATTATTATCCTCCTAGGTTCTTTTGCTGAGAGAAAATGCATTCTCTTTTTCAACTTACTTAGTAAATACCCATTTCTAATGAGTTAAGCGAAAAAACACTAAAAAAACAGCTACTTCTCCAGCTCGGTAAGGAAGGCTTTCACATAAACGGGTAAGTCCTTGGGGTTTCTCGCTGTCACCAGCCCCCCGTCCACAACGGGAGCTTCGTCCAACCACTCTGCCCCGGCATTCATCAAATCCTCCTTGATCGCAGGAGTAGACGTCACCTTTTTCCCCGCAACCACACCGGCAGAAACTCCTACCCATCCCGCATGACAGATCATGCCAACGGGTTTGCCTGCTTCCACAAAGGCACGAACCAGGGCAAGGGCCTCCTCCTCGGTACGCATTTTGTCGGGGGCATAGCCCCCCGGAATCAAGAGTCCCTCATAGTCCTCAGCCTTGGCATGGTCAAAGGAAAGGTCTGCCTGTTGATGGAGGCCTTCCTTTCCCTGATAAACTTTTGCCTCAGGACCGGCGATATCCACTTCAAAGCCCGCTTCCTGCAAGCGATAATAGGGGATCAAAAATTCACGTTCATCAAAATAATCTGCAATAAATGATAATACTTTTCGCATATTCATCCTTTCTCCATTGTCCAGCATCGGTCCTGCATTTATTTTTTTCTATACCCAGAGATTCCATTTGTAAAAGGTTCCCCTTTTCAAGAACATTGGCTACACTATTAATAGAGAGAAAAAGGAGGAAAGAATGAGAAATTGGTGGAAAACCAAACAACCCAGTCAAAGCTCGGAGACGCTCCGGCTTGGCTTGATGCTTGCATTTTCCGGCGGTTTCCAGGATGCCTATACCTATAACGTGAGAAATGAAGTGTTTGCCAATGCGCAAACGGGAAATATTGTCTTACTCAGCCAGCACCTTTTCACGTGTCAATGGGGGATCGCTCTGAGCTACCTGCTCCCCGTTCTCACCTTTGCCTGCGGTGTGTTCCTAGCCGAGAACCTTCGTCGATATTTCCTGTCCCACACGCGAATTCACTGGAGACAGTCCGTTCTCCTTTTAGAAATTCTCATGCTCTTCATTGTGGGCTTTCTGCCCCATCGGATGGATTCTGTTGCTTCCATGCTGGTGTCTTTTGCCTGTGCGCTGCAGGTACAGTCCTTCCGAAAAATTCATGGCTATGGCTATGCGAGCACGATGTGTATCGGAAACTTGCGAAGCGGAACCGAACAGCTGAGCGGCTATATGAACACAGGCTCTCCGGAAAAACTCCTTGCCGCTTTTCGCTACTATGCGATTATCTGTTGTTTTGCAATCGGAGCCGGGATCGGGGCGTTATCCTCATTTTCATTAGGCATCCCCGCCATTATGATCTGTTGCCCCATGCTCTTTTTTGCCTATCTTTTTATGAAAAAAGAGCTTCGCTAAAGCGGGGAAAATCTTTGTAAATCCTTGCAAGTGGAAGGTTTTTTTACTATTATGGAAGAAAAATTTTTGAGCGGGAGTCGATTGCTGCTCCCATTGAGAAGGAGGAATCATGGCAACCTATTTTAATGAAGCATCCCATACATTCAGCGAGTATCTGCTGGTCCCCGGCTACTCTTCCAGCGAGTGCCGCGTAGAAAATGTATCCCTGAAAACACCCCTGGTTCGGTATAAAAAAGGGGAAGAAGCCAAATATTCTCTGAATATTCCTCTGGTCTCCGCGATTATGCAATCCGTATCCAATGACAGTCTGGCCATTGCCCTGGCCCGAGAAGGCGGTGTTTCTTTTATCTATGGTTCCCAATCCGTGGAGGATGAGGCGAACATGATCCGCAGGGTCAAGGAATACAAAGCGGGTTTTGTTCCCAGCGACTCCAACATTTCCCCCGAGGCAAGCTTGCAGGATGTGCTGGATCTGAAAAAGAAAACCGGTCACTCCACCATGGCGGTCACCGAAGACGGAACCCGGCATGGTAAATTGGTGGGCATTGTTACCAGCAGAGACTACCGTTTGAGCCGGATGGATCGGGAGGAAAAAGTAAAGAACTTCATGACCCCCTTTGAAAAGGTCATCACCGGCAAGGACACCATGACCCTGTCGGAGGCGAATGATATTATCTGGAACGAGAAACTGAATGCCCTGCCGATCATCGATAAGGATCAACGCCTCAAGTACTTTGTCTTCCGTAAGGACTATGATTCCCATAAGGAGAATCCCCAGGAGCTTTTGGATGACAAAAAGCGTCTGATTGTGGGCGCAGGAATCAACACGAGAGACTATGCAGAGCGGGTTCCCGCCCTGATTGAAGCGGGAGCGGACGTTCTTTGCATTGACTCCAGTGAGGGCTTCAGCGAATGGCAGAAATTAACCATTGATTGGATTCGTGAGCACTATGGAGATTCCGTGAAAGTGGGTGCCGGCAATGTCGTCGATGGCGATGGCTTCCGCTTCCTCGCGGACTGTGGCGCGGATTTCGTGAAGGTCGGAATCGGCGGTGGCTCCATCTGCATCACCCGAGAAACCAAGGGGATTGGCCGCGGCCAGGCCACCGCAGTGATTGACGTCTGCAAGGCAAGAGATGAGTACTACAAGGAGACCGGAATCTATGTTCCCGTTTGTTCCGATGGAGGAATTGTCCACGATTACCACATCACATTAGCCTTGGCGATGGGTGCGGATTTCTGCATGCTGGGCCGCTATTTTGCTCGTTTTGAGGAATCCCCCACCTCCAAGGTCAACGTCAACGGTTCCATCATGAAAGAGTACTGGGGCGAAGGATCGGCACGTGCCAGAAACTGGCAGAGATATGATCTTGGGGGCGATGCCAAGCTATCCTTTGAAGAAGGGGTCGATTCCTATGTTCCCTTCGCCGGCACACTAAAGGATAATGTCAACCAGTCTCTTCATAAAGTGAAGGCGACCATGTGCAACTGTGGAGCGTTAAGCCTCGAGGAACTGCATGAGAAGGCAAAGCTCACCCTGGTTTCCTCCGTCAGCATCGTCGAAGGCGGAGCCCACGATGTTCTGGAAAAGTCCTCTCAGCGGAGAAATTAGTCATGGTCATGGAAAAACCAACTTGGACAGAAATCAAAGATGCGGCACGGAATCTTACGGGATTCCGCTGCCGCATTTGTCGTGAATGCAATGGGATTGCCTGCCGCGGAGAGACTCCGGGCGTCGGCGGAAAAGGGAGTGGCCTTTCCTTTATCCGAAACTACCAGGCCTGGCAAAATATCCGCCTGCGCATGCATCCCCTCTATGAGAAGAATGCCTCCTTTTCGACGGATCTTATCTTCCTCGGTCACCGCTACCAGATGCCCATCTTTGCGGCTCCAATCGGAGCCCTGACGATGAACTATGGTGTAGAGCTCTCCGATCGGGAGTATGGGGAGGCGCTCGTGACGGGATGCCAAAATGTGGGCAGCCTTGCCTTCACGGGAGATGGCATCCGGGATTCCTTTTATTTGGATCCCCTGGAGGCGATTGCCTCCCATGGGGGCGAGGGCGCTCCCACCACCAAGCCCTGGGGTAGAAAAAAGCTCGAACAGAGAATGCAGGCCGCCCAAGCCGCGGGAGCTCGTGCAATCGCCATGGACATCGACGGCATTGGCCTATCGGTGATTCAGCGTTCGGGTAAAGACGCGGGGCCAAAGGGGCGAACGGAACTTCAGAAGATCATTCAAAACGCACCTCTTCCCTTTATTATAAAAGGTGTCCTGACTCCCGAAGATGCAGAAACCTGCGTGGAGGCCGGTGCGTCCGCCATTGTTGTTTCCAACCATGGGGGTCGTGTCCTGGACCTCTCGCCCTCCACCGAGGAGTGCCTGGAAGAGATCTGTGACAGCGTTGCGGGAAGAATCCCGGTTTTGGTTGACGGAGGAATCCGGTCAGGGGTTCATGTCTTTGCTGCCTTGGCCTTGGGTGCCACCGCTGTTTTGATCGGAAGACCCCTTCCCCTTGCCATCTACGGGGGCCGAGAGCTTGGGGATCCCTCAGCTGCCGTGAGCACGTATCTTTCCATGATCCAAGAAGAGCTGCTTGCCACCATGCACATGACCGGCTGCTTCCGCTTGGAGGATATCCGAAAAAATGGTAGAAAGCTGTTGACCTGCTAGGTTTCTTCCCGAATCGAAGCATGGAAAAAGAGCCGACCCATGGGGTCGACTCTTTTTAATAAACAAAGCTGAGAGTTAATTAGTAGAGCAGGGACTCAATGGTTTCAATCAAACCGGTAACGGCAATGTGAGAAGGACGAATCTTCCAAACTTCTTCTCTTGCCCGATCAACGGCTGCTCCGGCTTCCGGACGTTTGTCTCCGGCCATGATTGCCTTCTGCAGTTCCCATTTGAGTTCTTTTAGGCGCTTAACTTCGCTGGGAAGTGCCGTGGTGTCTTCACTGTTCTGGGCTTCCGCTACGGCCTGGTCCAGACGATCGGAGAGCTGATAGATTTCAGCAACGGTTGCCTGGGGACGAAGCCGTCCGTTCGTAATGTCGGCGATTTCTCTGTCGAGGCGTTCAATGATATAGGTCGGCTTGTTCTTTAACTCGTTATACTTCATGAAACGAGCTTTATCCAACTTCACATCCAGGTCGGCACGTACATACAGGTTAGCGGTATCGTTCAAGCCCATCTCCGGATAGGACAGGAGCTTGTCCTTCAATACCTCAAACTCAGCCATGTAGGTCTTCATGTCCTCCACCGTGTGGAAGGGAGAAACGGCAATGACAAGACCGGCAAATACATATTCCGCAATCTCTGCATGAGCGGCATCTACCTTGTAACGGAGCTGGGTCGTTGCAAAACGAATGGCCCGGCCGATGCGGCCTAACAGAATCAGTCTCTGAGGAATGGAGCTGAGGTCATAAACATCAGCGATTCCGAACTTCTGTGCGGTGTGGTCGATATTGTCGCTTAACTCCAAGGACTTGCTGTTGAATTCTTCGACCATTTCCTTGTCCGTCTTGCGATGAATCTTCAAGCCATTCACTTCATCCCGAATGTTCTTGATCTGCTTTTTGTAGTTTGCTGCATCATCCATTTCCAGCTTCACATCTTCTGCCGGGCTATCATTCTCCAAGCCCTTTGCATATACAGCGGCGGGTGCTGCTTCCACAAACAAAAAGCTGAAAGCCAGCATAAAAGCGACTACCTTTTTAAACTTCTTCATGTTCTTCTCCTTTTCTTAGATTCTGCCGAGA
This sequence comes from uncultured Tissierellia bacterium, assembly GCA_937923265.1. Taxonomy (GTDB): domain Bacteria; phylum Bacillota; class Clostridia; order Tissierellales; family Peptoniphilaceae; genus CALAJY01. The sequence goes on from CALAJY010000008.1 coordinate 44,831, forward strand.
TGCTTAACGAAACTCAGCTTCAAAAACCTGTTCTGCCTCTTTCAACTGCACTTCGCCCCGGAACTCTTTTCTCCATACACCGAATTCAAAGCCATTATAGGAGACAGATCCTTTTCCCTTTTGCAGGTAAACCGTTTTGGTTATGGATTTTTCACCGGAGCTCACGACGACTTTCGCAGGACCCGTGTAAGCCTGTCCGTTTTTCGTTGCTTCCACGGCAACTTTAAAGATGCCTGCCTTGCGATCGGATACCGTGACATTGGTGATCTTATAAACGGGCGTCAGCGCCGGATCCGTAACCGTTACGGTCAGCTTCTTGGCAATTCCGTTGGCAGACTTCACTTCAATTTGTGTTTTTCCTGCCTTGTGGGCGATGACCTGCCCCTTCTCGTCGACCGTAACCACCGCATCGTTTAGGGAGCGGAAGTGCAGGCTCTTATCGATGGCCCGATCCGGGAAAACAAGAACTTTCTTTGCCAGGTTTGTCTGCTGACCCACGGAAAGCTTCAGAACATCCAGGGTAAAGGAGAGATCCTTTACCTCCGTTTTCTCCGTGTATACGGGATGTTTCGGGGTGTTGTTCTTGGTGTTCAGATACGCATCGCTGTCGCCGTCGGTTTTTAACATGGGCAGGGATTCGGAGTATTCCCCGGGATTCAAGATCGTGAGATCAAAATATCCCTTTGTTCCATTGTCCAGAGCGACGGCCGTGATCTTTACGCTGCCGGTCTTCAGGGGAACAATGTCTCCGCCAACCACGCGAGCCACATAGGAATTCGAGGAGTAGAGAATCACATTTTGATTCTTTACTTCCGCCGGAAGAATGACCGGGGTGATCTTGGCACGTTTATCCACGTTCAGAGCTCCCGCATTGCCTTCCATGAATTCAATCTTCTTGACGCGAACCTTGGGACCGGCAACCCGCTCGATGGCTTCCTGCAGCACTTTCTCCTGCTCATCCAGCTCACCACAGGTCACGGTGATTCTCCACCACAGTCCCACGGACTTTGCAATGACCTTATCCAGTTCCTTTGCCTGGAAGCGACGACCGCTGCGATTGGCCTCGTTGCGAACCTTTCTTGCCTCATCAATGGTCCTATGATAGGCGGCCTTCTTATAAATGGTTGCGATGTCCTGGGGCGTCAGGTCGGGGTATTGGAGCAGTTCTTTTTCCAATTCTTCAAACTGGTTGATATAGTCCAGGATCTGCTGCTCACTCGCGAAGGGATTCAGGACGAAAAGGATGCCCACGGTGATATACTCGCCCAGCTTCGTGTGCGCGGCCACCACCTTGTTGGATAACTCCGTGGATCCAAAGCGGATCGCACGACCGATACGAATCAGAAGCTGAATTCTTACAGGGATGGTCGTCAAATCATAAATGCTGCCTCCCACGTCTTTTTGACGAGAGATGCTGTTGCCCTGCTTTAAATTCTGCTCATATTCCGTGATCTCTTCATCCAGCCGCTTTCCGGCTTCCTTAAACTGAGAAATTTGCTTCTCATATTTCTCGTCCGGAGCCTCAATGCCTTCCACGCTCTTCACTGCCTTTGTTAAATCTGCGCGAACCTCGGCAATTTCAAGCTTTTGACCTTCCGTGAGCTCAATGGTTTCCTTTTTCTCGGGCTCATTCAGGTCCAGTCTTGCTTTCGAATCCTCAGCATCCGTTTCCACCGCCGCATCATCCTCCAATAAAGGACGTGCATAAGATACGGCCGGTGCCGCAGCACCAAGGGTCATGACGAGAGCCAAGAACAAACTGGTGTACTTGCTACGTCTTCCCATACCTACCTCCTTCTATTGTTTGAAAGCTACTTCTGCTTTATTGTGTGATTTGGACTTTCGAAGGAAAACTCCCGATAGGTGTCTTCCAATTTGAACACACTATGGAAACTCTTCTTCCAAACTCCAAAGTCGCCACCGGTATATTTGATGGTACAGATTCCGTTCTTGCAATCTGCCGTATCCGACCGGAAGGTTCCTTCCGATTCGGTATCCACAATCACCTTTCCGTTATAAGGCTTGCCATCCTTTTGAATGGCGACCCCAATCTGGAAGATTCCAGCGACTCGTTCACTGACTTTGATGTCACCGATGCGAAGATCATGACTCATCTGGGCGGCTAACTTGGGTCCCTTGACCATAAACACCGGTGAAGAGGAGCTCTTGGAAAATTGATACTGAATCGAATCCTCCAGGTCCCGTAGCTTGATCTTGCTGGTGAAATCCGTTCTCCAGATGCCAAACTGGCCGCCATTATAGGTGATGGAACCCTTGCCCTGACTGAAGTAAACCTTGGAAGTCACGGTCACCGGATTCTTCGTACCATTTCCTGCAACGGTGGTAACCGTGGCGGGACCGGTGTAGCCCTTACCATCCTGACCCGCTTCAAAGGACAGGGTGAAAACTCCTCCCTTGCGCTCCGAAACGGTAAACTTGCTCAACTCCAGAGGGTGCTTTTCATATTTCGGAAGCACGTGCAGGTCCATGGTCTTCTGCAGGCCATTATTAGTCTTGACGATGACCTTGGTGTTGCCCACGCGCAGGGCGTGAATCACACCTTCCTTACTGACGGTCGCCAGGCTGGAATTCTGAACCGTAAAGCTGAACTTGGGCTTTGCGGTCTCGGGATACACGAGAATCTTCTCGGCCAGGTTAAATTCCTCTCCCTCCCGAAGCGTTTTTGAGGGCACAATCAGATTCAGGTTTCGAGCCACTGTTGGGTCCTCATAGGGTTTAGGCGGATCCGGAATCAGGGTATCATCAGGTCCCACCGGTTTCTCCGGTTCCGGTAGCTCGTCGTTGGGTCCGATCACGGGAATCGGATCGCTGAAGTCGTACTTCAAATCCTTCGGAATCACCTCCAGAGTCATTCTTGCTCGGACGATTCCTCGAGAGACGCGACACTCCACAATAATGGAAGCCTGCCCCACCTTTTGGGGAACGATAATTCCATCCTCCGTCACCTTCACGGTCTTGATATCCGAGGAATAGAACTTCAAGCGCACATTCTTCAGGTGCGAGGGCGTTATCACCGGGGTGACTTTGCCCTTCTCATTGACGTGAATGTAACCACCCGTTCCTTCCCGGAACTTCAAATCCGTGACTTCGTCCGGCTTTACCTCCGGCTCCTCCGGATTGTCCGGCTTCTCGCCATCGTCAATGATCTTTCCCGTCGTCGTGATCGCCTTAATGCATCCATTCGCATTGGCGACCTCTTTCGTCAAATCGCTCCATTTCTCTCCGTCCGGAGAAACATAGGTCTCTCCCGCTTTCGCGGAAGCCTTCGAAGAATATCCCTCAATCTGCGTCTCAATCGGGAGAGGGAAACGGTAGTTGGATTTTTCGGTGTTCATCTCCGCAATGATAGCGAAGCTTTCTCCCTCATCCAGGTCCACGGGCTTGATGTTTACCGTGTAATATCCCGGATAACGGAAGGTGCCACTGGCCACCTCTACCCGTTCCTTGGCCAATTGCGAGGTCTTGCTGACATGACGAACGAGATAGATCTTATAGTCCGTCATCATGCTCACGGAGAACAAGCCCACTTCATGGAGCTTTTCCTTGCCCTTCGCGGTGAAGACATTGCCCATGAAGCCTTTTTTGTTATAACCCACCGACCGGGTGGCTCCAAAGGGATCATATTGATAGATCCGTGCATTGGGGTCCTTCTTTTTGGGAATGAAAATCGCATTGCTCTTGCCACAGAAGGCATCCTCATAGGACACGTAATAATAGCCGCCTTCCATGTAGGAACTTCCCCAAGAGTTTTTGCAGATCCATGCTCCGTCCTCATTGGGGCGGGAGTTGAAGGACTGTTTGGGAAAGCTGTCATCCCATCCCACGATGGTTACCGCATGATCATCGCTTCCGCCGCCGGGATTGTAATAGCTCTTGGTTCTGGCATTCTCATAATACTTGGAGCTATTGATGGTCGTGTATACACCGCCATAATCCATGATCGCTTTCTTGATGTCTGCGGTATCCTGAAAATTATTGACATCCGGCAGATAGAGAACCTTGTCAATATCTAACACCCGATTCAAATTGGCGGGAGACGTGCTGATCACCGGATCATAGGGATCATCTTTCTCAGAGATGGGACCATCTCCCCTTGCCAGATAAGCCGTGGAAATGTCGCGGTTACCGCCATCATTGGGGCCCCAGTCGAAGCCATGACTGTTACGCAAGTGTTTCTCACTGAGATCAAAGTTGCTTCCCATGTGTTTCAGCACCGACTCCATCGAGCCGTAGGTTGCGAAAGCCCAACAGGACCCATTCAGTCCCTGGCTACGAACGGGGGTGACCCGTCCCTGCTCCCTCAAGTCATACATGGAGGGGATTTGAGCAGCTCGGCTCCTCACCCTTCCAAGGACCTTGGGCTTTTGAAAGTTCACCGCCAGGGGAGCGGCTTTCTGTCCCTTTTTAAAACTGCCGGATACCGGACTCAATTCCAACTTTTCCCCGGTTACCCCCTGGTCGTCCACCAAGACTTTCTTGGTGGATGATGCCGGCTGAGCCGGTTTCTGCTCCGCTGCAAGGGTCGTTCCCATGGGAAACACAAGCAGAGTTGATAAAAAGATTGCCGATATCTTTAACAGGCCTTTTTTAATCATCATTCACCTCACTTTGTTCGCAGGAGGTTACTTTACCGTAAACGATACTGTCCTCCTTTGTGGTGCATATCCATTGCTTCTTGCATCAATTACCACTTCATATTCGCCCCGCGCCAATGCGTAACTATAGTAGCGGAGCAAGCCGTAATATCCGGTACATCCCGATTCGGTCCATTCATCTCCTGTGGTCTTATTATGAATATGGAAGTCCATACAAACATTCGATAGGCGGCGTCCCTGTCCATCGCTGGCAACCACCTTGACAACGGCATGACCGCCTCGGCAAAGACTCTCACTGTTCGCACTGATGTCCAATTGGAAACTCGGTGCGGGAGTCGGATCCACAGGCTCCGGATCGGGATCTACCGGGGTGGGATCCACAGGCTCCGGATTGGGATCTACGGGCGTTGGATCAACGGGTGTTGGATCCACCGGTTCCGGATTATCCGGCTCCGGCGGAACATTGGTGCCCAGTGCTTCCGTAAAAGCTTTCACACAAACATTTGCGTTAGCTCTTTCATAGATGACATCGCCCCAATTCTGTCCATCATAGGAAATGAAAGACTGTCCCTGGTTGGCTCTTGCCCGAGAAGCAAAGCCCCAAACCGGTGCCTCAATGGGAATCGGATAATAGTAGCCGGGGGTCGTAAGCTTCACGATGGGAGCGAAGTAAGCGCCTTGAGGAATTCGTTGAGGATTAAACTTAATGGTGTGGTAACCGGCAAAGCGGAAACTTCCCTGAGCCACTTTCACCCGTTGGTTGAAGCCACTGTTACCGCCAATGTTCGTATTCACATAGACTTCGTAATTTGCATTATTGGAGGGAACAAAAATTCCCACTTCGGAAATCTGAGAAGCTCTTTGCACAGGTCCAAAGACATTGGAGAACCATCCCGTGGTCCCTCGTCCGATATTGGAGGTCATGCCCAGGGGGTCATGGTACCAAACGGATTTTCCGGCCTGCCGATTCTGTAAGACAAAGATGCAATTCCCCGTGGCGATGATAGAGTCATAGTAGGAAACATAATAATAACCACCAAGCCGACCCCATCGGCTTCCCCAGCTGTTTTTAACAATCCAAGCTCCGTTTCCCGGAGGCGTGATGCCGAAATTATAAGCACTGTAATTGTCATCCCAGCCGACGATGGTGACCGCGTGATTTCCCCATCCATTCCCCGCATTGTAATGGCCCATGGTTGAGAAATTGGTAAAGGCTTCATTGCCATTCACCGTGGTGTAAGCAGCCCCGTATTGCATAATAGCCTGTTTCAAAACCGCTTGGTCATTCACGTTTCTGACATCGGGAATGTAGAGGGCTTCTTTTAATTCCTTGGCCATGGGAAGACCGGAAGGAGAGCTGAAGTCGAAGGGACTGTAAGGTTCATCCCTCTCCCAAATCGGACCGGACCAGCGAGACATATAGGCTGCGGATATATAGCAGTTTCCGCCATCCTTGGGACCCCAGTCAAACCCATGGGTATTTCGCAGGTTCTTTTCACTGAAGTCGGTATTCTCACGAGGCATCAATACGGACTCCGCGGAACCGTAGGTCGCAAATGCCCAGCAAGAACCGTTGGGGCCTTGATCTCGAACAGGCGTGACGCGGTTTTGATCCCGAAGATCGAAACGAGCGGGTAAACGGCTCTGCCGTTGCCGATGTTCTCCCTGTAAGGCAGCATAGTTGGTATTGATTTTCAGAGGTGCTGCCCGGTATCCAAAACGGGGATCGCTCGTTTTTTCTGCCCGCTGCCGGTTGAAGTCGGGATTGATGGGGGCTTCATTCACTTCCAAATGTTCCACGGTCAAGCCCTTGTTCAAATGAAAGCCCTGGCGATTTTCTCCGGTCTCCAGAGAAACTCCGCTATCCCCCGTATCATCTTCGAGTGCCTGAGCGATGGGAGCTCCCGGTAAAAGTAAGGCCAAACTAAGTAATAAGCTAAGAAAGAATTGTGTTGCCCGACGGTTCTTCATGGTATCCTCCTTCTTGATGTCACTTGTTTAAGAATCAAAAGATCCGAAGATAAACAAGTGAACCCCCCGTCCTGCGATCTTTTCCACCGATGGAAACCAACATCGATG
>CALAJY010000009.1 GCA_937923265.1 uncultured Tissierellia bacterium
CATGCAGTTGTTTCAATGACACTTTCGACATCACTTCTGCCATTTCCTCCAAGGTGCCCGTGCCACCGGGGAAAGCAATAAAGGCTTCGCCCAAAGCAATCATTTTGTTTTTACGCTCCGACATATCCTTGGTCACGATGAGCTTAGTTAATCCGTCATGCTGTAATTCATTTTCAATAAAAAACTGAGGCTCCACACCGATCACTTCGCCGCCAGCTTTCAAAACACTGTCCGCAAGGATCCCCATCAGACCCGATTTGGAGCCGCCATAGATCAGTGCATGTCCGCTATTTCCAATCCATGCGCCTAATTCCTCAACAGCTTTTCGTAAACATGGGTGATTTCCTTCGTTTGCGCCAAGATATACGGTAATATTCATGAAATTTTCTCCTAAAAATTGCGAGATGCTATTTTGTTCTGAAATAATGGGGGCTTTTCCCTCTTCCCTCTCTTTTCAGTTCACCGGAAGCCACCAGCTTTCGAAGAGCTCCTTCGATGGATCTGGCGCGGAGCGAGGGATAAAGTTCTCTTATATCCTGTTTAGTAAAACTGCCTAATTGAAGAGATTGGCGTGATAGGACGACTTAAGCATTGAGCGCCTTGTTTCGTGCATTCGAAAAAGAATCGTAGCGCTTGTAGTTTTCAGGATTCGCTTTCACATCGTAGTACTCTTCAAGCGCCGCAACGGTTTCATCGTTCGGTGCATAGCGCTTAATGGCGAACGGAATCGCCTTCATTTTTTATTGATTGCGTTCCATTCAAGTCTCAACATCGGATCAAACCTTCTCGCTTGAATTTCGGTGAATCCTATTCACTGCGTCCACAAAAACATAACGTTTGAATAAAATCGTCCTCGTATTCCTTTAAGAAAGTTCTAAATTCCGATGGGAGAATATGTAAAGCCTTATTTGCCATCTCTTTCATTGCTTCCGAAAGACCATTTTGTTTTATATAGAAGGGCCAAGCCACGGAACCTGTAATGGCGCCAAGAGTATCCGCATCTCCTCCTAAGGAAATCGCATTGCGAACAGCATCTTCAAAGTCTAAGGAATCAAAGAATGCAGCGAATGCCTGCGGAACCGTCCCCTGGCAGGATGGGTCAAAGGAGTAATGAGGACGAATCTCTTCAACGGTCAACCGCTCCGGATAAAAATATTGATAGATGTAATGGCGAATCTCTTCTTTCGATTTGCCTTGTTTCGCCAGAAAAATAGCGGCCGATATGGCTTGCGCACCCTTGATGCCTTCCGGATGGTTATGACTGACAATGGCACTTTGCTCCGCAAAAAACAGCGCCTCTTCCAATGATTTCGCCAATTCACCACAGGCGGAAATTCGCATGGCTGCGCCATTTCCCCAGCTATTATAAGGCTCAGGATTCTTCGTCACTAACCACTGTGAAAAGGCACTTCCATAAGCCCCCGCAGGATTGGGATAGGCGCGGCCAATAGACTGCATGGTCCGAATAAATTGATCTTGCAAAAAGGCTGCGTCATTTTCCTTCTTATCCGCAAAGGCTTGTTTCAAGGCTAGCCCCACCGCAAGGGTCATCAAAGAATCATCCGTGTAATCCGATCCCTCTGAAAAAAGAAGGAAATTCTTGCATTTGATGGGCTGAAATTCAAACTTCGATCCCACAATATCTCCTAGGATTGCTCCAATCATCTTCTCTTTTCCTCTCTGCATTTTCAATCACGAATTCTCTTCCTTTGGAAAATTCCGATCCATCCAATTAGAGAACAAAACATCCATTCCACACACACCCGGACAAAAGTGCTACTGTCTCCACATGTGTCAAGACTACCCTGATGATAACCCTACATCAGGAAGAAAGTCTGCACGCTCGTTGCAGGATGGAAGCCGGCAAAGGGAATGTCGTATAATGGTTTGATCCGCAGATTCATCCCCAAGGGAAAACAAATTGACAGCTGCTCCGACGAACAGATTGCTCAGATTGAGATTTGGTGCAATGGCCTTCCACGGAAGTCGCTCGGCTACCGCATCCCAGATACACTCTTTGAGGACGAACTTGACAGAATTTACTCCTGTGTTGCCTGATGAACGATTCAACGGTCAATGTGCAACTTGTTATTGCAATTTACGTAATTTAAAAATCACGATAGAAAAGCGACTAAGTTTTTTAATTCTTAGTCGCTTCAAAAATTGTCTATATGCGCTTTACAAAGCTATTTAATTCTTAAATATTGGTTGCTTTGAAGCATTTTGTTTTTTTACAATCTCCAGCTTGCAGCTCGCTCTCTTGCCTTGATAAATGCCGAATAAATCCCTGCTCTATTTATCAAATCGTTATGTTTGCCTTCTTGAACCAATTTACCGTCATCAATCACCAGTATCTGATCGGCTTTTTTCACAGTTGAAAGTCTGTGAGCTATCGAAACTACCGTGTGTCCTTTGGACAATTCCTCAATCGCGGCCAAAATCTCATATTCATTTTCAGGATCAACGGAGCTGGTCGCTTCATCCAAAAGAATAATCGGTGCATTTTTAAGTAATGCTCTAGCAATAGAAATTCGTTGTTTTTCACCACCGGAAAGAGAACTGCCACCCTCACCTACCATGGTGTTATAGCCATCAGGAAGTTCCATAATAAAATTATGGCAACGAGCCTTTTTAGCGGCTTCCACTACTTCTTCATGACTTGCCTTAGGATTTGCAAAGCGAATATTATTCTCTATAGTATCTTGAAAAAGATAAACATTTTGGAAAACAAGTGAAAGATTTTTCAGTAAACTTTCTACTTTATAATCTCGTATATTCCTATTTCCTAATCTTATTTCACCACTGCCAACATCATAAAAACGAGAGATCAAATTGATTATTGTTGTTTTCCCGGAGCCTGACGGTCCTACGATAGCTGTCTTTGACCCTTGTGGAATAGTAAATGAAAGGTCTTTTAAGACAGAATTACCTTTGTCATAACTAAAGCTCACCTTATCAAAGACGATATCCTGATTTTCCATAACTTCTAAAGTGCCGTCACTTATTTCAGGAATATCTAAAACCTCATCCAAATATTGCATATTGGCAGGATTTTTAACCATGAGGACGGCTGCATTTTCAAGTTGTTTTAAACCGCCGAAAATCATAAAGCCGGCAGCCGAAACGGTAAGTGCATGTGGTAATAAAACTTCCCCTTTCGTATAAAGATAACAAGAAAATAATGTAACAAGAAGACTCGAAAGACTAATAACAGTAGAAAAAATTCTCGTACAAATAACAAAGACTATTTCAAAATGTACTTGAGAAAGTCTGAGCTCCTCAGAAGCATTATTCAATTTAGAATGAATTTCTTCAACAACACCTTCCTCTGTAAACGGAAAACTGCGAAGCACAGGAATCCCGCTAATGCTGTCAACTAACGCATCACCGAGCTTTGTAATCGCTGCATGTTCACGTGCAATCTCTTTTTTTGCCAGACTAATCATAAGAGACACGCATAGCCAAATAAGAATTAAACAAATTAAAGTTAAAAATCCAATTTTAGTATTTACACCGAACATCCCAACCAACAGGAAAAAGGATATTGAAATGCCTGAAACAGCAAAGTCGATACTCATTGCAGAGTAATTTTCAAGACTCTTCATAACATTGGTAAATGCCGCCATAATTCTTGATAGGCTTTGTTCTGCAAAATATCCCATAGGCGCCTTTTTAAGTTTTTCGCCAACTTCCAGTCTGTAGTCCTTGAAAATGCCAAAGAAAACACCGTCACTAAGACCGCTTTTCGCCCAGCCTGTCAAAAAATTAAAAAGAAAGGAAGCAAAAAGCACTCCAAAAATCGTCCAAATATGGTCTCCGGTAGTTTCATTCATCCAACCGAATGCAAGAAAGAGAGCGAAAAATGCAAACAGCATGGAAGCATTTTGTAGAAAAATAAGAAACATTCCCGCCTTAAGACGATTTTTATACTGTCCTGCCAGTTTGAATGATAATTTTATAAACTCCATGTCTTACGCCTCCCCTAAATATTGTTTCCAAAGGCTTGCATAAAGCGGCTCCTTCATCAGTTCTTCATGTTTCCCCTTGGCGATAATTTTACCTTTATCAATGAGAATGATTTGATGTGCCTGCTTGATGGTATTTAACCTATGAGCAACCATCACAAGATTTTTCCCCTTTACGAGATTCGATATTGCTTCTTGGATGAGAGCTTCGTTTTCAGGATCGGCATAAGCTGTTGCCTCATCCAAAATAATGGTTGATGCAGGTTTCAAAATTGCTCTGGCAAGAGTTATTCTCTGTCTTTCACCGCCCGACATGGCTCCTCCTGCTTCTCCCGCTTTGGTATCATATCCATTAGGAAGTGCCATAATAAAGTCATGGCAATGAGCCGCTTTTGCCGCCGCAATAATTTCATCTTCGGTTGCATTAGGCTTGCCAAGACGAATATTATCTCTAATACTTACGTCAAAAAGAAAGTTATCTTGTGAGACAAAAGAGATCTCTTCCGCAAGCTGCTTAAAGGAAATATTCTTTGTATCAACATTACCAATGGAAATTTTACCCGATGACTGATCCCAAAAGCCTGCTAAAAGCTTTGCAATGGTAGATTTTCCGCCACCTGAAGGTCCGACAAGCGCAGTCACTTCTCCGGGGCTTGTTTCAAAAGAAATATTATGCAATACCTCAGTTCCGTCATGATAAGAAAAACTTACATTATCAAATTTTATCCCCTTGCCCCTATCTATAGTAACTTTATTTTCCGCATCAGGACGTTTTTGGACAGGCATATCAAGCAATTCTTGTATGGATGTCCAAGTATTAGAAGCCATCTGAAAAAGTTCAAAACTCGTAATGATTGCAAAAGCCTGTGGAAGAATAGCAAACGGCAGAATAAGTGATAAAAGCAATGTTTCAATCCCTATTTGCCCGTTCCCATATAAATAAAAAGCTAAAGGCAAGCTCACTATCTGTGGTGTCATCATTGCAGCCGTCATCAGTGCTTTGCCAAACCAACTTTGCTTCCACCATTTCATCGTTGAAAAATGGTAGAATTTTACCGCATCCGCAAATTTACCATACGAAGCTTTGTCTTGTGCAAATGCTTTGATTACAGGAATTCCACGAACATATTCCGCACTTCTGTCGGCAACATTGGCATAACTTGATAACCACACCGCCATTCTACTACGGTATTTATACATCATTGTAATCATTCCGACAAAAATAATTGGTAGTGGCACAAATATTGATAATCCTATGCGCCAATCTAGATAAAACAAAATCACTGTGCAGAGTATCGGATGCAAAAGCCTGCTCGGTAGCTCCGGCATAATATGGGCTACCCAGTCTTCCATATCTGCTACTCGATCCATGATAATTACCTTAATTTTACCTACAGGATTATCAACCAAATACCCCATTGGAATTACCTTTAATTTTTCAAACAAAGTCTGCCTCAGTTTTGCAAGTATGGAAAAAGAGGTTTTATGTGAAATAGTTGTGCTAAATCCTGTAAATATAAAGTACAGGAGCAGTGATCCTATTGCAAAAAAAGCATATTTCAATAGTGTTTGAAAGCCGACCGGGTTACCCCCTGCATTTTTTATAAGCCATCCTGCTGCATAAGCACTAAAGAAATAAGTAGAAAAACTAAAAAGCTCTCCAATGCACGCAAAAATAACAGAAAGTCGCATCCTACCCTTATACTCAGGCGCTACACTCATAAGCGCTTTATTTAAACCACCCATACTGATTTTAGGCTTTTTTTCGCTTTGCTCTACATCCCTTTCGATTCGCTGCATAATCTCATCGGGAACATCCAAGTTTAGACTCTCTACCTCTCTTATTAAATTTTCATTTTGCTTGCGTTTCTTGCTGTCCGAAGCAGAGCAACTCAACTCATCATTTTTTTTCTTCATTCACTCATCTCCATTTCAGTTAGCTTGTACTAACTATTAGTTTAAAAAAATTACCTTTTATTCCTTTCTAATAAACATACGCTTCCGTCAAACTCGACTTCTCCACCAAGTTCCGATAAAGCTTGGAGCGGGTCATCAGTTCCTCATGACGACCTATTCCATTCACCCGGCCGTCTTCAAAGACGACAATTTGATTCACATTTTCAATCGACTTCATCCGATGGGAGATGATGATCACAGTCTTGTTTTTCATCAATGTATTCAAACTCTTTTGAATGGCCATCTCATTTTCCACATCTAGGGAAGCGGAAATTTCGTCCAGGAGGAGGATGGGTGCATCCTTCAAGAAGGCTCGGGCGATGGATAGTCTTTGCCTTTCACCGCCTGAAAGCTTGCTGCCGTTCTCACCGATCAGGGTTTGGTAGCCCTCGGGAAGTTTTACGATAAAGTCGTCGCAGTGGGCCTTCCTGGCCGCTTCCATGACTTCTTCATCACTGGCGTCTTTGCGGCCAATGCGGATATTTTCCATGACCGTTCCATTAAAGAGGGTCACATCCTGAAAAACCATGGAAATCTGCCGATAAAGGCAGTCCGGAGCGATGTCTTTTAGGGAATGACCGCCAATGGTAATTTCTCCCCGGTCAACATCGTAGAGGCGTGAGAGGAGACGAATCATGGTGGTTTTGCCCGACCCGGAAGGTCCCACCAAGGCCGTTACTTCCCCCTGCTTGGCCGAGAAATTTACTCCATTCAAAACCGGATTTTTTCCATAAGCAAAGGAGAGGTCCTTCACTTCGATATCAAAGTTTTTCAGTTCCACTTCCCGTCCCTTTTGAACCGGTGTGTTTTTGAGTTCCTTGATACGATCTACCCGGACATCGATATCAAAGAGTTCAGCGATGTTCATGCCGACGCCCTCCATGGCGGAGGTCAGGCGGGTGGCGGCAATCATATAGCCAATGGCATAGAGGGCCGTCATCTGGCCCTTGAGCATAAAATAGGCCACCGTCAGGATCGTGCTGGCTAGAGCTAATTTGACAACGGTCATGGCCGACATGACCGGGATGCCCTGGCCCACTTCGGCTTGCATGTGCATTTTTTCGGCCGCCCGTATCGCCTGGTGAATTTCCCGTCTTTTCTCGCCCACCAAATTGTAGGAGCGAATTTCTTGCTGCATTTCGATGGCATCTTGGATAATTTCCACATTTTTTCGGCTTTGGTCAAAGAACTTTTTCACAAAGCTTTTTTGATAGCGTTTGGAAAGCAAGATGATGGTAAGGCCAACTGCCGTGGGGATAAGAATGGCCAGGCCAATCCAAAAATGGCTGATTAAAATCATGATGAGCATGATGACTAAAAAGATCCCCGCTCCGATGGCCTGGGGTACCGCATGGGAAAAAGCATGCTCCATATCCAAGACATCCTGCATCATGGTCTGGGCCAGATCAGACAAATCATGTTTGGCAAAATAGCCCAAGGGGAGTTCTTTCATAGTGTCGGCAATGGCAATACGCATGTCCCGGGATTCCGCGTAGGTCGTGTTGTAGGTAGCCCGATACTCAAAATCCAAGGTCAAATACATGAGAACCACGATGACGGCCATGGCCAAGAGATAAAAGGCCGGATGGCTTAGCTTTCCATCCGCCAAAAGGTCCTTAGCAAAGGCAAAAAAGGTCATCATAGCCGCCATGTAGGTAATGTTTACACAAAAGGAAGCGATCGATGCTCGCATCATGCCCCTCGCTCCTTTTTCCGTAAGGGCAAAAGTTTCTTGTAATTTTCGTTTCATCATGCTACCCTCCAGTCATTGGCTTGGGCATAAAGGCCCTGCAGATAGGCATAACGCCCATTTTTTTCCATTAAAGCCCGGTGGCTACCGCGCTCGATAATATTACCTTCATCCACGACCAGAATTTCATCCGCCTGGCGAATAGAAGAGAGCCGGTGGGCAATCATGATAACGGTTTTTCCCTTCATAAGATTGCTGAAGGCCTGCTGGATTTCATATTCATTTTCCGGGTCGGCTGCTGCCGAAGCTTCATCCAGAATGATGATGGGAGCATTTTTCAAGATGGCTCGGGCGATGGCGATGCGCTGGATCTCACCCCCGGACAGGTGGACGCCCTTGGAGCCGATCCGAGTCTTTTCTCGGTCAGGGAACTTGTCCAAAATATCTTCACAGCGTGCAAGCTTCATGGCTTCCATGACTTCATCCCAAGAAGCCGCCGGATTGCCGATTTTGACATTGTCGTAAATCGTGGTCTTAAAGAGCTTGGCATGTTGAAAGACCATGGCCAGCATCCGGGTTCGAGCAAATTCCGAATACTCCGACAGAGCCCTGCCACCAATGAGGATTTCCCCCTCCTGCGCCGGATAAAAGCCGGCAATGAGCTTAGCCAAGGTGGACTTGCCTCCGCCGGAAGAGCCGACCAAGGCGTAGGTCTTTCCCCCATCCAGATGAAAGCTCAAGTCATCTAAAACCTTGTCTTTTTCATAGGCAAAAGAGACATGCTTGAAGTCGATAGCACCATCCGCCGCTTGGTCAACGGAGCCGGAGGCCAGCTTGCCGGTCTGCATTTCCTGAATCAGGCTTTCGATCTTATCAATGGAGGATGAGGCCAAGTAGGAATGCATGCCCACATACATAATCTTCATGAAGGCCACGAAAATTATGTCGCAAAAGAGGACATAGAAGATGGCTTTGGTCAGGTAGAGTTCGGGATCTTCCCCCCGCGCCAGGAAAAAGAAAGCCAAGGGGATGAGCAAAAGGTAAACGGCGTTAAAAAAGGTTTGGAAGGTCACGTAGGGAACGCGGCAGGACATGCTGTAGGCCAACACCTTTTCTCCATAGCTAGCGATGGAATCATAAAAATTCTTCATGGACTTGACGTTGGCATTAAAGATCTTGACCACGCCCATATTGCGAACATATTCCACAGCATGAGCTCCCATGGACTCCTGCGCCTGCATATATTCGCCCATGAAGGCGGATTCCCCCATCATCTTGCTGCCAATTAAGCCACCAACAACGATGGTCAAAACCATAAAAACGCAGAGCCGCCAGTCGATCATGCCGGCCAAGACAAGACCGAAGAGGGGGACAACGAAGGCTGCGGCCAAATCCGGCAAGAGATGGGCTACACTGGTGTGGGTTAAGGCTGTATTGTCATCCAGCATCTTGCGGATTTTCCCGGATGGATACTTGTCAAAAAAGGCCGAGGGGGCCTCCAAAAGGGCATCCATACCGGCTTTTTTTAAGTTTGCCTCCAGACGGAAGGCGATCCGATGGGTGGCCATACAACCGATAAAGTAGATTACGGTGTAGGCCAGGGCACAAAGGCAAAGGATCGTGACCAAATGGCTCAGGCCCTCCAGGCCGGATGCGACCAAAATCTTTTTTAAAAATAAGTAAATCGCCTGGTACTCGGCAATGAGGGCAACAGAAGATCCGATAATAAGTAAAAAGGCCAGGATGAGAATGCCTCCCATGCCGGGCACGTAGGGTTTCATTTTTTTGTAAACGGACATAGAAAATTCCTTTCTAATTAGGCTCAAATAAGCCTTCAAAAAAACGATTCGTTCGTTAGTATCAACTAACACCGGGCGAAATTTTTTATGTAATCATCTTGCCTTCCCGCATATAGTCCAAAGCAAGCTTCATCATAGCCACAAAAAGCGGCCGATTTTTACGGAAGACTTCCCTGGCGCCTAAGATTTCTGATCCCAACATGATGGTGTTCATGAAATGGAGCAGGAGGTCGGAATAGAAATATTCCATACCTTTTTGCGATTCCGTTCCAAAACTTTCTTCAAACATGGACTGATTATCCTTCTTCAATTCCTGAAAAAGATCCCTCAGAGTCTGGTTTCTCTGGGAGGCCTGAAGATAGATAACATAAAGGCTCATGAGGTCGCTTTCATCCAAAACCTTATCCACCATCATATTGACTACACTTTCGTCGTCCCACGCCGAGGCTTGACCGACCGTCTGCTTTATGATGTTAATGCGGTAGGCGATGCCTTCAATCATGAGGTCGTGGAGGATATCGGTGGTAGAGGCATAGTAGTGGTAGAAACCGCCCTTGGAAAGGGAGGTTTCTGCGATGATATCTTCCATGGTGGTTTTTTCAAAGCCTTTTTCTAGGAAGACAGATTTAGCCGCTTCCATAATTTCCTTTTTACGCTCACTTTTTGATTTAATCACTCGCATCATTTCCTCCATCGACGGTACCGTCTATCATGTTAATTAATGCTAACTCTTAGTTTCTCTCTTGTCAACAGAATTGAGACTCTAATGCCAAAATAGCTATTTCACAGACTCAAAAGCACAACGTTTGAATAAAGTCGTCCTCGTATTCCTTTAAAAAAGATCTGAATTCACCTTCTTATCAGCAAAGGCTTGTTTCAAGACTAGCCCCACCGCAAGGGTCATCAAAGAATCATCCCTGTGGTCCGATTCCTCTGAAAAAAGAAGGAAATTCTTAGACTTGAAGGACTGAAATTAAAACTTCGATCCCTTACCGTTAAGCCCGGAGCATCAATATTCACGCTGCTGTTACTGTTTCGGATGAAATCAGCAATCTGATCTTCCATGTGAAGCTTCCCGATAAGCGCATTCAGCTACTTCGTCCCAAAGATCTAATCCTGAATAAAAGTCCACATTATGCAAAACTCGCTTTCGTTTTATTCGCTATTCGCACAAGCAGAAGCATGACCGGAACCTCCGTTAAAACGCCTACTGTGGTTGCGAGAGCTGCAGGACTTGCCGTGCCAAATAGCGCAATCGCCACAGCTACCGCAGGTTCATAAAAATTTGATGCACCGATCATCCCGGCAGGAGCCGCAATATCATGCGGTAATGTTAGCAGCTTGCTCCATAAGCGATAAAGAAAATCAAAAAAGTCTGAACGGTTAACGGCACTGCGATCAAAACAATATGAAGCGGATTAGACAGAATCGTTTCTGCCTGTGAACTGAAGATAATAACCAACGTCAACAGCAGCCCTATTTGAGAGCAGATGCAATAAATTTCAGATGCTCGATATCTGGCAACTCCCGATTCGTTTCTCGTTTTGCTACAGCAGCACGAGACAAAAGCTTAATATAGCTTCAGTTACACTTTTGATTACAGTCGATAAACCTCTAGTTTCTTGCATTTGTTTCTGTTATAAACGAAACAAATTAAAAATTCACCTGTTTATTTTGATTGACAACGTATACCGTTTGTATCATAATCGTCTTGAAACAGGGGGGTGATACCATGGCTACAAGTCCTACTCAAATTCGTATTGATAGTAATGTCAAAGCAGAAGCAAATGAACTGTTTAGAGAACTCGGCATCGATATGTCAAGTGCCGTGAATATCTTCTTACGCCAGTGTGTTTTGCACGGAGGTCTTCCCTTTAAAGTAGAAATTCCAAAGTTTAATACCGAAACGTTAGCGGCAATGGAAGAAGGAAGAAGAATTTCCAAAGACCCCAACGTACCATCCTATTCTTCTATGGAAGACCTTAAGAAAGCGCTTTTATCTGACTGATGTACAACGTTAAATTCACAAACGCTTATAAGAAAAGCTATAAGCGTATGGTTAAACGAGGAATCGATCTTTCTCTTTTAGATGAAGTAGTAGATAACCTACGACAAGGGGTTGCGCTTGAACCTAAATACAAAGACCATGTACTCAAAGGAAAATTCAACGGTTTTCACGAATGTCACATCAAACCAGACTGGCTACTTGTTTACCTAATAGAGGACGATATTCTCACCCTCACTCTTATCGATACTGGTAGTCACTCAGACCTATTTGGTATGTAAGCGTAAAAATGTACGAAAAGTTGTTCTACACAATCGTCTTTTGCTTAAATCCATTTCGTGAATTGGAGTGATCAGACGTTTCATAATATGAACTGCCCCCTAAAGTTGGATTTTTGTCCAACTTTAGGGGGCAGTCTACTACCGCCTTAATTATTTACACATAACGTATTTAGATTTAGATTTCTATTTCATAGAAACTTGATCCTTGCTAAGCTCTACAGACTGGGATTTGTTGTAGTTATCTCCCATTTTCTTTAATTCCATATGTAATACACAAGCAAATACTATCTCAATAATACATGCCGCAACAGCAACCGTTGTGCCGTTTAATGCACATCCTAAAATCAAGGAAATCATCGGAATGGAAATTGCAGCAACTGTATATCCCTTTGATTGATACAACCATGAATAGGGAAATAAATGTGCTCCAAACACCATAGCGTATACCATAATCATCTTTTCCGGAACCGCACTAAACACCCACATAACGATTAATAAATAAATCATTTGATTTAAGGTGAAAATGAAGCCTAATTGTCCAAGTGGATTTTGTTTTGAAAAGATATCCACCTTTATAAGTTTACCAATGAGCCAAGCCAGCGGTAATAATGGGCATGAACAGCAAAATACCAATAAATTTTTCATATTCATATTGATATCTAAAATTGACACTAGTACTATCAGAAGCCATATAATCACCGATGCCATGATAAATGGTAATCCTTTTTTCTGCTGAATTGCAATTTCTTTTCTTAATTCATCCACCATTTTCTCCTTCAGAAATTAAAATTTGTCTACACCGCCTTAATATTATAATTTATCAATTCAATAAACGCTATCACAGTCGCTCCTATCATCGGAAGCCCATAGGGACTAAATAGGAAACTGATAACCAAGCCAGATATACCTATTCCAACTTCTCCTTGAATAAAAGAAGCTAACGTCCCAAATATGCAGAACATCATAACGGTCAACATTGAACACTCTGAAAATAGCGTCTGTCTTATGCTGAGGTAACACGGACATGATACGGTTATCTGTTCCGAAAAGCAGAATTGCCGCAAGTGTAATACCCTCTTTGTTCGTTTCCGGATCTTCAAGTATAAGCCCGCAGCTTCTGAGCATTGCTTCATCCGTCATGTCAACCCACGGATGGTGCTCGTTATTTACCCGCGTCATTCTCCTTGCCCGATCCATCAGGTCGTGGCGAAGGCTGGAAACCGGGATGGCAGTGTGGGAGACTTGATCTGTCTATACAAGCGGGACGGTCATTTTGCTTTCGCTTCAGCATATCTATCTTTGCCCCACCAATTTGGAATGAGCTCCTTCAACGTGACAGTCTTCCGCTGTTCAAAGTCCTCCATAATCTCCATTTTTTCATTTTCTTCATTCAATTGATAAAAGAACTCTCTACACGCTCCACAAGGCATACCGCTTCCCGTGCCATAAGGTGCCTTGTCGCGGAATGCGATCAGGCGCTTCACCTTCGTCTGTCCGCTATTCACATACATATTAAGAGCGGCCACGCGTTCTGCGCACAAATTAAGAACCCCACTGCAGCTCTCAATGCAGAAACCCGTGAAAATTTCTCCGTTTTCAGCTTCTGTTGCACATACAACATGATGTGCGTAAACGAATGGAGAAACTTCCTCCGGATGAAATTGTGCCTTCGCCTTTTCATACATTGTATCCCAAATATCCATATATCCCTTTTCTCCTAAAATACCTGAATTTATCGCATAGGCCTTCCTTTTTGCATATACTCCAGTTTCATCATGATCTTTCCTGCCGAAAACCATTATCCGAATTAGACATCTATCTCACAGCCACAACTACCCCAACATCTAACTCGGCAACTCAACTCTCACACTTTTTGACCTGATCTGCCCTTGGATAAGTTACCGAGAAGCGTTCGTCATGCCCGATGCTGAATTTGCCCGATTTCCCGAAAACCGCAGTATACTTAAGCTTTCGCGACTATTTCCCCTCGACCTTTGACATCAATACGACACTCTCCACGTATATCAAGGCTGCCCCGATGATAACGATACGTCAAGAAGATAGTCTGCATGCTCCTTGCAGGATGGAAGTTTGCAAAAGAAATGATGTCGGAGAATGTAGATCCGAGTCTTCCGTAAAGCCATTCAAAATTTGAATTTGTCTATTTCTTATAATTCATCCCTGCAATCATACCCAACAGCATCCCAATAGACATACCAATAGCCAAATTATCTTTGCCTAATGATATGCCAACAGCTGTTCCCAGACACATTCCGATAGCCATACCTTCAGACATGTAATTTTCTGCTTTTTGTTCCTCTTTTTTGTAAGTATTCTTTGATTTTTTCTTAGCAAGATTTATTGCGCAAATTGCAAGCAAACTTACTAATATTACCGGTAATACTATTCTTATGATTTCCAAGATATATCCTCCTCCAAATTCTAAATTTATCGTTCCGACATATACTTTTGTATTTCGTCAGCCGTTAATCTTCTTGCCTGCGTATTGAGATACTCCTTGTATTCTT
The DNA here is from genome assembly GCA_937923265.1 of uncultured Tissierellia bacterium. GTDB lineage: Bacteria > Bacillota > Clostridia > Tissierellales > Peptoniphilaceae > CALAJY01. Next base: position 14,225 of record CALAJY010000009.1, read on the forward strand.
ACGCTCTGAATATAGGAGCCATTCCTTCGCAGCGTTTACCTTTATTCTTTTTTAAGTAGTCCCGCAGGTCTTCCTGATCAGCGAAAATCTTATATGAGACTCTGTCGCTTTCACTTTTCAGCTCATAAATACCGCATGATTTTTTGGCCATGTAATCCGCAGTTCTTAAATACAAATTTGCGATTTCCAACGATTTGAACGGAAAATTCCATCTTTGCAGTCCTCGCTTGGAATCCCGCTCAATACAGATGCAACGTCCGCCGGTACCGCAAATATGCTGTGTATGGTTTTCCAGGCAATCTGACGGGTTTAATAAATAAGTTACCCTACTGTCCGTTGAATAGCATTCTTCGCACATCTTTGTCTCCCTCATTCTTCAAACCTGATTACCTGATGTTCCACATCGACTGTCGCCTTCACGCCAAATGGTATAATACATCGTGGCTGTGCATGTCCAACATTGATATTAAACACCAGGGTCAAATTCGGATTTTCAATGACATCTACCAGTATTTCCCTATATTCCTCCGCATATGCTTCATCTATCGGTTTCCCCACCAGAATGCCTGAAACGACATCAAAGATACCCGTATCCTTCAATACAGTAAGTGCTTTTCTGTATTTCTCAGGAGGCATTTTTTCTTCGCTAGACTCCAACATCGGTCACCATTAAAGATGTCATAAAGTGAGTCAATACAGCCTCCGAGTATCTCGCCCGAGAATACCGAGCTGCCCTGAAGCAGCTCAAACCCGAGATTCGAATGAGACTTTAAGGGTTTTCCAATCTGATCAATGCCGAAATTTTTCCTGCCTTCATACCACACCTCGCTGGGCTTTATTTCTTTTATCTTTCCGGATTGAATTATTTCTTCAAAATATTTTTCGTATAAGGAAGCATCTCCTTCTCCAGCTCACAGATGTCCGCAAGAAAAGACTGCCCGTAGAATGTGTTTAACCCGACTTTATTCAACATCAAATGATTGATTGTTGTATCAGAAAAACCAAGAAATACTTTTTTCGAAATGGCGGAAGCCAACTCCTCATGTTCAAATAAATACGGCAACAAGCGATATGTATCATCACCGCCGATAGCACAAAGTATCATATCGATATCCGGGTCTCTGAACGCCTGCAAAAGATCAGTTGCGCGGTTTTCCGGATGATTCTTTAAATATTCAATTCCTTTAAGGGCATTCGGCATAAATATTACGTTAAGTCCAAGGTCTTTCAGCCTTTTTTACCGATCTCCACCTCATGCTCGACAAAGTCTTCTCCTATTGTTCCGGCGGAAAGGCTTACGATTGCTATATTTTTTATCATAATTGTCACCTATTATTCAACCCCAATTTATTGAATTGATGTCCCGATCCTCAAGTTCAATCTCCACTCAGGCACTTCATCATCATCCGCCCAATATTCATCAAGTTCCGAGATCAAATTATCTTTGAATTTTATAAAGCTGACGGCATGGAATGACGCGCTCTTGTCTTTTGGGAAAACACGCACAGCTGTGATAAATGTTTCTCCGGCTTTTTCAATACGCTCTATCTCTCCATCCCATTCGCCCGGATAATCACAGTTGACTTTGATATACTCCTGAACACTAAATTTCTCGTTGGTGCAATGCCAGCGGATAACGGCATCCTTACAGAAATAAGCTTGCAGGGCTTCTCTGTTCTGGGAAAGCACATCCCGCCAAAAAGCTTTTACATCCATCAATCTTCCTCCCGCTTTACATATCTTAGCTCAATATCGTACCCCAGTGCTTCCATCATCCTGACAAGCGTGTTGTTGACTATGGTTTCCTTGCTGCGGATCACCCGGTTCACATAGGGAGCGGATGTTTCAATTTCCTTTGCCAGCTTTGCCTGGGTGATTTCAGCTTCAATACATTTCGTTTTTATGTTCGGGCAGATCTTCGGAATCCCTTGATTTCAAGGCTATTTGGGTGCTTTTAGTCCTGCACTCTTGACATCAAACAGACCGTCTCCACATGGCTCGATTGCTCCAGATTGATGTCAGATTTTCGCGGTCGTTCGCGGGAATTTATCAAAGCGTGTTTTTGCCTCGAAACACACCGATTTTTACCCTTGGTATGGATAAGATGGCAGACGGACTTATGGCTGACGGCATCCTCACCGGCGCTGGCAAAACAAAATGGCACACCAGCACCATCAACAAGATTCTCCGCAACGAGAAGTACATCGGTGACGCGCTCCTGCAAAAGACTTACACCACAGATTTTCTGACGAAGAAGCGCATCAAAAACAACGGCACCGTCCCGCAGTACTATGTGGAAGGCGACCACGAGGCCATCATCCCGGAGGACATCTTCCTTCTGGTGCAAGAGGAGCTGGTCCGCAGGCGCGTGGTCCACACCAGCGACAACGGCAAACGGCGCTGCTACTCCTGCAAGCACTGTTTCGCGCAGATCGTTTTCTGTGGCGAGTGCGGCGAGTTTTACCGGCGTGTCCACTGGAACAACCGAGGCTGCAAGTCCATCGTCTGGCGGTGCTGCAGCCGCTTGGAGGCCACCGGCCACGCCTGCCACAACCGGACAGTCAATGAAACGCTTCTGGAACAGGTGGTAATCGATGCCATTAACCGGGTGCTCTGCCAGAAGGACGATTACGACGCCATCGCGGATGAGATTCTCCGCCTCCGGGATCAGCGCAGGCAGGCCGAGGTGGACAGCGTCATCAAGGATGAACAGATGAAGCAAATCCGGGACCTGCAGGATTTCGTCAAGAGCCAGCCTGCCACCATCACAGAGTTTGATGAGACACTGGTCAGCCGCCTAATTGAAAAGATCACTGTCTTCGATGACCACTTTACCGTAGACATCAAATCCGGCATCACAATCGACATAGGGCATAAAACAAGGCTCCCATACTACCGTTGATGGCAGTGTGGGAGCCTTGGCCTGTCTCTGTTATCCCATTTTCTTCTTGAAGAAGATGGCCAAAATAACACATACAATGATTCCAATAGCATATGGGATTGCAGTAAAAAAAGCAGCAGATGCAGGGGCACTATAACCGGCATATTGAATACCCCACTTCATGTCGGAGTAGTTATATGCAACAACGGCGCACATAACATCAGACAGAAGAACTGCCATAACCCAAAATACAGTAGATAAAGCCTTCATAAAGATCCTCCTTATTTGTTAGATGTACTCTTAAGGAGCAAAACTGCGCCGACAATTATGGCCGCAAGGCAGATAATCAGAAATATTCCATTTCCGTCTATGGTAATCATTGATGAATCACTGATTTGGCTTGACGTTGATGGCATAAAAATTGAAACGAGTCCCCAAACAATCAAACAAACAATTCCAGCAATACAGGTGACTATTCCAAGAATACGCTTTTCTCTTCTGGTATTTGTTCTCGGCTGATCACTCTCGGTGTTTGCCACCGATTCAGATACGGCAGAGCCATTTTCTTTCATCAAATAATCAAGCGTTACATTGAAATACTTACTGATGGAAATAAGAGTATCGCTTTCTGGAATTGCCTTACCGGATTCCCACTTTGATATCGCCTGTCTGGATACGCCCAACTGCTCTGCAAGCTGCTCCTGTGAAAGGCCGCCTTTCTTTCGAAGCTCATATAGTTTTTCTGAAAGTACCACGTTTTCCTCCTTTCATTCAGAGCATACCTGAACATCGGGTGGAACTCCATACACAGCAGTTTGCAATTACGCAACCAGCGGTAGCAACTGCATATTCTTATGTTATTTGCATCAACAAATACAGATTTCCCTTCGGTCATCCATATCACTGTTTCAACCCTATCACAAAAACATCCATATCACTAACTCAACCCTCTGACATCTAAATGGCCTACTCAACCCTCTGGCAGAAGCCGTTGATATGTTCTGTCGGAGCGGTTTTTGTGGTCAATTTCGCCCGCTGACGCTGACGGCCCATTGCCCGAAAATCCCGGAAATACGGCACTTTTATGCACCTCACCGGTCAACCCGTGACATCAATACCACCGTCTCCACATGTATTAAGACTACCCTGATGATAACCCTACATCAAGAAAAGAGCCTTAACGCTCGTTGCGGATTGGAAGTTGGCAAGGGGAATGTCGTTGGATGGAAAAAGTCTAAGGCACTGCAAACTGGAATTTGTCGCTTATTTCCATTCTTGGCTAAGGATTCGCATCATTATAAAATCGCTGTACTCATCGTTATAATAATATGCCTCTTCTAAAATACCTTCCTGCTTGAAACCGATTTTCTTGTAGAATTCCAGTGCATCTGTATTCAACCCTACCACGCCGATCGAGACACGATGCATCTCATACTCATGAAATGCCATGTCCAGCATGATGCAGATTGCTTCCGAACCATATCCTTTATGCTGCATTTCAGGGTCTGGAATAATAATCGTCAGATCGGTTTGGTGCCACGCGGGAAACATACGGAGCAAACCGGTCTCGCCAATAATATTACCGTCAAGATCAGTAATCGTAAACCAAACCGAGTCTTCCGATTTGTGGCTGACGTTAATAATTCTTTTCTCCTCTTCTTCATCGGTTGTCTTCTCAAATCCGCATTGAAACATAACCTGCGGCTGATTAAACCAATAGGCGAAAAACGGAGCGTCTTCTTCTCTTTGCCTGCGCAGTATAATCTTTTTTCCTCTTATTTCTTCATGCTTCATATGGCCTTGCAGTCCTCTCTTTTATCCCGATAAATTCTGATTTAACACTGTCATACTTTCATCACGTAAATCCATCAACAGCCTCATCCTCCACGTCTTTTCTTCTTTTTCGGCTTTGGCAATTCCTCGTACATCGCCGACAGCAAGCCACATAGCTTCTCCCTGTTATCAACTTCCTCAACCAGCAGCATTTCCTTTGCCCCTGTGTAAGGAAGTTCAAACTTCGGACAACTCATGTATGAGACCGCGGATGGGACGGGCTTTACAAATAGTCTGTCATCATAAATGCCGCCGATGATTTTTTCCTCGGTAATATAAAATGCACTCTCCCATCATTGCGCGATAGGAAATATCCTCTAAACCAGATAGCTGTTCTAATATGTAATTGAGATATTCTTTACTCGATGCCATCACTCTTCCTCCCGCTTCACATCCCGAAGCTCTATATCATACCCCAGAGCTTCCATCTTCTTGACAAACGTGTTGTTGACGATGGTTTCCTTGCTGCGTATCACCCTGTTCACATAGGGAGCGGATGTACTGATTTCCTTTGCAAGCCTTGCCTGGGTGATTCCGGCTTCAATGCATTTTATTTTTATGTCCGGGCTTTTCTTCGGAATCCCTAAATTTCAAGCTTTTTTTATATAGTTTAGTCCTTCACTCGTGACATCAAACAAACCGTCTCAACATGGCTTGAGTGGTCAGTATGGTCAACTTTAATTCCTTTCTAAAAGCCTCGTATGTGGGAATATATACACTAATTGATTCATTATAAATCAACAGCATCCCGGAATTTGATCTTGAATAAAATTCCACATCTATAACCTCCTTAAATTTAATATTCTTAATTTTCTAAAAATCAGTCTATTATATTTTTTGCAATATTTACTAAAAATAACATAACCGGTACTTCAGTAAGAACACCTACAATGCAAGCAGGGCCACCCTTTGTAAGAATCGACCACGCAAAAACCATAGCGATACATGGCGCAACTCCGAGCAAAACAGCCCCCGCTAAATAATTATTTGCCAAATCATTAGGAGCGTTTGTTCTCTTCTTTTGGTATTCCGTGCAAAACCTACCATCCACTAGATTAAGGCATCCTGGATAAGAGCAGGATCGCTTCGGCTTTCTTGGCAATCCTTCCACCTCCTAATGGGTATGAAAAAAGCCCTGAAGGTTTCCCTCCAAGGCTTATGTTATATGTCTTGCCGATTATATCAGTACCATAGACTATAGTCGGACATTCTAGGACATTTAGGGCCTATATCTGATCTGGCATTTTGTAAATTAATACTACTTGTTTGTTGTTAGCAGTTTTAACTCATATTCAGTGATTAAATTTATTTTCCATAGAGTTGGCAATTCTTACCAAGGCCAACATAACAGGAACCTCAACCAGAACACCTACTACAGTTGTTAACGTAGCTCCTG
>CALAJY010000010.1 GCA_937923265.1 uncultured Tissierellia bacterium
TTCGCTCGTGTGGCCCTACATATAGTTTTCCAAAATTCGAATATTTATTCAATTGAAATCCGTTTTCTTTTCATAAAGTGAAAGGAAATCTATTTCCCGTCCCGAGACAACGCAAGATTAAACAGTCCGTGCAACCTGTACAAAAGCATAGCGATCCACAAAATACTCGGCTGCCTTCTGTGCATCTTCCAGATCATTGAAGATGCCAAACATGGTCGGTCCGCTTCCGCTCATGAGAGCGAGTTGGGCGCCCTGTTCCTCCAACTCCCGCTTGATTTTTGCAAGTTCGGGGACCTCCTGAAAGCTCACCGACTCCAGATGATTTTGCATTAACGAATAGGCTTTGGGACTATCGTAGGACATGAGATCAATCAGGTTTGAAATGCGGACCTTCCCATTCGGCTTGATGTGTTGGTAGACATAGCGCGAGCTGAGGCTTTCCCCGTTGTTGACCAAAAGAAGGGCTTTCCCGTAGTAGTTCTTGAGAGGGGTGAGAATTTCCCCTCTTCCACAGGCCCGAGCCGTTCCCCCCTTTATAAAAAAAGGAACATCTGAGCCCAGCTCTCCGGCGATATCCTTCAGCTCCTCCTCACTTAAATGAAGGCTCCAAAGCTCATTCAAACCCAAGAGGGTGGCCGCTGCATCGGTACTGCCTCCTGCCAACCCGGCGGCGATGGGGATGCGCTTGGTTAGTTCAATCACCACCGAATCCTCCTCCGCACGATCTCGTAAGGCTCGCCAGGCCTTATAAATCAGATTGCTATCGTCCAATTTTAAATCCGGATGGTCACAAGTGAGCACAAAGCCACCCCTTCCCTTCTCAATGGAAAGCGTATCGTGGAGATCGATCTCCTGCATAATCGTATCGATCTCGTGGTAGCCATCCTCCCGCTCGGAGAGCACATCCAAAGCGAGATTGATCTTGGCGTTGGCCTGTCGTTCAATATCCATAGATTTCCTCCTAAGAAAAGGGGGCCTTTGGCCCCCTTTCCCTCCCATTACATTGCATCTGCTTAGTCAAAAATTGTCAGCTTCACAGTCGATGTCAGAACATCCGTATAAGTGTAGGATACCACACGTTCAATGTCGAATTCGTTATTAATCCTTACCGTAAAAACATCATCAAAAGCTCCCTCGATGATCCCCTCCTTGGTAATAATGCGCTTTCGACCCTTATCCGCTTTTACCTCCACTTTTCGTCCAATGTTTTGCTCAACTTCCGCTTTGATTGCTTGAATCGCTGTATTATCTTTCACGATGGGTCCCTTCTAGGTTCACGAGTTCGCCGGCAGAAGCAAAGGAAGCAGGTCGAACGTATGGGCCAACAGTTTTACTTAGCGAAAGAAAGCTCGATACGCACGATAAGTCTCGTAAGCATCCGCCTTGCTTGCCAATTCGATGGGGGCATGCATGGAGAGCATGCCGGTTCCACAATCCACCACCTCTGCGCCGTATTCTGCAAGAATGTAGGCAATGGTTCCACCGCCACCCGCGTCGATTTTTCCAAGTTCTCCGGTCTGCCAAATCACGCCGTCCTTTTGGAAAATCTGACGGAGCTCGTTTAAGAATTCCGCATTCGCATCGTTGCTTCCGCCTTTTCCACCGGATCCGGTATACTTTGAAACAGTGATTCCGCAGCCCATCCAAGAGCTGTTGTCCTTTTCGAAGACATCCGGATACATCGGATCATAGGCCGCCGTTACGTCGGCGGAAAGAACCCGGGAGTTTGCCATGGTCCGCTTGAATTCCAACTCGTTATAGGTCTCTTTCCCGGAAGCCAACACCTCGGAGACCAGATTCTCAAAGAATTTGGAGTGCATTCCCGTATTGCCAACGGAGCCGATCTCCTCCTTGTCTACCAGAAGCGCAACCGCTGTCCGTTCCGGATTCTCGGTTTCCAAGATGGCACGCAGGTTCGCATAGGAGCAAATGCGGTCATCATGTCCGTGACCCGCAATCAGAGACCGGTCGAATCCCACTTCTCTGGCAGGTCCCGCGGGAACCACTTCAATTTCCGCAACCTGGAAATCTTCCTCTTCCAAGTCATACTTCTCCTTGAGGAGTTTTAAAATGTTCTCTTTCACGGGATCCTTGCAGTCCTTGTCCCGGTTTCCGCCGTCATGACCGCAGACAACCTGGAGCTGCTCTCCCGTCACAATCTCTTTTCCCGTCTTCGCCATCTGCTCGCGGGAAAGGTGAATCAGAAGATCATTGATATAGAATACGGGGTCTCCCTCTTCCTCACCGATGTTGATGTCAATCTGTTTTCCCTCTTTGGTAAACGCAATTCCATGAAGAGCGAGGGGAAGCGTGGTCCACTGGTACTTTTTGACACCTCCATAGTAGTGGGTTCTCAGATAGGCCATGTTTCCCTCTTCATGAAGGGGAACCGCCTTTAGGTCTAAGCGAGGACAGTCGATGTGGGAACCGACAATGTCCATCCCGTCCGTCAGATTTTTGCCCATGACAAAAAGGGCAACTCCTTTGTTCTTATTCACGGCATAGAACTTCTGTCCCGGCTTTACTTCCTGGCCCTGGATAGAATCAAAGGGAACAAATCCCTTCTCTTCGGCTTGGCGAACAATCTCTTTGCTGGCTAAACGTTCCGTTTTTGCGGTAGATAGAAAACGAATGTAGCCTTTTGAATATTGTTCCAATTCCTCCCGTTCCTGCGAGGAAAGTTTTTCATACACTTTAACTCTCTCGTAGCCCATGCTTCCTCCTTATTAAATAAAATAAAAGTTGCGAATCGTTTGACCGAATTCGCAAAGTCCATAAAATACTACGAACTATATATATCCAATTATACAATTTTTAAACAAAAAATGTTATATTACTTTCAAATAGGGTATGCTAGTAAGACAGTGTAATGAAGAAAGGAGTAACTATGGCTGATCAACCACAAGAACAAGAGAATTCGGTCGTCTTAACCAAGACCATGCTGATATCTGAAGTGATACAAAAGAAGCCGCGGACCCTACAAACTCTTATGATGAGCGGAATGGGATGCATCGGCTGCCCCTCCTCCCTGATGGAGACCGTGGAGCAAGCCGCTTATGTTCACGGCATCGATCCCGATGCCCTGATCGAACGGCTGAATGCGTGCTAAGAAAATTTCGATACAAAAAAAAAGGAAGGCCGAAGGCCTTCCTTTTTTTTGTATCTTCTACTTTTTCAGGAGCTCGTCCAACTTTGCTTTGTCAAAGCCAACGACATCCTCATCATCCACGCGGATAATGGGAACACCGGCGTAACCCTTGGATAGCAGTTCCTTACGAGCATCCATGTCCTTGCTGATGTCTCTCTCATCAAATTCGATGTTGTTCTCTTTTAAATATTCCTTCGCCTGCTTGCAAAAGGTGCAGGTGGGCGAAGTAAATACGGTAACTTTCGCCATAATCAATCTCCTCTCCAATTTCTTTCATCCTCATCGGACAACTATATATTACCCAGCTTCGCAAAGATAAACCATCCCTAACATTTTTTTAAGCAATCTCGAAGGTCGATAAAATTTTTTAGGGAGAGGTTCTCCGGCCGAAGGTTCGGATCCAGCCCCAGGGAATCAAACACGGCTCTCAGCTCGGATTTGCTCTTTCCCGTTGCCCGTGAAAAACCATTGATTGCCGTCTTCCTCCGCTGTTGAAAGACCGTTTGGAAGAGCCGTCCCAGCTCCTCCGCCCCTTGGGGAATCTCCCCCTCCTGTTTTAACACCAGGTGGACCACCTCCGAATCCACCTTGGGGGATGGCATAAACACCTCTTTGGGAGCCCGAATCACCCGTTTTGCCCGGGCATAAAGTTGGATAAAGAGGGTTAGTGACCCGTATTCCTTGCTGGAGGGCGCTGCCGTCATCCGGTCGGCCACCTCCTTTTGAACCATCACCGTGAGCGATTGAAAGGGGAGTCCCTCCGTCAAAAAACGCTTCAGCAAGGGCGTGGTGATATAGTAGGGAAGATTCGCCACCAAGCGAAGTGCTCCCTCTCTTTGCTCCCGGGCGAGCAGGGCCGCAAAGTCCAGCTTCAGGGCATCACCCTCCACCAGGCGAAATTTCTCATCGCTTCCAAAATGATCCTCCAGGATCGGCAGGAGCTGGGGGTCAATCTCCACGGAGATGACCCGGTGGGCCTTGCCCAGGAGCTCCTGGGTGAGGGTCCCGATGCCGGGTCCGATCTCTAAGACGGTATCCTGCGGCCCCACCCCCGCTTCCCGGACAATCTTTCGAACAATGTTCCCGTCGATGAGAAAGTTCTGTCCAAAGTTCTTCCGAAAGTCAATGCCCCATCGGTCCATGACCCGGCGAATCACCGCCGGAGAATATAGGGGTTCGTTTTCACTCATGGCGGGCCTCATGGATTTTCTTCATCGTCTCCTCAAACTCCTCTCGACCAATCTCATAGTCATTCAACCGATGCAGCAGCTGTTTCGCATTCCCATAGCCGATATGGAGAGACTCTCCCAGAGCGAGTCGGCGCTCTTTGGAACCCGCATCCCCTAAAAGGCCATGACGGATCAGGTCCTCCCTGCGAAACTCCTGCCGGATCTCTCCAAGCGTTGCATGCGCCTTGCGGAGGGCTTCCCAAATCGTTTCGGGCCGGGCGTTTTCCACTCCAATGTCCGCACCCTTTTGGGCCCCGCTCCGGGCAATGTAGGCCTGTCGAGCCTGAGGAATCCGCTGTCGAATACGAGAGCGAATGCGTTCCCCCGCATAATCGGGATCGGTGAGAACGATGAGCCCTCTCCTCTCCTGAAGCTCTTCCAATCGGTCTAGCAGGTCGGGAGGGAAGCCATGACCATGGGTGATCACACACTCACAGTCCACCGCTCGTTTCACAGCGGCAACATCATCCTTCCCCTCCACGACGATGATCTCCAAAATATGAGGACGCTGCCCGCTATCGTAATCCTGCGTCATTTTCCGCTCCTTGTTCTCGTAAGGCCTTAAGCTCTTTTTGAATCCCATAAAAGCGGCCGGCATTCTCGGTAAAAACGTCGGCCAAGCGGTCGGGCGATGTTTCGCGCAGGGCCGCAATCGCCGATAGAGTGAACCGGCAATAACCGGGCCTGTTCCTTTTTCCCCGCTTCGGAACGGGAGCCAGATAGGGACCGTCCGTCTCCAACAGAATTCGCTCTTCCGAAACGCGTTTCGCAAGCGCCTTCGGGTTGGGAGCGTTTTTAAAGGTGACCATGCCGCCGAGAGAAATGTAGCAGTCCCAGTCTTCCAAGCGGTCCCAGCTTTCGACCTCCTCGTTAAAGGAGTGCATCAGGATTTTCAGCCGACCTCCAAAATTCTTCAGGATGGACAGGGTATCCTCCCCGGCCTCCCGGCTGTGAATGACGACCGGCTTTTGGCAATCCTCCGCCACTTGCAGCTGCCGCTCGAAAACTTCCCACTGTTTCTCTCGGGAAGCCGTGTCATAGTGATAATCCAAGCCAATTTCCCCCACGGCAACCGCTTTCGGATGCCGCAGGAGGTCCTTCATCTCCGCTTCCCAGTCCTTGGTATAAGATGCGGCTTCCTGGGGGTGGGTCCCGAGGCAGGCAAAAATTCCGGGATTCTCCTCCGCTAGGGCTAGGGATTTGAAAGAAGACTCTCGGTCACAGCCGGGATTGATGACGGCAAGAATCCCCTCTTGCGAGAGGGAGGAAATCAGCTCCGTCCGGTCCTCTTCATAAGCGACATCATCAAGATGACAATGGCTGTCTACCAACCACTTCATGCCCGCTCCTTTCTCTTATAAAAAGACTCCTGTGCCCACACAGGAGTCTTTTTTTCCAACAAACAGCTAGCCAATATAGGTCCCTTTTTCCACGGAATCAATGGGGCTGAGGGGAGCCACCGTGCCATGCTCCTCATCTTCCGCCGTCAAGATCATGCCGTAGGATTCGATGCCCCGGATCTTTCTCGGCTTTAGGTTCACACAGAACACGAGTTTCTTCCCAATGAGGTCCCGGGGTTGGTACCAGTCTCGGATACCGGAGACGATCGTTCTTGTCTCATCGCCAAAGTCCACGGTCTCCACTAACAGGCGATCCGCATCGGGATGGGGTTTGCAATCGATGACCTCGCCCACCCGGAGCCGCACCTTTTCAAAATCTTCAAAGGCGATGGTCGCATCCGCAGGCTTCTTTTCGCTTTCCTGCGTTTTCTCGGGTTTCTCCCGATCGCCGGCTTTTTTCTTCTCCCCCGTTCGGCGCTGGCGGAGGTCCTCCAGGGAGATCCCCAGACGTTCCGCAATCAGTTTGTCATTCGCTTCATAGAGATGTCCCAATTCCTTCTCCAAATCCAGACGCGGGAAGAGGGGCTTTCCATTCACCACCTTCGTGCCTGCCGGATAGACGTTCGCTTCGCTCGCCCGGGTCATGGGCTGTGCTTCCATTCCAATACGACGGAAAATCTCCTCCGAGGTCTCCGGCATGAAGGGGCGTAGGAGGCAGGCAATCGCCCGCAGGGAGTCGGCAAGGCGATACAGAACGGTGTCCAACCGCTTCCCATCCTCTTTGGCTAAGATCCAGGGAGCCGTCTCATCGATATACTTGTTCGTCCGCCGAATCAGGGTCCAGATTTCCTCCAGCACATGTTGGAAGGTGTAGTCCTTCATCTCTTTCTTCACATGGTCCAGGCACTCCCGCTGAATCTTCAGAAGATCTTCATCGGGGCCCTGCGTTTCTCCCGCTTGGGGAACCAGTCCCTCGCGATATTTTTCAATCATCGCGATTGTGCGAGACACCAGATTTCCCAGATCATTGGCAAGATCCGAATTGAGCCGCTGTAAGAATTTCTTCGAAGAGAAATTTCCATCCGTTCCGAAGTTAAACTCGCGAAGAACAAAGTATTTCAAGACATCTCGCCCGTAGAGTTCCACCAGGGGCTCGGGATAGATCACGTTTCCTTTGGACTTGCTCATCTTGTCATCGTCAAAGAGAATCCAGCCGTGGCCAAAGACCTGGTCCGGCAGGGGCAAATTCAACGCCATCAGGACAGCCGGCCAAATAATGGTATGGAAACGAACGATGTCTCGACCGACAAAGTGGATGCCTGCCGGCCAATAGTGCTTAAATTTCTCCGGGTCATCTCCATAGCCGATTCCCGTCAGGTAGCAGATCAAAGCATCAATCCAAACATAGACCACATGATCCGGGTCAAAGGGAATCTTTACGCCCCAGTCGATCTTGTGCCGACTCACGGAGAGGTCTTCCAGGCCATCCTTAAAGAAGGATCCAATCATCTCCTTCTTCCGGTTGAGTGGCTTGATAAAGTCTGGATGGTCTTCATAATACTTCAACAGCCGATCCTGGTACTTGGAAAGGCGGAAGAAATAGCTCTCCTCCTCCCGATATTCCACGGGACGACCGCAGGAAGGACACTTGCCATCCACCAACTGGGATTCCGTCCAGAATTCCTCGCAGGGGGTGCAGTAATATCCCTTGTAAACGTCCTTATAAATGTCCCCCTGATCATAGAGTTGCTGGACGATTTTTTGCACGTCTTTTTCATGCTGAGGGTCCGTGGACCGCACAAAGGTGTCCGGTTCCACATCCAACAGTTTCCACAAATCCTTGATGGATTGGACGATCGGATCGATGTATTCCTTGGGCTCCTTTCCCTTGTCCGCAGCCGCCCGGGCCAACTTCTCCCCGTGCTCATCGGATCCGGTGACATAATAGGTATCGTAGCCCAGTTCATCCATGTAGCGACGAACGGTGTCGCACACAATGCTGGTATAGGTATTTCCCAAATGCAGATTCGCACTGGGATAGTAAATCGGGGCCGTAATATAGAAAGGCTTTTTGCCCTCGCCACAATGTTCTTTACACATACTTTCCTCCTGAATCCTTCTTCATTCCTTGTTATATCATAAGCTATTTATCTTCATTTGATAATCGGTCGGAGTGTTCCAACACCGTTTTTTTCAAATGGGGGTCCTGGATCTCCTCCACGCGGTCTTCCAGCTCCGCATAGATTTGATGTTTTTCTTCCCTTGTGGTCTCGTAGTCCTTTTGATTCCACTCCTCCGCCTTATCCTGAGCCGCCTTGTCGATCTCTTCCCGGAGCTCCTCATTGTCCATCGGGGAGTTCTCCAGGAGATGGCGGATGGTATTTCGATGAGACTCTTTATACTGAAGGTTCTTATCGTATTTCCGCCGAAACAAAAAGCCGAGCACCCTTCTTCGCCCCGCTTCTTGGCGAATCCTGCCCTTATTTTTTAACCAGGCGAAAAGCAGGAGGGCAACCAGGACCAAGCCCACATACCCAATCACGGGATAGAGCTTCTCCACCAGCGTTTCAAATCCCACAAAGCTGAGGGCAAATCCCACCGCCAGCAGGACAAAGAGCGCTTTCGAAAAATTTTCCGGCTTTTTTACCGTGAGCCGGGACGCAATCGAATAATACATTCCCACGCCGGTATTAAAGATCATTCCTAAAATGACCAGGGACATGAAGATCCCAAAGGCCGGATGGATGCGGTTTCCCAGGGCCAGCATGGGCATGGCACTGCCTGCGATGTGGTCCAGCTGTAAGAACATGCTCACCGCGGAGAGCCCCAACAAGCCTGCAACCAGGGCTCCTCCCAGCAGACCGCCCCGGCCCGCCGCTCGGGTGTTTACCTCATCTCCTCCCATGACAAAGGCCATGGAACAGCCGGTCATGAGGCACATTCCTAGGTAATTAAAGGCGGAAAGAATAAAATTTGAAATGCCGGGACTCATCTTCCGGGAAAGCTGTTCGGCCTGGGAAAAGGTCAGATCTGCCGTGAAAATGGAGAAAACGGCAACCACCAAGACCGTCACCACGAGGAAGGGCGTGATTACCCCAATCACCTTGACCACTTTGTCGGTATCCAGCATGCCGACCGCCCCAATCAAAAGGATCATTCCCAGGGAGCCGATCCAGACGGGAATGCCAAACTGTTGATGAAGGTTCGTCCCCGCCCCCGCAATCATCACAAAGCCGATGAAAAAACAGGTAAGCAAAAAGGCCAGATCCATCGCCCGGGACAGCCAGGCACCGGCGATGGAATCCATCACATCGGAATGGGCATCCGCCAGGAAATAGCTTCCCAGACTCAGTATAATCCTTCCTGTCAAAATGAAGAGCAGGCCGGCGACAGCGACGCCCCACAGTCCCTTGCTTCCGTTGCTGACAAAATATTGAATCATCTCCTGTCCTGAGGCAAATCCCGCCCCCACGAGAACCCCGACATAGGCGAGCGCAATTGAGAGTACTTTTTTCAATTCTTCCTTCCTTTCTTTTCTTCAAAAACTCTTTTTTCCATAAAACAAGAAGGAGGTGCCCTCCGGGACCTCCTTCTCTGAAATCATTGAAAGACCAATTGTAGTATAACCCATCGGTTATCTTATAAACAAATTCCGCCTATTATAGACTCTCCCTCCGGAATTACCCTCGCACAGGGTCGAGAAGGATTACTCCTGCTTCAGCCGAAAGCGGCTGGGACTGAATCGAAGTACCGAAACATATCCCAGGAAAAGAACGACGGCAAGCACGCCAATGCTCGCAAGGGCAACCGGCATGGGTGGCAATTGGAGCAGAGGATAGATCATATAAAAGCAGAGTATATAAAGTCCGAGGCCGATGCCACTGTAGATCCAACTCTTTGAACTCCCCTCCTGATCAAAGGGCTGCAGGAGATAGTAGAGGAAGAGGTAGACCGAGCTGAACAAAAAGTACAGGGTCAGGCTCAGAGTCATGTGGGGCAGAAATTCCGGGAAGTGACCCGGATAGACAACGACACCACAGAGGAGAAAGAAGGCTTCCATCATCAAGAGAGGCAGCAACATGGCCCGAAGCAAAGAAACGTAGCGGGCCTGAAACATCGTTCGAATCACTTCTTGCTGTCGATAGAAGGGGTAGTGAAGCAGGCTCCGGTCGCAATTGAGAAACATGGCTTTGATGATGATAGCGTTGTTATAGAGCAGGTAGCTCAACGGTAAGATTCCGGCAAAGAGGAGGGGCTTCCAGGTCGACAGTGTCTCTTCCCGATGTCGAATGAGGAGAACGAGAATGACAATGGCCGCGATCAATAGGGCCATGCTCTTCCTCTGGATGGGCTTTGTCAACATCCGGCGATGACGGCGGAAGAAAAGCTCGTTCATGCCCGCATATCCTCTCAGCTTCGTCGTTGATTTTCCCGTTTCCAAATCACTGTCCTTGAGCCGGGTGGAAGAATTCTCCGCATTTTCCACCATTTCGTCCATTTCCAGCAGATTCTTCTTCATCTGCTCCATGACCGCCCCATAGGACTCTCTCGCCCAGAGTTTTCGAACGGCGAAACAGGCGGGGAGGAGCAGGATAAGAGCAAGGGGCAGACTCCCTTCCATCAGGGAGATCTTCGTGAAAAGAAAAACGACGGGAGTCCCCAGAATCAACAGGAGAACCGGCAATTTTACAAGGTTCTTTGTCGCATAATTGATTCCCGTCCGATCGAAGAGATGCATCCATAAATAGGCGGCAAGACTTTCCACTTCCCAGAGCACCAAGCTCCACAATAGGGCGAAGCCCCAGGACCGGTGAAGAAAAATGGCCACGCCCACAAAAACCACGCTTCTTCCAAAAAAGGAGAGCAGCGGCTGCAGGATGACAAAGACTCTCCCCAGGTCCCGGCCGGGCAGGTGGAAGAACCGATGGGCTTCCATAAAGTCTTTTGCACTTTCTAAGAGCCGATTCCGTCCCATGGCGAAGAAGGCGTAGACCAGGAAGATACAACCGCTGGAAAAGAAAAAATCCAGAGGAACTGCCGCGGAATAACTTGGCAAAAGGCGGAGAAGCAGCGTATTCAAATTGATGCCCACCCAGGTAAGGACTCCCAGGACGAAAAAGAGGGAGAACAGCGATTTTAAAATCGCCTTGAGTGCCGTAAAGGGCCACTGAAGAAAATCAATTCCCTTCTTCCAAGCCGAAAACCGATAGAAGTCTCCCATGTGCTTTCCCAGGAGAGGAAGCCGGCGAAACAGCCAAATCGTTCCATTCACATTGGCATGGAGATACATGCGCTCCAGTAGTTGAAAAAACAAACGGCTTTTCATGCTACGCTCACTCCTCTCCCTTTTCCTCTGCTTTCTCCAGCTCCTCGTGTACTTCCCGAAGCTGGTCCTCCCCGATGTCATCCGAGAGAAGGCGGATAATCTTCTCTTCCAGGCCACTCTGCTGAAGAATCTTCTGGTCAAGCGGTCTCAATTTTCCCCGGGAGAGAATCACCAACTCATCACAGAGATCCTCCGCAAGCTGAAGAATATGGGTGGAGAAGAGAATGATATGATCGCCCCGAATCGAGCGAATCAGCTTCTTGATCTGAAGTTGCACCACCACATCCAGAGAAGTCAGCGGCTCATCCATCAGAATCACCTTCGGTTGTAGAATCAAAAACATGATCATCTGGAGCTTGTTTTTCATACCGGTGGAATAGCCGCTGATGAGGCGATCCCGGTCCTCCTCTTCAAAGTCCACCAATTGAAAGTAGTCGTCCAAGGACCGGTTGCCCTTGATCTCCGACCGGTTTCCTTCCATAAAGAAACGGATAAACTCATTTCCCGTTAAAAAGCTGGGAAAAGAAGGCTCTGCAATCATGAAAAAGAGGTCCTCCATGGACAGGGGGTGCTTGCCCGTCTCATCCTCCAGATACACCGATCCGTGATCCTTGCGAAGTTCCTCCGCAATCAGGGAGAAAAGGGTGGTTTTCCCTGCCCCGTTTCGGCCCAACAGACCGTAAATTTTTCCTTGGTCGAATGCTCCCGAGAGATTGTCGATAACGTGTTTGTTCCCAAACGATTTGGAGACTTGATCGATGACGAGTTTCATTGCTTTTTTCTGTTATTCCTTTCTGCTTTTACCAAACAACCATATTTCCTCCCCATTTTATCACAGCTCCCACATTCTTTCTGTTCTCCTTTACGAGAGTCGTGCGCTGTGCTAGCATGAAAGCAACGAAATAAGCAGGCAGGGAAGGTGCTTACAACACGGGAGCTTGCAGGGGTGATTTTCCTACGAATCGAGAGGCTTTGGCAAAGAAAGGTGGTACCGCGTTACGACGCCCTTTCCCGTCAGGGTCTTTTTTATTTCCGACGCCTTGGTGAAAGAAACCCAGAGAAAGGATTGCACATGAGAGTCGAATACGAAAAAGAATATGATAATGTCTTGGATGAATTGAAGGATCGTGGTTACTTTGACAACACCACCAATGAAGAGGAACTGAGAAAACTTCTCGCACAGGAGTCGGTTCCCTTCTATATCGGCTTCGATGCGACGGCGGATTCCCTCACCGTCGGTCACTTTATTCAGATTATGGTCATGATGCGGATGCAGGCCTATGGCCACCGGCCCATTGCCCTCTTGGGAGGGGGCACGACCATGATCGGGGACCCTTCGGGTCGGTCAGATATGCGGACGGTGATGACCAAGGAAAAAATCCAACACAATGCGGACTGCTTCTACCGCCAGCTCTCCCGCTTTCTCGACTTTGGAGAGGGCGGTGCCATCCTGGAAAACAACGGAAATTGGCTGATGGATCTCAACTTCTTGGAGTTCATGCGCGGCGTCGGTGTCCATTTTAACGTGGGGGAAATGATCAAAAAAGATGCCTACAAAAACCGCTTGGCCGCAGGCGGTCTCACCTTCTTTGAATTTGCCTACATGCTCCTGCAGAGCTATGACTTTTTGGTGCTCTACCGCAAATATGGCTGTCGTCTGGAGCTTGGGGGCTCCGACCAGTGGGCCAACATCATCGGTGGCGCTGACCTGGTAAAAAAAGCCGAGAATACCGATGTGTTTGGCTTAACCTTTAAGCTCTTAACCACCGCCGATGGGGTAAAGATGGGAAAATCCATGAAGGGCGCCGTTTGGCTGGATGAGGAAAAGACCTCTCCCTACGACCTCTTCCATTACATGCGAAATGTGGATGACCGGGATGTCCGCCGTTTCCTCCTGCAGCTCACCTTTCTGCCCAAGGCCCAGTGCCTGGAGCTGGGGGACAGGAACGGCGACATCAACAAGGGGAAGGAAGTGCTTGCCTATGAGGTCACAAAATTGGTTCATGGGGAGGAAAAGGCCAAAGAAGCTCTGGAAACCGAGCGGTTCCTCTTCTCGTCGGGCCGTCAATCGGAGAACATGCCCTCGGTAACCATCCCCGTGACGGAGGACAAAATCGGCATTCTCAACCTGCTCACTCTGGCAGGATTGACCTCCTCCAACGGAGAAGCCAGACGCCTCATCCAGCAGGGAGGAATCACCATCGATGAGGAAAAAATCACCGATCCTCGTGCGGAAATGGACCGGGAAAAATTGGTCCGGGGAATCACCATCAAGAAGGGAAAGAAAGTCTTCTTGAAAGTGATTGCAGAATAAATTTTATAAGCTATAAAAAAGGGAGCTCTCCTGAGAGCTCCCTTTTTTATGGCTCTTTTCCATCGCTTCAAATTCTTTTCTATTTTTTGCCGGATGGGTTTTTGTAAGCCTCATAAGGGGATTCCCAAAAGCCGATGCGGGAATTCCGACCCTTTAACTCAAAATTAATTTGCAAGGCGGGCAGGATTGTACTACTATTTGCTTAAGGGTTAAAGGACCCCCATTTCGGGTATCTTTAATGAGGTGTTAAGGAAAACGTTTTGTGTTTTCCAGTGAAATATGAGGAGGAAGATATGGCGTTTAAAACTACAGAACAACATGAGGAACTCCGCAAAAAGGTTCGGGAGTTCGCCGAGAAGGAAGTAAAGCCCATTGCTTTCCGTCTTGACCAGAACGATGAATTTCCTGTGGAAATCGTCAAAAAAATGGGCCAGCTGGGTTTCATGGGTGTCCCCTATGAAAAAGAGTACGGCGGTGCCGGTCTGGATGTCATCAGTTATGCCATTACCGTGGAGGAATTGGCCCGCGTGGATGGCGGTGTCGGCGTTATC
The DNA here is from genome assembly GCA_937923265.1 of uncultured Tissierellia bacterium. Taxonomy (GTDB): domain Bacteria; phylum Bacillota; class Clostridia; order Tissierellales; family Peptoniphilaceae; genus CALAJY01. The sequence continues at coordinate 13,909 of CALAJY010000010.1, forward strand.
TGCTCTGCCCACACCTCTTTAGGCAGTTGGCCGATTTACGCATTCGGTACCGAAGAGCAGAAGAAAAAATACTTAGTTCCCCTGGCAAAGGGTGAAAAAATCGGTGCTTTCGGTCTGACCGAGGAACACGCCGGATCCGATGCCAGCGGCACCGAAACCACGGCAGTTCTGAAGGGCGATTACTATGAGTTAAACGGGGGAAAGATCTTCATCACCAACGGCCAAGCCGCTGACACCTACGTCATCTTCGCCGTAACCAGCCCCGAAAAAGGAACCCACGGAATCAGTGCTTTCATCGTGGAAAAAGGCTGGGAAGGCTTCACATTCCCCAACCAGTACGACAAGATGGGAATTCGTTCCTCCGTCACCTCCGAGCTCTCCTTCAAAAACGTGAAGGTCCCCAAGGAAAACTTGTTGGGAAAAGAGGGAGAAGGATTTAAGATTGCCATGATGACCCTGGATGGCGGCCGTATCGGAATCGCCTCCCAGGCCTTAGGAATTGCACAGGGTGCCTTTGAATCGGCACTGGCCTATTCCCGTGAGCGTATCCAATTTGGGGAACCCATTGCCACAAACCAGGGAATCAGCTTCAAGCTCGCCGACATGGCAACCCAGTTGCGGGCCGCTCGTCTCATGATCTATAGCGTTGCCGAGATGAAGACCAAGCATGAGAAATACACCAAAGAAGCCGCGATGGCCAAATTATTCGCTTCCGACCTGGCAGAGCGTCTCACCAGCGAGGCTCTCCAGATTCACGGTGGAAACGGATTTATCAAGGGCATTGACGTGGAGCGCTTCTACAGAGATGCCAAAATCACGCAGATCTACGAAGGAACCAATGAGGTGATGCGGGTGGTAATCGCCAACCAGATTGTCGGTAAGATTCGCAAGAAGAAGAGTGCCGCTGCCGCTCCTCACGGCAAGCCGGGTAGCGCAACCGGTCCCCGTAAGAACATCATCTTCGAGGGAACTCCCCAGGAGCAGGTGAAACAGCTGGTGGAAGCACTCAAGAAAGACGGCTTCTCCTTTGATATCCAAGTAGACCCGTGGGCGGATGTCACCTCGGTGGAGCGTCTGGTTTCCGCCGGACAGGGAATCGGTGACAAGAAGAACATGAAGCTCATTGAGGACCTGGCCAAGGCCGTTGGCGGTGCCGTGTCTTCCTCCCGACCCGTTGCAGAAAACCTGCAGTATGTACCCATTGAGCGCTATGTGGGTATGTCCGGGCAGAAATTCAAGGGCAACCTCTATATTGCCTGCGGCATCTCCGGTGCCGGTCAGCATCTGCGTGGAATCAAAGAGGCAACAACGATTGTTGCCATCAATAACGATGATCGGGCTCCCATTTTTGCCAATGCCGACTATGGCATCGTCGGAGATGTCAACGAGATCCTGCCCCTGCTCACCAAAGAGTTAGAGCATGGTCAAAAGCGTCATGAAGCCCCCGAATTTGTAAAGATGAAGAAAACCGTAAAGCAGGAGCCGAGAACCTCTACGGACGTTAAGGTATGCTCCGGCTGTGGTCACGAATACAATCCGGCGTTGGGCGATCCGGAAGCCGATGTTGCTCCGGGAACCCCCTTTGATCAGCTTCCGGATTCCTATCAGTGCCCGAAGTGCGGCGATCCGAAGAGCAACTTCATCGATGCAGAACAATAAGGAAAGTTTTCTTCTCCCCCTTTGCAAAGGGGGGAGGGGAGCAACCCTACGTGCTATATCTTAAGGAGGTAGATGATGCATAACGTACGTGAAATTGTGGAAAACCTATATTGGATTGGGGCCAACGATCATCGCACCCATCTGTTTGAAAATATTCATCCGATTCCCGAGGGCGTAAGCTACAACTCTTATGTGCTCTTGGATGAAAAGACCGTCCTGTTCGATACCGCCGACTGGTCCGTGTGCCGTCAGCTATTGGACAACCTGGAATTTGTCCTGGATGGACGGAAGTTGGATTACATTATCATCAACCACATGGAACCCGACCATGCGGCAAGCTTGGGAGAAGTCCTTCTTCGCTATCCGGAGGCTACCGTGATTTCCACGGAAAAAGGCTTCTACTTCATGAGCCAGTATAACTTCCACGTGGACAAAAAGATTCAGGTCAAGACCGGCGACACCTTCAGCTCCGGAAAGCACAACTTTGCCTTTGTGGAGATTCCCATGGTTCACTGGCCGGAACCGATGGTAACCCTGGATACCACCAACGGCGTCCTCTTCTCTGCCGATGCCTTCGGAAGCTTCAAGGCTCTGGACGGAAAGATGTTTGCGGACGAAGTGGACTATGACAGGGATTGGCTGGATGAAGCCCGTCGTTACTACACCAACATCGTCGGAAAATACGGTCCCCATGTCCAGTCGGTACTGAAGACGGCGGCAACCCTACCCATCAAGGTTCTGTGCCCCCTCCATGGTCTCGTCTGGAGAAAGGATTTGGGCTACATCCTGGACAAGTATGATAAATGGTCCAGCTACACCCCAGAGGATAATGCGGTGATGATCGTCTATGCGTCAATGTATGGCAACACCGAGGAAGCCGCACAGGTTCTCGCTTCGGAGATTGACAAGAGAGGATATTCCGATATCTCTGTCTTTGATGTATCCAGCACCGATGTTTCCTATCTGATTTCGGAAGCCTTCCGTGTCAGCCACATCATCCTGGCATCGGTAACCTATAACCTGGGCGTTTACCCGCCAATGAAAGACTTCATCGCCGATATGCAGGCGCTGAACCTGCAGAAGCGGACCATTGGTATTGTAGAGAATGGAACCTGGGCACCGAACTCCGGAACGGAAATGCGGAAGATGATTGATGAGATGTATGAGATGTATTATCTGGATACGGAAGCTTCCTTCATCTCCTCGTTAAACAACGTCAGCGTAAAGGATATCTACGCTTTGGCAGACTCTGTCGCGGAATCCTTAAAGAAAAATCAGTAAATCCTCCCTACGGTGCCCGAATGGCACCCGGGAATAAAGAAAATCCCCATTGGCATCGCCAATGGGGATTTTCTTTTGCGCCACTGCGGACCTATTCTTCTTGAAGGGCAACGATGGTTCCCCCACCGATGACCCGATCTCCTTGATAGCAGACGACGGATTGGCCCGGAGCAATCGCCCGCTGTTTCTCATCGAAGAGGAGGCGAACGGTGCCATCCGCCTGCGGGAGCAGCCTTGCGGGCTGGTCTTTCTGTCCATAGCGAACCTTGGCGGTCACGGCGACTTCGTCCTTTTCCGTTTCTTCCACCCAGTTCCAATCCGCGGCCAGTAGCCCCCTAGCATAGAGCTTTTCCTCCGGACCAATGAACACCTGGTTCTTCTCCATGTCTTTCCCGTAAACATACATGGGCTCTTTCATCGCCACTCCCAGGCCGCGACGCTGACCGATGGTGTACGCTATGGCGCCTTTATGCCGGCCGACCACCTTTCCCTTCTCGGTTCGAATTTCCCCGGGCTCAAACGACTTATGCTCCCGTCGCTCCAAGAAACCCACGTAATCGCCATCAGGTACAAAGCAGATGTCCTGTGAGTCATGCTTTCGTGCATTGATAAAGCCCTGCTCTTCCGCAATCTTGCGAATTTCCGTCTTCCGATAGTTTCCCACCGGGAGCAGGGTGTGGGCTAAGCTTTCCTGCGTAAAATGGTAGAGTGCATAGCTCTGATCCTTACTCTCATCGATCCCCCGCAAGAGGGCATAATGGTCTCCCCGTTTCTCCACTCGGGCATAGTGACCACTGGCAACATAATCGCAGCCCAATTCTTCCGCCCGTTGCAAGAGCTTATCAAACTTCAGATAGCGGTTGCAGTCCACACAGGGATTCGGCGTCCATCCCTTCCGGTAATAGTCCACAAACTTTTCAATCACCTTTTGATCAAAGTCGTGAGAAAAGTCATAGACCTGAAAGTCAATCCCCAGCCGGAAACATACACTCCGTGCATCTTCCACATCGTCGAGGCTGCAGCAGGTATGCCCCTTGGGAATGCCGATTTCTTCATTGTTGTAGAGTCGCATGGTAACCCCGATGCAATCATACCCCTGTTCCTTGAGCAGGTAGGCGGCAACGCTGGAATCCACCCCTCCGGACATGGCAACTAAGACTTTTTTCTTCATTCCTGCTCTCCTTTCTTACCACAGATTTCCTGCATGGCCTGAATCGTTGCTTCGATTTCTTCTTCGGTATTCTCCGGCCCGAGGGAAAAACGCAGGGCACTCTTTAGGCGCTCCTCGGAAAAGCCCATGCTGACCAAGACATGACTCGCTTGGTTCGCCCCCGCTTGGCAGGCAGACGCCGCAGAGGCACAAATTCCTTTTTCATTCAGCCGGTAAAGAATCACATCATGATCCCCGTGGTCCAGGCTTACGTGAACATGACCCGGTGCCCGGTCAGCCCCCTCTCCGGTAACCCGTAACCCCGGAATCTGCTTGAGTCCCCGAATGAGGCGGTCCCGCAGGCTGCGGGTAAAGGCCCACTCGCTCTCCCCCGCCTCCAGGTGCTCCCGAAGGGCTGCCACCATGCCCGCAATTCCCGGAACATTCACCGTTCCGGAGCGCAATCCTCGCTCCTGTCCTCCTCCGTAAATCAGCGGAAGCGGGGTTGTTCCTTGGCGACAGAATAGGGCGCCCACCCCCTTGGGACCGTTAAACTTGTGGGAGGACAGGCTGAGAAAGTCCACAGGGAGTTGGGCAAGAGACAGGGGAAGATGCCCTACGGCCTGGACGGCATCCGTGTGCATGAGGGCCCCATATTTATGGGCCAGGCGGCCGAATTGTGCCACATCCTGAATGGTTCCCAGTTCATTATTTACCATCATGAGGGAAACCAGGGCGGTCCCTCCCTGCCTTTCTTCCTCCGCCAGGGCTTTCTCCAGGGCTTCCGGCAAAACTTGGCCCTCCGCATTGGGCGAAAGAAGATGGATCCGGGCTCCCTCTCTCTCCAACAGGGGAAGGAGTTTTAGGATGGCCTCATGCTCAAAGGAAGAGGTGATAATGGCGGACCTTCCCTGTTTTTTTCCCTGGAGAAAGCCGCTCCAAAGCGCCTGGTTATCGGCTTCTGTCCCCCCCGAGCAGAAGACGAGCTCGCGAGGCTGACAGGAGAGAAGCTGCGCCAATTCCTCCCGCGCAAAGACCAGCCCTCTCGCACTTTCCTGACCGGCTCCATGACTGGAGGAGCTGTTGGCAAAGTGCGCAAAGAGGTAGGGCTTCATGGCCGCAAAGGCCCCGGGGCTCAACGGGGTCGTCGCTGCATGATCCAGGTATATCCATCTTTTTTTCTCCATGCTTTCCTCGCTCTCTACGAAAAAAACGGAGGTAGCGCACAACATTCGCCTACCTCCGCTTTCCCATCTCTCAAAAAAGGACTAGTCTTCTTTTTCTTTTTCCTTATCCTCTTGACCGATTTCAGGCACATCGGCTGCATCAACGGTTTCCTCTTCTTCTGCAGGCTGTTCCTGAGGTTCGCTCAAGCTGGCAACGGGTGTTTCCAGGTCCAAAAGAATATCAATGTTTTCATCCTTGGCAATATCCAAATCCGCCACCGTCAGCGTGTCTCCAATCTGCATTTCCTTCACGTCCATCTCGGTCTGAGAAGGAATGTTGGAAGGCAAGCACTCCACTTCCACTTCTTCCAACTGCTGGTTCAAAACGGACGGCTGCACGCGAATCTCTCCACGGTTTAAGAGGATGATTGGTACGACGACCTTGATCTTCTCATTCATGTTGACTTCGTGGAAGTCAACGTGTAGGTATTGGTCACGAACCGGGTGCTTCTGTGCTTCTTTAATCAGCACCGTGTGCGTCTTGTCCCCGGCGACTTCCAAATCCACCAAAATCGAAGTTCCCGCTTCTCCGTAAACGCGGTTGAATTCCAACTCGTTTACTTGGATGCTGATTGGCTCCTGGTCTTTCTGGTATACAACTGCCGGAATCTTTCCTGCATTCCGCAGCTTATCAACTTGATTTTTTCCTTGTGCTTCCCGTTTTTCCGCATTCAATTTGATCTCTGCCATAGTCTCCTCCTTAAAATCACATATGTGTTAATTATACTGAAAAATAGGCGTTTCTTCAATCTTTCTCTATTTTCCCGCTTTTTTCAGTGCTTCCTTGACCGCCTGCCGAAAACCCTCGCTGGTCCGCGTTGCCCCCGAAACCGTATCGATATTCTCCGACTTTTTCTGGGAAAGCTGCTCCAGGAGCCGGTCCAAGGCCTTCCCCCCAATCTCCTTGGTCTCCGTCTGCTCCAACACCTTTGCGTCATAGATGGAGCCGCTCTCATCGATGGTCACGGAAACTTTTATGGCTCCCTCTTTCGAATATCCCCGGCCGCTTCCTTCATAGGTTCCGGCCTTATACTTCTTCTCTCCTCCACAAGCAGTCAGTGTCAATGTCGTCAAAACAACAAGGAGAGCGGTTAATTTCCCTTTCTTCATCGTTTCCCTCCCAGACTCCGGTTCATAAAGCTGCAAAACTCTTTATTGTTGTCCGTGTTCTTGATCATCTGGACAAACTGCATCATCAGCTCATCATGGCTTTGCTCATGTCCTCTCTTCCGTAAGAGGTTCATGGTTTCCTGCTCCTCTTTCGTTAACAGCAGGTCCTCTCGGCGGGTTCCCGAGGCAAAGATATCAATAGCCGGAAAAACACGCATCTCCGACAGATCCCGACTCAAATGGACCTCCATGTTTCCCGTGCCTTTGAACTCCTCATAGATCATATCATCCATCCGGGAGCCGGTATCCTTTAAGCAGGTGGCGAGGATGGTTAAACTTCCGTCCCCGTGAATGTTTCGAGCCGCTCCGAAAAAGCTCTTGGGCGGATACAGCGCCACGGGATCCAAACCGCCGGAAAGGGTTCGACCACTGGGTTGGGTCGTGATGTTGTAGGCCCGAGACAGTCGGGTTAGGGAATCCAAGAGGATCATCACATCCTGCCCGCTCTCCACCAGGCGCTTTGCCCGGTCAATGAGTTTCTCTGCCGTCTGCGTGTGATTGACCGCCGGCTTGTCAAAGGTGGATGAAATCACCTCCGTCCGGATCGGATCCTCCGCCTTGCGCAGATGGTTCACGGACCATTCAAAATCCGTGACCTCTTCCGGTCGCTCATCAATCAGCAGAATAAAAAGATAAATGGAAGGATACTTCGCTTCCACCGCCTGCGCAATCGACTTCAGGAGGGAGGTCTTGCCCGCCTTTGGCGGACTGACGATAAGCCCTCTCTGGCCCTTTCCGATGGGGGCCACCAGGTCCACAATGCGGTTTGAGATATCTTCCTTTCCTTGCTCTAAGCGGATTCTCTCATTCGCATAAATCGGCGTAAGCTCATCAAAATCCTCTCGATCTTTGAAGGAAAAGGGGGCGGTGCCATTCACCGACTGGATATAAATAATGGGGGCGTACTTGTCCTTGTCGTGGTTGTCTCCCACAATGCCTTCCACGATGTCTCCGCTGCGAAGCGAAAAACGCTTGATGTGGCTCTGGGGAACATAGTAGTCCTTGTTCTCCCCTTCCTCGGTCTCACTGCGAAGAAATCCGTATCCTTCCGCCATGACCTCCAGGACTCCGGAAGCGGAGGGAAGATCTCCATGGGGTTCCTCCCCCTGGCTGAGACCAAGCTCTTCGTCTCTTCTCTTTCTTGGAGAGGGATTTGGCTTTGCGACCTCGGTTTTCTCCCCCTCCTTCGCCGAAATCTCCCGCAAAGTTTGCCGTGTCCGGTCCGGAATCGACTCCTTTACCTCCTCATCCAATGAGCCTGCCGGCGTTTTCTTTCGGTGGTTCTGTCCCGTCTTATGATTGGATCTTTTCCGTCCTTCCTCTCCGTCCTGTTTCCGGTCTTTCCTCGCTCCTGCCTTCCGGCCGGAAGCTTTTCGAAACGACTTTGACGACTTGGAGGAAGCACGAAAGGGGTGAGATCCTTTTGAGGGTTCGTCCTCCCTATTTTTTTTCTTCGTATTCTTCGAGAGGGGCTCCTCCTTCTCCGGGGCTTCTTGTCGCTCCCGGAGCCATTGCAGCAAATCGGATTTTTTATATTTATAGGCACTTTTTAACCCGCGTGCTTTTGCCAATTCTCGTAATGCCGGTACTTTCATCTGATCGAATGATTCCAAGGGTCCCTCCAAAAGATAAGTAAAGAAATAAATAAAGTGTACGGAAACAAATACTGATAAATTCACTAGTAGTATATACTAAAATGTAAAACAACAGTAGTCGAAAGAACAAAATTAGAGAAAATACAGCTGAGTAATGTAGTGAAGAAGAACCATAAGGACGATCTGTAAAACAAACCATGCACTGTCTTTCCATTCTGAAAGCTCGCTCCGTTTATAGCTTTATGTTATCATGCATATTCATTAAAAAAATAATATATCGTTGAATATAAGTAACTTCATTTCTTAATTTCAAACATAAAAAAGAGCAGCGAAGCTGCTCTTTTGAAAACTCAGAAATTGGATTGCCGGCTCTTCCAAAAACCGGTTTCTGTAAAGGCAATGCCTGAGAAAAGGAAGCTCTGGCCGTTCCGCCCTCTTCCCCACGCTTTTCCGGGAAGTTCTCTATTTTGCCTTCCCGACCGATCCGAAGATTTCCATCTTTTCTTTCACCAGCTTCACGATGGCTTCCGATCCCGGCGCCAACAGCTTTCGAGGGTCAAAGCCCTTGCCTTGTTGATCCTTTCCCGCTTCCACATAGGCGCGCGTGGCTTTTGCAAAAGCAATCTGGCACTCCGTATTCACATTGATCTTCGCGACCCCCAGCGATATGGCTTTGCGAATCATCTCCTCCGGGATTCCCGTTCCGCCGTGAAGAACGAGGGGAAGATCGCCCACCTTGTCCTTAATGGCCGCAAGCGCGGTAAAGTCCAGGCCCTTCCAGTTTTCCGGATAGACCCCGTGAATGTTTCCAATTCCCGCCGCCAGGAAATCGACCCCCTGGTCTGCAAGCTTTTCACATTCCTCGGGGTCCGCAATCTCTCCTGCGCCGATGACCCCGTCTTCTTCCCCGCCGATGGCACCGACTTCCGCTTCGACGGAAATTCCCTGTGAGTGGGCAATATCTACAATCTCACGGGTTTTCTGCAAATTCTCCGCTAACTCATAAGAGGAGCCATCGAACATGACGGAGCTGAAGCCGGCCTCGATACAGGCCTTCGCTCCCTCGTAAGTCCCATGATCCAGGTGAAGGGCGACCGGAACCGTGATCTCCATGGACTCCACCATGGCCTTGACCATCTCTGCCACCGTCTTAAAACCGGTCATGTACCTTCCGGCTCCCTCGGAAACCCCCAAAATCACCGGGCTCTGGGTCTCCTCTGCCGCTGTGAGAATGGCCTTGGTCCACTCCAGGTTGTTGATGTTAAAATGGCCCACCGCATAGTGACCCGCTACCGCCTTGTTTAACATTTCTTTTGCATTTACCAGCATAATTTTTCCCTTTCTTCGGGGATCAGGAATCCCTCGACCCTATATTTTGTCCAGATGCCAGATTTCCTCAACATATTCCTCAATGGTGCGGTCCGAGGAAAAATAGCCGCTGTTTGCCAAATTCTTCAAACATTTTTTTGCCCAAAGCAGGGGCTTCCGATAGTCCTGTTCCACTTTCTCCTGGGCTTCCACATAGCTCCGAAAATCATAGAGATGATAGTACTGATCCCCCCGACTCCCATCCTGAGGTGCTACCAGGGAATTATAGATATCTAAAAACATGAAGGTTCCCCGATCGGAAAGCCGCTTTTCATCTAACAGGTAGTCGATAGCCTGCCGCAAGTCCAAATCCTTGTAATAGAATTCTTTCGGATTGTAGTCGGCACTTACTTTTTCCAGCTCTTCGACCGTCGCCCCGAACCGATAATTCGCCTCTTCCCCCGCCTCCCGAAAGATTTCGATGTTGGCTCCATCATAGGTTCCGATGGTCGGGGTCGCATTCATCATAAACTTCATGTTTCCCGTTCCCGAGGCTTCTTTGCCCGCTGTAGAGATCTGCTCCGATAGGTCTGCGGCGGGAAAGAGCTTTTCCGCAGAGGAAACCCGATAGTTTTGAAGAAAAACTACGCGGAGCTTGCTCTTGGTATCGGGATCATGGTTCACCATCCGGGCAATCTCATTGATAAACTTGATAATCGCCTTGGCCCGAAAATAGCCGGGAGCCGCCTTTGCTCCAAAGAGAAAGGTTCGGGGAACGCGATCCAGACCCGGATTCTTCTTGATTTTGTCATAAAGATAAAGAATGTGAAGGGCATTCAAGAGCTGCCGTTTATATTCATGAAGCCGTTTGATCTGGATATCGAACAGGGAGTTCGGATCGACCTCGATTCCCTCCGTCCGGAGAATGTAGTCCGCGAGCTGTCTCTTCTTGGTCCGCTTGATCTCCAGAAGTTCCCGCAAGGTTTCTTCATCCTCTAAGAAGGCTTCCAACCCCTTCAGCTGCTTGAGATCCTCTTTCCAGGAATCGCTCTTCAGCTTCCGGCTGATGAAGTCCGCCAACTCCTGATTGCTGAACATCAGCCAGCGTCGAGGCGTGACGCCATTGGTCTTGTTATTGAATTTTTCCGGGAAGAGATCCGCCCACTGCTTCAGGGTCTCCGATTTCAAAATCTGTGTGTGAATTCCCGCAACGCCGTTCACGCTCGTTGAGCACCAGACCGCTAAATACGCCATCTCCACCACATGATCATGGACAATTCGATAGCCTTGAATCCTCTCCTCGGAGAGCCCCTGTTCCCGCAATGCCTGTACCATCTGTTCATTGATCTCCTGAATCAGCTGCAGGCAACGCGGGCTGACCTCCTCCACAATGTCCAGGTCCCATCGTTCCAGTGCTTCTTGCAGAACCGTATGGTTGGTGAAGGCAAAGGTCTTTCGAACAATCGCATACGCCTCTTCCCAGGAAAGGCCTTCCCGGTCGATAAGGAGCCGCATGAGCTCGGCAATGCCAATCACCGGATGGGTGTCATTGAGCTGGATACAGTGTTTGTCGGCAAAGTGCATAAGCTTCGTGTCCTCGGGCGCCTGCTTCCGGTATTTCTCTAAGAGATCCTGCAAGCTTGCCGACACAAAGAAGTACTGTTGTTTGAGCCGCAGCACTTTTCCCGCCCGCTGAATATCATTGGGATAGAGAACCCGGGTGATATCCTCCGCCTGATTCTTCGCCTGGATGGCTTGGCAGTAATCAAAATTGTTAAATTGATCGAAATTAAAGCCGCTGTCCACGGGCTCCGCCTGCCAGAGACGCAGGGTGTTGACCACCCCATTCCGGTAGCCGACGATGGGCATATCATAGGGAACCGCTAGGACCACCTGGTCACGAAATCTTACCACCTGGGTATCGCTGTCCTTGCGAAGGGACCAGAAATCTCCCCTCCTGATCCAATCATCGCCAAGCTCCTTTTGAAAGCCATCCACAAATTTTTGCTTAAAAATTCCCTGTGAGTAGCGAACGCCATATCCCTGCACGGGATAGGACAGACTCGCGGCGGACTCCATGAAACACGCCGCTAACCTACCCAGCCCGCCATTTCCCAGGGCGGCATCTTCCTCCTCATCCTCCAGCCGGTCAAAATCAATGCCCATGTCCCGGAGCATCTCCTTGGTCTGCCGGAGAATTCCGAGATTCAGCAAGTTATTTCCCAGGGACCGGCCGATGAGAAACTCAGCAGAAAAATAGTACTCGTTTCTCATCCCCTGACACTTCTTTCGGGTTTTCTGCCAATCTTCCTGGAGCCGATCCATGATCAATCGGGAGAGGGCCCCATACTTCTCGAAATCGGTGGCTTCTTCTCGGGTGACCCCAAACAGCGTCAGCAGTTTCTTCTCAAAAGCAGCTCTCCATTCTTCCTGGTCCATTTTTGCCTCCTAGACTGGGCGTTATTCTCCCGCTTTTTTCGCTAACATCTCCAGTTTCTTGACTTGGTCCTCTTCCTTCAGGGCATCGATCATCTCTTGAATGTTTCCGTCGAGAAAATCCTGAAGCTGATAGATGGTCCGGTTGATTCGGTGATCGGTGATGCGGCCCTGCGGAAAATTATAGGTGCGAATCCGTTCGGACCGATCGCCGGTACCTACCTGGGAACGACGGTCCGCCGACAACTCTTTCTGCTGTTCCTCCATTTTTAGGTCATAGAGGCGCGCCCGCAAGACCCGCATGGCCTTGTCTTTGTTCTTGATCTGGCTCTTCTCATCCTGGCAGGTCACAACAATCCCCGAGGGCATATGGGTGATGCGAACGGCAGAGTCCGTCGTGTTGACACTCTGTCCGCCATGACCACTGGACCGGTACACATCAATCCGCAGATCATTGGGATTGATCTCCACATCCACATCTTCCGCTTCGGGAAGAACCGCAACGGTTGCCGTGGAGGTATGGATTCGTCCGCTGGACTCCGTCTCCGGAACCCTTTGCACCCGATGCACGCCGGATTCATACTTTAAATTGGAATAGGCACCCTCTCCCTTGACCATAAAAGTCGCTTCTTTAATGCCACCGATTCCCTGCTCCGAAAGGTCCAGGCTCTCCGTTTGATAGCCCGCCTTGTCCGCATACATGTGATACATCCGGTACAGGTCTCCCGCAAAGAGCCCCGCCTCTTCTCCGCCGGCCCCTGCCCGAATCTCCACGATAACGTTCTTGTAATCGTTGGGGTCCTTGGGCAGGAGAAGCAGCTTCAGTTCATGCTCTAAGCGGTCTGCCTCTTCCTTCTTTTCCTCCAGATCCAGCGAGAGCATCTCTTTCATTTCCTCTTCGTTGCTCTCCTTCAGAAGGGCCTCATCCTCCTTGGCTCCATCCATCGCCTGTCGATAGGCCGTGTAGCTCTCCGCCACCGGCTTCAGATTGACATAGTCCCGATTCACCTCCTGCCACCGCTTCATGTCGGCAATGAGTTCGGGATCCGCCAGGCGCTGTTCCAGTTCCCGGATCTGTTCCTGTATGTTCTCCAAGTGTTCAAACATCGTATCCTCTTTTCTCTTCGGGCCAAACCCCTCGCAGGATGCGGTCCCGATGGGTGTAATCTTGAATCACTGCGAGGTCCGCAAAACCCGCAGTTTTAAACAGCTCTTTTACGGAAGCCCCTTGTTGATCCCCAATCTCCAAAAAGATGCGGCCGCCTTTCCGGAGATGGTCTCCCGCCTCTCCCGCCAGTCGCCGATAAAAATCCAACCCATCGTCCCCGGCGAATAAGGCCGTCTCCGGCTCATAGGACAGCTCTTTTTGCAGCTTCCCTCGCTCCCTTTCCTCCACATAAGGCGGGTTGGAAATCAACACATCGTATCGCCCGGGCAGGTTTTCAAAGAGATCGCTTTGAATCCAACGAATCGGTGACAAGGTCTTTGCCTCCCCCTGCCGAAGAAACTGTTCATTCTCCTTTGCCAGGTCCAGGGCCTGCCGGGAGATATCGGAGCCTGTCAGTTCCTCCGCCTGGCCCTCCAAAGCGATGGTTAAGGGGATGATTCCGCTGCCAGTTCCCAGATCCAAAATGTGGCAGCCACACGTTCCCTCCTGTAAAACCAGCTCCACCAAGCGTTCCGTCTCGGGGCGGGGAATCAGGGCTCTCTCATCCACATGAAAGCTTCTCCCATAAAATTCCCAGATTCCCAGGGCATACTGCAGGGGGCGATGGCGATGACGATCCTGTAAGATTTCCGCCATCCTTTGGCAATGAGCGGGGGAAAGAATCTGTGTCGGATGCCGGAGGATCTCCGAAATCGGCTCATCCAACACATAGGAAAGCGCCAGGAGGCCCTCCCGCTCGGGAAAACGCCGAATCCACTCTTCCGTTGTGCTCGCCTTATTGTTCATAAGTCTCCTGTTCCATTATAAGCGAAATTGAGGGGAAAATCCCCACATAAAAAAGGACCGGCGCAATGCCGGTCCTTTCCACTTCCACTTAGTCCAAGTTGTATTTTTTCTTGAAGCGCTCGACACGACCACCACGTTCTGCAGATTTCTGTTTGCCTGTATAAAACGGATGGCACTCCGAACAAACTTCAACTTTCAAAGTCTTCTTTGTCGAACCCACCGTAAAGGTGTTTCCACAAGCACAAGTAACCTGTGCATCCTCGAAGTACTCCGGATGAATGTCCTTTTTCATAATCTCACCTCTCTCCGTCAAAATCTCAATAGCCTAGTTATTGTACCACGATGGGTTAGAAAATGCAAATTCTTCTCGAAAATTTATAGAACGAACCGGCCCTTCCGGAAAACCACCGGCGAAAGAAGGGCCGTGGGATTGATGATCCCCCCTCGTTATGCTTCCGTTTGTGCCTCACTCCCAATCCCATACTTACGCGAAATCGTGTCCAGCTTGTCCACGAGCAGGGGGCCAATCAAAACAATCGTCAAAATGGACATCAAACCCTGGGTAAAATTCACCGGAACGCCCGCCATATACATGGCCATGATCGACTGCTTGGTCCAGACGGCCTGGGTGGTGAAAATAACGGAGGTGTCCAAAATGGGTCCCACAAATCCCATGTAAAGGACAAAGGCAACGGCCGCCATCCCCACATAATACCACGGAGAAATGGGACGATCCTCCTTCCGCCACCGATCCCGCTTCTTCCGAAGGGGTTTATGATAAATCCATCCAAAGACCATCGCTCCCAGGCCATAGGCCACCATCTGCCAAGGGGTCCAAGGTCCCTGACCGAAGGCGAAATTCGACAGGAAGATGCTCAAGGATCCCGTTAAAAATCCAACCCGCCAGCCAAAGACCGCCCCATAGAGCATGCACAGGGCCTCAATGGGCTTCATATGGGGAAGCCAGGCGAACACGAGACGGCTGGCAACCGCCAAGGCCATGAGAATCGCATAGAGCATCAATTCCCGGGCATCGCGCTTCTTCCTTTCAAAATGCCTTCCCATCAGCAGAAAGCCCAGAACAAAAATGACAAATGTGGCAATCATCCATCCTTCTGTACGCATCCCCTTCTCCTATTCTCCGATTTTTCGTGCATCATCTTCTTGTTCCCATACCAAGCCATGACCTCCTCCGCCGTGACGGGTTCCCGACTGAATCTTCGCACCAGCCGTTGCGCCTTTGTGGTGAAAAAGTGATTCTCCCGAAAGAAGGGATGGCTTGCCTTGGTCATGACCAGCTTCCCATCAAAAAGCAGGGAACAGACGTCACAGCAGGCCGCTAAAAAGTCGAGGTCATGACCCACCATCAAAATTGTGGTTCCGGCTTGCTTGAGTTCCCCCAATTGCTCCCTCAGCATCCGCTTGAGTCCGGGGTCCATCCCCTTCCCCGGTTCATCCAAGAGCAGGAGCCTGCGAGGTCGACTGAGCAAAAGTGACAAGGCGAGAAGCTGTTTCTGCCCGCCCGACAGGTCGTAGGGAGACTGCCCTCCCTGCTGCGCAAAGGGGAGCTTGGACAGCGCCTCTTCCCACCGGTCTCCATAGGCCCCTCGCAACTCCTTTTCCACCGAATCCTGCGTGAAGAGCAGTTCGGGATCCTGGGGAAGATAAGCGAGCTCCCCTCTTTTTCGCACCTCTTCCAGCTTCTGCTTCCCCTTCCAGCGAAGCCTTCCCCCTTCCAGGGGAAGCTGTCCGGAAAGAACGCGAAGCAGGGTGCTCTTCCCCGCTCCATTGCTGCCCATGAGGCCATAAATCATCCCCTCCTCCAAGCAGAGGGAAAGGTCTCGAAGCAGAAAGGCCTTATCGCGACCAAAGCGGAAGAAAAGGTGCGTGCCCTCCAGAAGAGGGGACTGGTCCGGGAGGGGCACCGTCGAGGGCTTGGGAATCCGATCCTTTTCCTCTTCCCCACCTTTCCCGACTTCTTGTTGCAAAAAGCGGAGCCCCTCCCCCGTTGTCACGCAGAGCCGGTCCGCCCGGTCCGCTTGTGCCAGACTGAGCCGGGCGGGCAAGGGGAAGAAGGAAGCATCCTCCTTCCCTTCCTTCATCCAGTGATAGAGGACCTCTCGCGGCGAGCCCGTGTAGAGCAGATGTCCCTGTCTTAGCACGGACATACCGTCCACCTCTCCTAAGAGCCGCTCATAATTGTGTTCGGTCATCAACATGGTCATGCCAAAGTCTCGTTGCAGCTGGAGAAGAATCTCCAGGAACCGCTCCTCCTGAATGGGATCCAGCTGTGACCCCGGTTCATCCAAAAGAAGCAGGTCCGGTCGCAGAATCATGGCCGAGGCCAGGTTCAAGAGTTGCTTTTGACCACCCGACAGGCGAGCAGTGGGGGTATGGTAAAAAGATTCCATCGAAAAGTAGGCGCAGGTTTCTGCAATCCGCATCTGAATCTCGTCCCAGGATAAGCCCAGATTTTCCAGGCCAAACGCCAGTTCCCTCTCCACGGTGTTCATAACAAGTCCATCGTCCGGATGTTGCGGCACATAGCCGATGGCCGTCTCCTCCAAAAACTCCGGCGAACCATTGAACAAAATCTGCCCTTCTCGCTGTCCCTGAGGACGAATGGACTTTTTCAATTGCCGAAGAAGGGTGGTCTTCCCACTTCCGCTGGGTCCCACCAAAAGGTGAAAGCTTCCCGTTTCCACCCGCATGGAGATCTTCTCCAAGCTTTTCTCCTTGGCAAGGGCATATTGAAAGCCTAGCGCTTGTAAACGAATTTCCGCCATTTCCATTCCTCCCATCCATAAGCCACCATCGGTAAGCAGCACAAGGCCAGAAGGCCCAAGCGGGCCAAGCCTCGCAGCCAGAATTGTATCGTGCAGAAAAAGAGCAAGAGAAAGAGGCAGGAGGCGGCAAGGTCAAGACCGGTCCAGGCCTGTGCCGTTGCCTCATGACGGCCTTCCGCCCCGTATCCTCTCCCATTCATGATGGTGGCCCGCTTGAGTCCATGTTCCGCGGACCAGCCCATGACCGATAAAAGAATTCTCCCGCTCTCCTTCATCCGATGGACAAAGGAATTTCCCTGAGGGAAATTCAGGGCCGCTGTTTCTCGGGTACGTCGGACCCGAGTCTCCAGGGTCTCCAGTTCTCTGAGGCCGGAACTCACCATCAGGCTGAGGGAAGGAAGAATTCCATGGAAAAGTCCCAGCGCTTCTTCCCCGGAGAAGAAAAGTCCCGCCACCTGAAACCAGAAGATGGCTCCCAGCAGGAAGAGCCCCGTCCGATAGGACCAATAGAGCATCTGCCGAGAGATTCCCTTACCCAGAATGGTGACAAGCGGGGTCCCATAGGAACTCCCAAAGAGCAGGTTGAGTCCGAACACCATGCCCAGAATAAGGAAAGCGCGCTTTCCCAAATGGACAAGCGCGCCTAGCTTTTTCCCCGCCGGTTCATAGACGACGAGCGTCACAAGAGCCGACAGCACATATACCGTGAGCGAAAGCGTCTCCGGTAAAAAAATCGGTAAGAGGATCATCCCCGCCAGATACATGAAACGAGTCCAGGGATGAAGCATCTGTCGAAGCATTTACTTTTTTCTCCGGTTCCAGAACAGCAGACCCCCGAGAGCGGCTAAGGCGACGATCAAGGCGATAACCACCTTCATGATGATATCTCCCGTCTTCGGAGAGGATGTCTTCCGGGAATGGCTTTTTTGGCTGCTTTGCTCGGTTTTCCTGTTACCGCGGGGCTTTTCTTCGTCCCGATTTCCGGCAAACTTATTATGGGATTCCGAGGAGGAGCCGGAAGAACTTCCCTGCTTGGAAGAACTTTCGGAATTGCTCTGTCCGGAGGAGCCGCCGGAACCGCTCTCTTCGGAAGAGCTGACAGAGCTTTCTTGCCCGGAAGAGCTCACCTCCGAGCCGGAGGACTCTTCCGGCTTGGGGGAAGAGGTCAGAGCATAAAGGGTCCCGGAGTCATTGCGCACATAGACGGTTCCCTCCCCATCGGTGATGGGGCTCATCATGTTAAAATTCTTCTCGTTTCCCTCCGGCAGAATGACCTCTTCCGCGCTTGCTTTTCCTGTTGCTAAGTCATAGCGAGCATAAAGAAGGCCGCCGGGCTCCGCATTATACGTAAAGAAGGCATCGAGGTAGCCTTCCTCTTCATAGGCTTTCGTCACCAAGGGACTTCCCTGAACGCTTCCCTTTGTGGCAACCTTCGCTTGGGTTCCCTGTTTCACATTGAGGATGTTCAGGAAGCCCTGATCTCCAAATTGGCCGGTCTTTGCTGCACTTCCCACAAAAACAACGACTCCCTGTTTCGTGGAGACAATGGTGGGTGCACAGGTGGAAGCTTGTGGCAATTTGTAGGCGGAGACCAAGTTCAATTCCCCGCTTTCATTAACAGACACCACAGAAAGGGTTCCGCTCTTGTCGGTGAAGTAGAGCCGGTCCCGGAAACGAACGAGACCCGAGGACTGACCACCCGCCAGCTCCAAAGAGCCGGTTTGTTCCCCCGTCTCCCGGTTTAGGGCAATTAATTTGGGGCTTACTTTTGCCTTTGCGTCTCCGAGGGTTCCATAGACAATGAAATTTCCTAAAATCTGTGCGGAACTTCCATAGAATCCACCGGGAATTTCAAAATGCCACTTTAAACTTCCATCGGAGAGATTGAGCGCATCCACGGTAGCCAAAGAAGCTCCCGTCTTCTTGTCCGCACCAATCACATTCCCCTGATTGCTCACATAGAGAGTGGTCTCATCCGCATGGAGGTCGGATGCTCCGGAATAGGGGTTACGAGCCACTGCAGGAGCCTGGTATTCCCAAACTTTTTTTCCGGTCTCTAAATCATAGGATAGGATCCACCCCGTCTTGCCGGAAATATAAATCCGCGATCCCTGGATCAACGGGCTATAGTTGGAATAGCCATTGTTCTTTTCAATCGGAAAGCTCTTCACAACCTTTCCCGTGTTTCGATCCAAGAGGGAGAGCTGCTTCTCCGTGATGACGACGAGTTTTCCTTGATAGATGAGCAGATTCTTGGCAAAGCCAACTTGGGCCTTCCATTTCAGTTTACTCTGCTCTTTTCCCTGGGGAAGTGCGGTGCCTACCGCCGCGTTTCCCTGTGGATTTCCCCCGACGCTGAGCCAATCGGCCGCTGCAAATCCCTGCTGCGGGACCAGGACCAGTACAAGAGCCAGTCCAAAGGCCAAGATTTTTTTGATTCCCTTACGCATATGCGCCTCCTAAAAATTAATATCCGGTGACATAGGTCCACTGGACCCGATCCCCGTCTTGAAGAAGGTAATTTCCTGCGGACTTGTTGGGTGTTGTTCCATTGACATGGTACATCCAACCGCTGGAAGGGCCTCCGTCAAATTCATACAGTCCACCGATTCCTCGCACGTACATCCCCATGGAGGTATTCGAAGCATCCAAAGCAATTCCCTTTTGTCGGCAAGCCTTTCGTAACACATCCAGAGCACTCGCCCGTTCCTTTGCCCGGAACCGGTAGGGACCTGCCAGAATTCCATTCTTTGGCACCAGGGCTCTCTTCTCCGCACTCAGGTCGGGATTCTCCTGAAGAAGCACCTTACAATCCACCGTTACGGTAAAAGTGAGCATCTTCGGTTCCGGAGAGGGTAGCGGAGTCTTCTCGGGACGAGGCTTGCTCTCTTGCGAGACCTTTGTCGAAGACTCCCCGGCAGAGGATGCCTTTCCGCTTCCCGAGGCTGCCTCTGTTTTTCCCTGTGAACC
The DNA here is from genome assembly GCA_937923265.1 of uncultured Tissierellia bacterium. Classification (GTDB taxonomy): domain Bacteria; phylum Bacillota; class Clostridia; order Tissierellales; family Peptoniphilaceae; genus CALAJY01. Next base: position 33,444 of record CALAJY010000010.1, read on the forward strand.
GGCGGCTCCCTGCGAAGACGCGGCCCTTGGCTGCGATATCGTCTGGCTCTTCTCCGAATACGCCGAGGAAGCACTCGCCGGGAGCTCCCCTTTACCCTCCGAAGAAGATTCGGACTCCGAAGAAATGGAGGAAGCTCCTTGCGAACTCGATGGCAACGAGCTCTCTTCCGAAGAGGCGATCTCCGAGGAAGCGGATGTCGTCAAGGAGTTTGCCTCCCGGGAAGAGGATCCCTCGACCAGTTCAAGCTCACTCTCACGGCTTCCCTCCTGCGTGAATCTCCGGAAAAGAAAAAAGCCGGCGACCAGAGCTATGGCCAAAACAATGGTAATAATGCGCTGTTTACGGTATTTGTTCATGGCCCCTCCAAAAGCTATCGAAAGACAACCATTACGGTTTGAAACAGAACCCAAAGATCATGACCCAGGGAAAACTTGCGAAGTTCCGATACGTTAATCTTCATCTTATCGGGAAGGACCTTCTCGCGATAGGTTTTCTCCGCGGTCTCCGAATCCTTGAGCAGCTCTCTTTCATCTTTATAGGCAATGCTACAGAGAGAAGTCACCCCCGCCGGTAAAAGCAGGGTGAGTTTCATCTCTTCGGTATATTCCTCCACATAGCGGGGCACCTCGGGCCGGGTGCCCACCATGGTCATGTCCCCTTTTAACACATTGAATACCTGGGGGATCTCATCAAAACGCCAATTGCGAATGTGCTTCCCAACACGGGTAATGCGTGCATCTCCATCTGCGGTCACCAGGCTTCCCTTTCGGTCGGCTCCATCCACCATGGTTCGAAACTTATAAATCCAAAAGGGTCGACCGAATTGGGTAACCCGTTTTTGCCGATAAAAGACGGGACCCGGACTATCAAGACGAATCCAGATGGACAGGACCAAAATTACCGGTGATAATAGGAGTAAAATCACGAGGGCAATGACGATGTCAAAAATACGCTTCACCACCAATTGCCCATTTTTTCTCCGCAATTTCGCTGCTTCCCCCCGAAGAAACGGTGTTTGAAAATCAGGCGGTAATCGATCTAATTTAGGAATCCTCATAATCCCTCCTGCGGAATTCCTCTTTCCTCCAGTTTATTTGGAAAAAATGGTCTGAAAAGACTCTCGGAAGGCCTCCAGTACGTAGTCCACATCCTCATCGCTTAAGCAGGTATGGAGTGGCAGGGTCACCTCATTGACAAAAAATTGGACGGCATTGGGAAAGTCCTTGGAATCAAAGCCCATGTTGCGATATGCCGTCATCATGGGAAGGGGCTTATAGTGGACATTGCAGGCTACCTCTCTCTTCGCCATCTCGGTGATGAACCGATTCCGCTGGTCTATCGTTGCCTTCGGCAGGCGAAGAATGTAGAGATGGCCACTGGAACTTGCCTCCTCCGTAAAATGCGCTAAGTCCGTGCATCCATATTCCTCGCAGCAGACGGCGTGATAGCGGTCCACGATATCCCGTCTTCTCTGCAAAAGCTGCGGATAGCGGTCCAATTGCCGAAGGCCAATGGCCGCCTGAATATCCGTCATATTGCATTTATAGCCGGGCATGACGATATCATACTCCCAGGCCCCCAGCTTGGTCTTTGCCAAGGCATCCTTGGACTGGCCATGGAGGCTGAGAAGCTGGTACTCGTGATAAATCTCCTCAGAATTGAAGGGAAGCCCCTTTCTCCAGGAAACGGCACCGCCCTCTGCCGTGGTTAAATTCTTTACGGCGTGGAAAGAGAAGCTGGTAAAGTCCGCAACGGAGCCGGACCGCTTCCCCTTCTGCTCGGCTCCCAGGGAATGCGCCCCGTCGGCTAACACCGCAATTCTCCCCAGAGCCTTTTGTCGATCATTGGAAGGATGAAACAGAGATTTTTTGCGTGTAACCACGTCAAAGATTCCCTCATAGTTTTCCATGATTCCCCCGATGTCCACGGGGATAATGGCCTTGGTTTTTTCCGTGATCAAACGTTCCAGCTGGTCCAAATCCATCTGCAGATCCTCCGCATGGATATCACAGAGGACCAATTTGGCACCCACGTGGTCCACAACGGAAGCGGATGCGGTGTAGGTATATGCCGGGACGATCACCTCGTCGCCGGGTCCGATGCCAAAGATGCGAAGGGTCAATTCCAAACATGCAGTTGCGGAATTCAGACAAACGGTGGTGTCCGCTCCGGTAAACGCCGTGATTCGTTTTTCGAATTCTTTGACGCGAGGACCCGTGGTGATCCACCCAGATTTGAGGGCTTCCACGACCTCTTCAATGTCCTCCTGCCGAATATCCGGTGGTGAAAAAGGGATTTTCCGTTGTTCTTTCATTGCATGCTCCTTTTCATTTACACTTCAACTGTGGTTCTCAGCTATTATATCCTATTTTCCTCGGATTCCCGTTTCTGCGGTTCTTTTTCCGTCTCTGTTATAAAGTCCCGGGTCTCCGACTTCGCTGCCAGATAGCCGGCATCTTTCTTATGGACCTCCCGATAATTGTGGGGAATTCCATCCACGGACTCCTGGAAGGTGGGTACCAGCTCCGCCAAATAGTCCCGAATATGGTCCGTCTCCCGGTAGGCTACCCGGTAAAGCAGGGGAAGCTGACGTTCGAAGAGGGAATCGTCCATGTCAATGGGCTCCCCGATGCGAATCCGCCGGTTCTCCGTTCTTTGCAGCCCCTCCTCATCCATGAGAACCTCTTCATAGAGTTTTTCCCCGGGTCGAAGTCCCGTGTACACAATCTCTATGTCTTCTCCCAGGGTGAGCCCGGAAAGGCGAACCAGGTTCTTGGCCATATCATCGATTTTTACGGGTTTCCCCATGTCGAGGACGAAAATTTCGCCTCCCTGCGCAAAAGCGCCTGCCTGGAGAACGAGAGAGACCGCCTCCGGAATGGTCATGAAGAAGCGGACGATGTCCGGATGGGTCACGGTGATCGGTCCTCCTTTTTCAATCTGTTTTTTGAAAAGGGGAATCACCGACCCATTGCTACCCAGCACGTTTCCAAAGCGAACCGCCACAAAGTCCGTCTTTGAGCGGCGGCTCATCATCTGGATAATCATCTCGCAGAGTCTCTTGGTGGCACCCATCACGTTGGTGGGGTTCACCGCCTTATCCGTGGAGATCAAAACAAAGCGTTTCACATGGTACTCATCGGCGCACCGGGCCGTGTTCAGCGTGCCGAAGACATTGTTCTTGATGGCCTCATTGGGGCTGACTTCCATCAGGGGGACATGCTTATGAGCGGCGGCATGGTAGACAATATCGGGATGCTCCTCCGCAAAAATGGACCGAAGTCGATCCTTGTTCCGGACAGAGCCAATCAAAACGAGGAGGTTGAGCTCCGGATGTTCCCTCTGCAGCTCTATCTGAATTTCATAGGCATTGTTTTCGTAGATGTCGAAGATGATGAGCTTCTTCGGGTGGAAGGTTGCCAATTGCCGACACAGCTCCGAGCCGATGGTGCCCCCGCCTCCCGTCACCAGAATCACCTTGTCTCTGACATCTTCCGCAATCTGGTACATGTTGACTTCAATGGGCTCACGGCCCAGCAGGTCCTCCAGATTGACATCTCTGAGCTTGCTGACATTCACCTCCCCGGTGATGATCTGATACATTCCGGGAAGAATCTTCAGATTGCAGGAAGTCTGCTTGCAATAGTTTAAAATCTCCTGCTGTTGCGACACGCTGGCGGAAGGAATGGCAAGGATAATCTCCTCAATCCCCAATTCCCGGACCGTCGATAGAATATCCTCTCGTCCCCCATAAATCCGAACGCCCTCCAGGTAGCGACCCTTCTTATCCGGATCATCATCAATCAGGGCAAGCACCTCATTTTCCAACTTATCCGAGACGCGGAATTCATGGATAATCGAACGGCCTGCTTCTCCCGCACCGATGAGCATGGTAGGAATCTTCTTCGTAACTTCCGTCTCCGGCTTACGGGAGGTTAACCGCTCAAAGATAAAGTAAAAGCGCTGGACAATACGAACCGCAGACATCCCTATAAAAAGGAGAATCAATTGTATAAAGTAGCAGCCATTGGGTACTCTGGGGCCATTAATCAATCCCCGCATTAAGCAAAATTGAAGGGCGACCGCCAGAAAATCCGCGAAAAAGAGCTGAATAAATTCATGGGTACCGGCATAGGCCCAGATACTGCGATAGATACGAAACAGAGAAAAGATTATGATGGATAAGACGGTGAATAAAGGAGCCCAAACGAGCATGTGCGAGAAAATCACGTGAGGAATCGCACTTAACCGCAGATCATAGCGGATCCACAGAGAGCCAAAGTAGGCCGCATTCACCAGCAGCACATCACAGAGAATCATCGCTAACAGTTTCAAGACATAAGTCTGGCTGCGCTTCTTCGTATTCATTCCTGTCCTCCCAATCCTTTCAGTTGCTGTAAGACGTTACGAAAGATTCCTTCGAGTTGTTCGCTAAGCTTCCGATAATCATAATGTTCAATCAATGTCTTCTCTCGGTTTCCCATTGCCTGCCTCTCTGCTTCCGACCAGGAAAGGCAGGTCTTCAGTCCCTCGACCAGGTCCTCCGTGCTTTGGCTTTTTGCAACCACCCCTAACCCATGCTCCTCGATTAACGAATAGTTGGATTTCACCGTGGAAAAGATGGGCACCCCGGAGGCACAGTATTCAAAAAACTTATTGTTACTGATTCCATATTTCGTCAAGGGCGTCCACTGAAAATGAAGCAGATTTACATCCCCTCGGCGTAGGATCGAGGGGATTTCTTCCTTCTTGACTCTGCCTTTAAAGATCACATGCTCAATCTTCTCCCGGCGACACCGTTCCTGCAAGCTTTCCCGATAATTGCCGTCCCCATAAAGATAGAAATAGACCCGGGGAAGGGCAGTTTGAATCTTTTTTGCCAGATTCAGGATGATGTCGAGATCATAGACGCGACGGATGGACCCGCAGTAAATGACCTTGAAGCGGTCCGTGCGGTCCAGATCTTCATCCTCATAGACAACCGTCTCTTCATTGGTCCGAAAGGCGGCCAAATCGATCCCGTTGTTGATCTGGTGAATCTTATCCGGGGAGACGTCCTGCCATCCCTGGGATTGGACGTAATCCCTTCCGCCGGCCATGGTGAAAATCAGCGCATCCGCCTGTGCATAGAGGGAGTGTTCCAAGCGGTAAAGAATCCGAATGAAGGGATTGGAGGGTTTCCTGTCTCCGTACAGCTGCAGGGAGAGTGGCCAAAGATCCCTTACTTCCTGCACAAAGGGGATGTGGTGCTTCTTTGCAAAACGAAGGGCCGTCTTGCAGCAGAAAGGTGAAGGTGAGGAAGCATAGATGAGATCGGGCAAGCCCTGTTGCTTGGCGTATTGCTTCATGGTTCGCACCACATTTACCGGAAATTGCAACATGTTCATGGCTCGTTTGTAGTTATTCTTTTGGTAGCTCACCGTCTTGACATAGGTGTAATTCACCCCATCGACTTCCACCCTTCGAAAAAGGGACCCGTCCTCAATCATGTTAATGTCGGTATTATGAATCATGCTGGAGGTGAAAATCTCCACCTTGTGGCCCGCTTCCTGAAGAAAGCGGGAAAAATAGTAGTGCCGCACCAGGCCCCCGAAACGGGGAGGAATCGCATAATTGTTAACAATCCAAATCTTCATTCTTTCCTATCTTTCCCGCAGATGCCCTAACGGACCGCATCCAACAGGGTATCTGTGATCGTTTCAAATTCCTCATCCGTCATATAGGCATGCATGGGCAGGCTCAAAACCCTCCGACTCATGTCATAAGATACCGGAAGATCCTCCGGCTGATAACCTAAATCCGCAAAAGCCTTCTGCATGTGCATGGGATTGCGATAGTAAATCATGGTGGGGACCCCATGATCCTTCATGGTGGCGACCACCTGATCGCGCTCCTTCTCATCGTTTGCCATGATCGTGTATTGGGCCAAAGCGGTGAGGTTGCCCTCGGGAATGACGGGCACCGTGAAGCCCCCACGGAGCTTTTCGGAATAGCGTTTCGCCAGCTCTCTTTTCTTCTCTAATTCCTCGTCTAAAAGCGGGAGCTTCACAAGAAGCACCGCCGCCTGCAGGGTGTCCAAGCGGCCGTTAATTCCGATTCTCACGTTATCGTACTTGGAGGATCCCCGACCGTGAACCCGGAGGGAATCCATCAGCTCAAAGAGCTCCTTGTCATCCGTGAAGATCGCTCCCCCATCCCCATAACAGCCCAGGGGCTTGGCGGGGAAGAAGGAAGTTGCGGACACATCTCCGAAGGAACAGGATTTTTTGCCATCCTGCTCCGCTCCGAAGGCCTGGGCAGAATCCGTGAGCAAGAAGAGCCCATGATCCTTGGCAATCTTTTCGATCCGCCGATAATCGGCAAGGAGGCCGAAAATATCCACACTGACAATGCCACGCGGGGTCAGCTTTCCTTCCTTCTCCACCTTCGCAATGGCTTCTTCCAGCACCTTCGGGTCCATATTATAGGTCTCATCCGAGTCGACAAAGACGGGGGTTCCTCCCACAAGACTGATGGCTTCCGCAGAAGCAAAGTAGGTAAAGGAGGAAACAAAAACCGCATCCGTCTTTTTCAATCCATAGGCCATGAGGGGAAGAATCAATGCGCTGGTTCCGCTGGAACAAGTCAGGCAATACTTCCTTCCAGTATAGGCAGCAAGTTTCTCTTCCAGTTCATGAACCTGAGGCCCCATAATGAAGTGCCGATCCGAAACGACCTGGGCAAGGGCCCGGTCCATCTGATCTTTCACCTTCTCATACTGTCTTCCTAAATCGATGAATTCCATCTTACTCCTCCACGCTTTCTAAACGGCCATCCCGAAGACGGTAGGTTCTCCCACAGTGCGGACAGCTTGTCTTTTCCCCTTCTTTCATCTCCTCCAGCCTAAAGAGGTGACCACATTCACAGGCCCAACCGATCTGACGGGCGGGAACGCCGGCCATCATGGCATAGTCTTTCACATTCCCGGTCACAACCGCTCCCGCGGCAATCAAGGAAAAACGGCCCAGCTCATGGCCACAGACAATGGTCGCATTGGCGCCGATGGTTGCTCCCTCATGGACAAGGGTCTGCCGATAGCCGGCGCTTCCCTTCGGATACCGGGCCCGCGGATTCAAATCATTGGTAAAAACACAGGAAGGGCCACAGAAAACGCCATCCTCCAGGATGACCCCCTCATAGACGGACACATTGTTCTGGATTTTTACATCATTGCCGATGCGGACCCCATTCGCCACATTCACATTTTGTCCCAGGCTGCAATGGGCCCCGATCGAGGCTCCCTTTTGGATGTGGCAAAAATACCAGATTTTTGTCCCCTCTCCAATGGTAACGCCCTCATCGACATAGGAGGACTCATGGATAAAATAGGACTCAGTCATGGTTCTTCTCCACACCTTCCCCAAAGGTTCCCTTCATGTCGATGCTGGCAAATCCCTCCAGCGGGAAGGTCACGGGCTTTCCTGTCAGCTGACTCTTGTAAATCGCAAGAACCGTCTCCAGGGCCCGACGACCCGCATGGGCATCCACGTAGGGAGGACGATCCTCTTTGATCGCTTCCATCACATCATGGAAGAGCAGGCTATGACCATTGCCGTAGACATTGCTGGTCTGCTCCCGGAGGCCGTTCAGCTCCTTATCGCCATTCTCCTCATCTTTAAACTGCCAGACATCGATATTGTTGGTGGATTTTCCGCCGATCTTCACGGTGCCATCCCGGCCAAAAACATACAGCGTTTCTTCCAGATTCTGGGGATAGACGTTAGTAGTTCCCTCCACGGTGCCGATGGCCCCATTCTTAAACTGAATCACCGCCATGCCCACATCCTCGGCTTCCAGATAGTCGTGGAACTGTTGGCGGGTCTGACCGTAAACGGACACAATCTCATCGCCAAACATCCAACGCAAAAGGTCGATGCCGTGAATACACTGGTTCATCAGACAGCCACCATCCTGTTCCCATGTGCCCCGCCAGGGTGCCTGGTCATAGTAGTCCTTGTTCCGATTCCAGCGCACATGGATGGATCCATGGGAAAGCCGGCCAAAGCGTCCCTCTTCAATGGCCTTCCGCAGGTGCTGAATGGCGACATTAAAGCGGTTTTGATGGCAGGCGGAAACCTTGACATGGTGCTCCTCCGCCGCATGAATGATCCGATCCGCATCCTCCAGAGACATGGCCATGGGCTTCTCAATAATCACGTGGATGCCGTGCTCGATGCAATACAGGGCAATCTCCGCATGCTTTCCACTCTCCGTGGCGATGCTGATCAGCTCCAGGTCCGGATGGTCTTCAATCATCTTCTTATAATCGGTGTAGTGGTCGATGTTCCGGTCCTCTACCCCTCCCTTTTCCAACAGGGCATGAATCTTGCTCTCCACAATATCGCAAGCCGCCACAAACTCCAGCTTATTGTTTATCACTGCCTTCACATGATTCACGGCAATGCGGCCGCAGCCAATCAAAGCATACTTCACTCTTGTCTCCTTCCCGGGTTCTCCATGGAGAACCATCCCTCTCAACAGGATCCTTCCAAAGAGGGGAAAACGCGAAACGGCGGCCGCTCCAGGGCGACCGCAGTTTTCTTGGAAAATCTATTTCCTACAATTCCTCTACATTCTCGTATTTATCTGCATCTTTGACCGCGCGTCGGGTGTCAAAGACGGCCTTGGCATGTTTCACAATCTCGTCATAGTCAATGGAGGAATGGGCGGTGGTAATCACAATCAAGTCCGCCTCCTCTACCTTTTCCATCGGAAGCTCTTTCAATCCCTCATAGACCCGGCCCTTGTGCTTGTAGGCGGGAATGAAGGGATCGAAGAATTCCACCTGAGCCCCCGTTTTCTTCAACTCTTCAATTACATCAATCGCGGGGCTCTCCCGGTAATCATCGATATCGTTCTTATAAGCAACCCCCAGAACCAGGACCTTGGAACCGTTCATGGCCTTCTTATGCCCATTGAGGACACGCGCCGCCCGATCCACGGTATATTCCGGCATCCGGTCATTGATTATCATAGAGCTCTCAATCATCGAGGTGTGGAAGCCATACTCCCTGGCCTTCCAGGAGAGGTAATAGGGATCCAGGGGAATGCAGTGGCCGCCCAGTCCGGGACCCGGATAAAACGCCTGGAAGCCATACGGCTTAGTCTTTGCCGCATCCACAACTTCCCAAATGGAAATTCCCATGCGATCACAGAGCATGGCAAGCTCGTTCACCAACCCGATATTGACATTCCGATACGTGTTCTCCAGAATCTTCTCCATCTCCGCAACCGCCGGAGAAGAAACCGTGAAGATTTCGCCCTCTAAGACCGCCCGGTACATGGTGGAAATCACCTCGCCGGCATCCTTGCCGATGGCTCCCACGACCTTTGGCGTGTTTTTCGTCTTGTAGACCAGGTTCCCGGGATCGACCCGCTCCGGAGAGAATCCCAGATAGAAGTCCTCTCCGCACTTGAGACCCGATCCCTCTTCCAGGATGGGCTTAAGGAGCTCTTCCGTCGTTCCCGGATAGGTGGTGGATTCCAATACAACCATGGTGTTCTTCTTGAGGTGCTTCGAAACGTTGATTGCCGAAGTGCGAACATAGCTGATATCCGGTTGCTGATGGTCATCCAGCGGTGTGGGAACGCAGATCGCCACAAAGTCCACATCCTTAATAAAGGAGAAATCTTTCGTCGCTCTCAGTTTTCCCTCGTCAACGAGTTTTTTGAGGTCATCATCGACCACATCACCGATATAATTGTGTCCTTGGTTCACCAATTCCACTTTTTCATCTTGCACATCAAATCCAATCGTCTGAAAGCCCGCCTTTGCTTTTTCCACGGCGAGGGGCAGACCTACATAGCCCAGACCGACCACACCAACGACGATCTCGCGATTTTCAATTTTTTTCAGTAAATCTTCTTTCATTCCCATGGTATTGTATCTCCTATAAATTTCCTTCGAAGTTACAAGATTCCCCGATGGTTTCCGGAGAAACCTGTAAAATTCCCGGTCGCTTTTCCCAGGACCAGATAATGACAGTTTATCATATTCCGACCAAAGTCGGTAGTTGCCCGATGGTGACAGCCTCTCTCCGCCTCTCCCCTATTTCTCAGTCCAGCTTCTTGAGATAGTAGAAGAGGTAGCCCAGACTCAACAGGCCCGACAGGATATAGATTCCCGTGGTGGCAATCGCCGCTCCGATGGATCCGTAGGCCCGGATCAACAGCACGTCAAAGACGATGTTTGCCACTCCTGAGATCACCGCAACCACCGCATTCCAGCGAAACTGGTGGAGCATGGCGAGAATGTTTCCCGATAGAATCCGGAGGGTTCCCATAAAGAAGAAGCCAATCGAGAGCACCCGGAAGATGGGGATGGCACTCGTGTAGTTGGGGAAGAGAATCCGAAAAATCAGGGGTGCCGCGAAATAGAGCCCGAGACTGATCACGGCGGTAACCCCCGCCATGGACAGGTAGAGCAGCTTCAGCTGTTTCTTCAGCCATCTTCCGTCGTGCTGGTGGCTTGCCACATAGGGATATACGTATGTGACAATGGCTGAGGGAATAAAGGACAGGGCAAAGGGGATTAAGGTTGCCGTGTGATAATCCGCCAGCACACTGGCATCCGATATCATCGCCCCAATCAACCAGCCATCAATGATATAAAGGAGGGAGGAGACGCTGTTATTGAAAAGGCTGATCAGGCTGACCCGCCAAACGTCCTTTTTCTCCTCTCGACGGATGGCCTGATTCCCTTCCTCTTCCCCCGCCTCTGTTTGCGGAACCTTTCCAAAGAGATAGAGTCGGTATCGGGGAATAATTACCGCCAGCACGATAATATACGCCACATAGCGTAAAATTACAATCAAAGGCAGACTTTTTAGGAGGGCACCGAGGATGAGCATGACACTGCTTGCCAGTGCGATTCCCGTGCTCATGTAGGAAAACTGCTTGTTGTAGAGTTTCACCCGAAAATAGCACTGGTAGACCTCGATGGCATAGTAAAAGAGTGGGGTAAGAGCCATCAAGGCCAGCACCTCCCCGGCTCCGGCAATCGGAAAACGGAAAAAGGCGCAGAATACGAGAATGGCCCCACAGAGGAGGAGGTTAAAGACCATGCCCACCCGAAGACCATACTGGGTAAAAAGGTTCTGTTTATAAGGCTTATCCAGGTTTTCGCTTCCCATCTGCAGGATCGCCGTGCTCATTCCCAATCCGCTGAACATCAAAAAGGTGCTCAGGGCGTTCAAGGCGTAGGAGTACACTCCGTAATCGCTTTTGGAAATAAAGTTTAGGAGAATAATCCCGCTGCAGGATGAAATTATCTTATTCAGAACCTGTGAAGAAAAAATGTGTAAAAATCCCGTCTGCAGCAATTTTTTTAATTGATTCATTCCTCTTCCCCATTCTCCTCGGTTGCGGTTTTCTGCTCCCTTTCCAGGTAGGCAAGGACCTCTTTCGCCCTTTCCCTCCAGGTGTTTCTCCGGGCAAAGGCCTTGACCCGGGCCTTCTTTTCCAAAAGCTCCTGCCGATTGTTCACGATATGCCGGAGCCTCTCCTGATAGGCGGGGACCACATCGGGGCTGACCCAGCCGATTTCTGCCTCCCCCACAATTTTCCCCATGACATCCAGGTTGGTCGCCAGGATGGGTTTGCAGTAGGAGGCATACTCAAAGAGCTTCACCGAAACCGCCAAATCATTATAGGGCGTCTTCCGCAAGGGAAGAAGGCAGAGGTCGGCCTTGGCATAGAGCTCTTCCAGTCCATGACCCGGAGCGGCCTGCTCCAGATGGAGCCAGGAGGAAGATTTCCCATACTTCGCCGCATAGCCGGTTTCCTCCCACCGGCCCGGCGGACAGACAAGAATGAGTTCGGCCTGAATCCGGTCCCGGTTCAACCCCTGCATGGCATCCATCATCAAGGATGTCCCATAGCGTTCGCTCACATTGCCCACATAGAGAAAGACCAGACGGTCCCCTCCCTGTATTCTCTGACAGTCCTTCTCATAGGCCCCCCCCTTCTCCACCTCTTTTCCTGCCGGCGGAAGGGGAACAAAGGACTCGGTGAAGCCCGCCAGCTCTGCCACCCGCCGGGAGGGAACAAAAAACAGGTCCACCGTCTTTTGGAAGAAGCGGAGATCACGGCGTTGCAGGTACTGGACCACCCGGTGCTTCAGCTGAGCCGTTAGGGAGAGATGGGACTTTCCCCCCTCCTCAAAGTCCCGGATGGGGAAACGCCAATAGATGTCCCGATAGAAAACCCCAATCGTGGTCCCCTGCTCCTTGAGCTTTTTCATCACCTTATAGTCGATGGTGTGAAAAATGGGACCCGAGGGAAGTTCCACATAGCAGAGGCGGGGGTGGTTATCCTCCATCCAGGTCAAAATTTCCCGGCAGTTTCTCTTCCGAATCGCTCCCCGGTTGTTGGCTCCCTCCAGCAATTTCACCGAGATTCCCAATTGCCGGAAGGCCTCCCAGAAGCGAATCGGTCGCACGGAGGATCCCGTCGTTGCCGGCTCCTCCATATCAATATAAGTAATGTATAGCAAATCCCAATTTTTCATTCTCATGATCCTTGTTCTAACTCTTTTAAGCGCCGGGAGAAGTCGCGGTAGTTCCTCTCCCCATTATAGCGGTCTTCCCAGATTTCTCGGGCCTTTCTCCCATAGTCCTGTCGCTGCTCTTCCGAGAGGGCGAAGAAGCAATCAATGGCCTCCGCCAGCCCCTGCGCCGACAGGTCCTTGGGCAACAGCCGGCCATTCTCCCTGTCGAGAACAATTTCCGGGGTTCCGCCAACCGCCGTCGCAAGAACGGGGATTCCAAAAGAGATGGCCTCCATGATCGAAACCGGAATCCCCTCGGATTCACTGACGTTGATGAAGGCTCCGATTTCGTTCTCCCGGTAAAATGCAAGGATTTCCGAATTCGGAATTTGCCCTTTCAGCTCAAAGCTTACGGGACTATCTGCGAGCTTCGTCCGGCACAGGTCCTTCAAGGCTTCCAGGCTGCTTCCCCCTCCGAAATGAATCCAATGCAGGGAGCTTTTGCAGAGGGAGAGGGCCTCCACCAATAGGGGAAGCCGTTTTACCGGAGTAAGAAGGGAACAGGAAACCAGGGCCATGCTTCCCTTTTCGGAGAGACGCGGTGCCAGTCCCCGGTCCAAGGTGCCCAGCCGATGAAGCTCCAGCTTCTCTTCCACACCTTCCTCCCTCTTCGCCAGATAGGCTCTTCCGTATTCACTGATCGGGCAGATGAGGTCCTCTTGGCGCAAGATGGTCGCTCGAAACGGAAGATAGGCATGGGGGGCGCGATCTTCATAGACGTCAAAGCCATGACAGCGCGTGATGAGCTTTGCTTTCGGAAATTCCTTTTGGAGGCGACCCGCCACATAGGCACAGGAACTCATCCAATAGGAGTAAATGACCATCGGCGGCTTTTGTTCCCCCATTCTCCCGCGAAGGATTCGAAGAATCTCCCGACTGCAGAGGCGGCCGAACGCATCGAAACTGAGTGCACGAAAAAAACAGTAAAGGGAAAGTTTGTGAAGCTTTCGCAGTCGCCAAACTTCCCGCCAAAAAGCGGGGCGAAAGAGGCTGAGGAGGGAGTGGCCCACCGTCCTGGGAATCAGCCACCGATTGCCAATGGCGTAGGCATCCTGCACCGTTTCCGCATGCTTGCTTTTCTTTCCCGGTTTCAGGGCAAAAAATATCGCATCCTTGGGAAGAAAATGCTGCTCTCCCTCCAAGAAAGGCTCCCCTCCGAAGGGAAAGCCAGAACTGATGATGATTAACAAAGAGTTCCTCCTCTTCCTGCTAGTCCCAAAGCGAGCCATCTCCCCTCCCTCCCGGGGAGTCTACAGGCTCTTCTTCCCTAAAATATACATTTCATAGGACACGACCGCGGTCACAAAGGCGGCAATCTCCATGTAGGAGGGTTGGGAGCTTGCAAAATAGTCCCGAATGTCCTTCAAGCCGGGTCGCTTTTCCAAATAGGTCAAGCCTCTTTGCACAATCTCCCCCAAATACTCCCGGCTTTCTCGATCTCGCCGGTACCAGTTGTCCAGGGGGTTCATGGTGCGGGGATCGGTGGATCCCTTCCGGGCGAAGTGCCCCGGGAAGACCTTGCGTTTTAAGCCTTCCCAGCGGTAATAGTACTTATAGCGAATCCACCGGTCCAAGGATCCAGCATTGGGCTTGGCCATGGTGGTCGCATAAACAATGTCCATGGCCTCCGGATATTTCTTGGCCATCCAGTCGATAAAAATCTTGCCCTCTTCCCGGTATTTCTCCGGAATGGAATTGGCCAGGTTTAAAAACCGGGGAACCATGAAGGGGGAGTAGGACTCCGTGTACTGCCGGCGGGTAATCATGCTGGATAAGCCCCAGAGAAAGCCCCGTGTGGTAAAGTAAAAGGTCTCCAAATCGGGATAGGAATCCCGGGCCGCTTGATAGCCGGCCCCTTCCCGGATATGGCGATTCACTTTATAGGCAAAGCGGGTTTCTTCTCCCATATAGCCACCGGAACCCATGTTTCCCATGAGTCCCGTGTGCTCGATTCCAAATTTTTTCTGGTTGAGGGATTCCAGAAGCCGCTTTCCTCCCGTGATTCCGATATAGTAACTGCTGCCGAAGTTTGCGCGGGTCATCTCCTCCACATCCCGAAGAAACGAGCCGTCATCCAGGCTGGAAAAGAGAAGAGGATATTTCACTTTCTTGATAAGCTTCTCAACGACCTGCATCTCATAGCTTCCCGAAGCTCCATAGGTGAGGGTGTAGGCTTCGTCATAGCCCAGGTCCTTGGCAACCATGGTCACCATGCGGGAATCCAGGCCCCCGCTCACATCCAGCAGGGGCAGATAGCCGTATTCCCGGTTCTTCTCTAACTCCCGACGGTAGTTCTTCCGAAACTCCCGGTCCAGGCGTTCGATCCATTCCTCCCGACTCGGTTCCGGATCCTCGATGGAAAAATCAAATTGGTGATAGGCACTCCTTTTTGCCTGTCCCTGGTCCCAATGCACATATTCGCCGGGCATGAGGCGAAGCACGCCGCGATCCCAGCTGGCTCCCGTGAAAAAGCCTCCAAAGACCACCATGCTGCGAAACTGCTCTTCATTCAGTTGAAATTCATAGTCGCTCTCATGAAGGGCTTCCATCAATAAATTGTAGTTGGATCCCAGCCAGGCACCCCCCGGGCCCTCCGGCACAAAGTAGACCGTCCGTTCTCCCAGTTGGTCGGTAAAAATCTCATAGCTTCCATCGGCGTGGCGGACGAGGCCATTAAAGGTGCCCTCCAGAGGCCGAAAGAACTGGGGATCCTGCCGGGATAAGCTCGCACAGGCACCGAGATAGGTGTGTTCCGCTTCCTCTTCCTGCTCAAGTTCCCCCTTTGAAAGCTGTAAATCCTCCCAGTTAAAGACCAAGCCATCCAAAAGGTAAAAGGCTCCGTCCTTTTCCCCGAAAACATGATCCCTTGAGAACTTATCCATGGGAACGTATAACAAAAAGAACTCGGGAAAGGATTGTGTGAAAAACCGCTGCTTCCGGTCCCGGAGTCTCTTTATCATCTTTTGTAACGTGCCTTCTTGCTTCTTCGGCACTAACAGCCAACCTGTATCCATCCATCTTTTCCTTCCCGCAACGATGTCACCTATCGCAAGTACTTCCGATTCCATCAATCTTTGAAAGTCATTATATCAAATCTGCCCCATTCGACGGCAGAAGCTCATCAAATATACTTTTCTCAATTTGGCAGTTCACTTCGGTCTATGGTAGTATATACCGTATTCAACGCAGTGATTGCAAAGGAGCTCTCATGACATTATTTGCAAAAAAACTTGAAAAAGATTCCCTCCGCCATTTTGTGTTGGCGGTTTTTACCTTTATTGTGATTTTTGACATGGGCTTGGGATTTCTAAATATTGATTTACGGGTGGTCATCTTGACCCCCATGCGGCTCGTCAGCCTCCTCTTGTCCCTCTTTTTCTTCGGAAATCAGGTCCTTGCCTTTATCAAGGAAAGAACCCTTCCCCGGTGGGGGCGATACCGGTATTTTGCCCTTCTCTACTTCATGGCCATGGCGGTCTATGGCTTGTTTTGGCTCTTCTTCGGTGAAACCAACATGATCTCCCGAACCGAGATCATGGGTGTGATCTTTATCACCAGCAATCTCTATTGCTACGTCAACCTGGTTCGAGATCGCAAAGATCTTCGCTTCTTCCTCCAATGGCTGGTGGTCTGCGGAATTCTCTTGGCGATTCTCGCTTCGATTGAGTGCGTAACGGGATCCTTCTTCCCCCACGGTGCCTATAACATCTCGCTGGAGGAAAAAATTTCCCGCAAGCAGACCCTCTTCCCTCCCTCCGTTGTTTTTGGAAACACCAACGACTTGGCCAGCATTCTCTTTCTGTGCCTGGCCCTGGTGGGAAATTTTTTCCTTCATGCAAAGAGCAAAAAAAAGGAGGCCATCTGCTTTGGCATTATGCTGCTCCTGTTATTGCCAACGCCCATGATCAGCTCCACCATCTTCGAGCTCTGCTTTTGCTTTTTAACGGTTCTCCTCATGGTCCTGGTTTTCTTCTTTCATCGGAGAAACCGTCGCACCATGGTCCGGAAACTGTTCTTTTTGCTGGCCCTGCTGGCCCTGTACCAACTGGTCTACCTGCCCTTGATTCGCTGGACCTTCATCCGGTTAAATTCCTTATACTATGATTCCCTCATTCGGACCTACCTGCAAACCCATCCCATGGCCGGTTTGGAAAATCTGGATCTGGAGATTCTGGGAAACAACACCGTGTATGCCACCGATTCCTTTGGATCGCAGATCAAGAACTTTGGAAATGGCTATGGGACCATCCATTACCGCTTCTGGCTGATCGTTGCCGGTCTAAGCTTTTTCCTGTCCCATCCCATTTTGGGGGTGGGCCCCGGAAACTACCGGTCCATGCTGGAATCCAACGCCTATTTCTTTCAGCAGACCAGCGGGATCATCGATCCCCATAACTTCTACATGGAATTGCTCTCCCAATACGGCCTGCTCTTCTTCCTGCCCATGCTGTACTTCTACGTAAAACTGTTTTTGCATGGACTCCACCTCATTCGAAGACGGGAGGGAAGAGACCAGCGATACTTTGGAAGTCTGCTTCTGCTTTTGCTCATCTGCTGTGCCTTGATCTGTGTGCTTCCCAGCAGCATGCTGCGTTTCAGTGCTTTCTGGCTCTTCTTCATCGCCCTGGTCTTAGCCGCCGATCTCACGCCCACCGGCGCCGCGGAGGCGGAAAGAGGGGACAAGGAGCTCGAATGAACGTTCTCTTACTTCCCGCCTGGTATCCGGAGCTGGGACAAATCAGCGGCGTTTTCTTTCATGAGCGGGCGAAGGCCCTCCGGGCCCTAGGCATCCGGATGGGCGTGGGAATCTGTGACGTCAACTTTCGCCAAAATCTCCCTTGGGGCTTTCGGTATGAGGAAGACCAAGGCATCCCGGTCTTTCGGATTCGTAAGAAAAATTGGACCCCCTTCTGGGAACAGGGCGTCCAAAAGCAAAAGAAAAAACCACTGGAGAAGATTTACCGGGCCTATGTAGATCGCTTTGGCGAACCCGACCTGATCCATATGGACTCGGCTCGCATTGCGGAAGCGGTCCTCCCCTTGGTGAGGAAAACCGGGCTTCCTTTCACCTATACGGAACACTACTCAAAGCTCCTCTCGGCGAACAGGGACTCCTATCTGTATCGGATGGGACAAGAGGCAGCAAGCAAGGCCGACCACTGTTTCTACATCTCCCGCTTTGTGAAGAATCGGTTGAACCTGCCCGAGGAAAAATCGAGCTACCTCCCAAACAGCATTGATTTTTCCCTCTTCTCCCTCGCCTCCCAACGGACCTCCGTGCTTTTTCACTTTAAAGCGCTGGGTTCCCTCCGGGCCATCAAGGGCTACGACCGCCTGCTTAGGGCCTTCTCCTTGGTTCATGGGAAATATCCGGAGGCCCGGCTCACCATCGGCGGCAACGGTCCGGAATGGGACTCCCTTCATCAGATCCAAAAGGAGCTGCGGTTGGAAGACGCCGTCACGTTTGCGGGCGCGATTTCTCCCGAAGAGAAGCAAGATTTTTACCAGGATGCGGATGCTTTCCTCTGCACCAGTGACTTGGAGACCTTCTCCGTCGTCCTGATCGAGGCCCTCGCCAGCGGGATCCCCGTGATCTCCACCAAATGCGGGGGGCCTGAGGACTTTGTCAACAAGGAAAATGGTCTTCTTGCAGAACGGTCCATCTCGGACCTCGCAAGAGCCATGGAACAGATGATCCACAATCGGGCCCAATATGACGCCTCCTCGATTCGCGAAGCGGCACGAGCAAAATTTGACCAGGCTCTTGTTGCACAAAGGCAGATTGCCGTCTGGCAGTCTCTGCTGCGGAGAGGAGAAGGAAAGCACTAAAAAAGAACCGATGCCACCGCATCGGTTCTTTTTTTCGTGTTTAACGAAGAATGCTGGGATAGTCCACGTACATCCAGCTCGCATCCAGGCCTCCCGAAAAGCCCTGGAGGCGGTAGCTGCTGGTAAACTGCCACAGCTGATAGGGACCATTGTACTTGGGCTTCTTCACCCCGTAATGGGCAACCCAAACCTCATAGTCCGACAGCCGGCTCATATCCAGTCGATCACGGAACCAGAAGGCACTGGCATAAATGCCCGGCCGGTACCCGGCCTCCTTGACCGTATCCAGAAAAGCCCGCCCCGTATCGGTGAGCCGTGACCGAGAGACCCGGGCCTGATGGTAGCCGTCTTCCGTGTCCCAGTAGAAGGGAAGGCTCAGCTTTCGATCTCCCAGGAACTGAAGGGCCGTCTGCGCCTCCGCCTTGCCCTGCTGTGGCGTAGACGCACAGCTGTACCAATAGATTCCGATGGGCACGCCCCGTTTCTCAAACTCCCGGAAGTGCCGTTCAAAGGCGGTATCTTTGTAATACGAACAACCCGTCGCCGATCCGGTATAGCCGATGCGAAGGATGACCCCGCTCACCTGGCTGGCAATCGCATCATAGTCAATGAAACGAGGGTCCTGGTAATAAGAAAGATCGATCACCAAGACTTGGTGGTCTCTCTGCACATTTCCCTTCGGGCCCGTGTGGACGGGCACCTCATCGATGGTTCGGTGTTCCCCTTCACTCAGGCTGCCATCCGCATCGATAAGATACTCCTTCTGTCGGTAGGTGAATAGACCCGGCGTGTTACGCCTCCGATTCTGATTGGCAGGATCGAAAAAGTATCTTTTCCCGCCGATTTCAATGATGCCCGCCTGGGTGAATCCATCCGCTCCCATGTAATAGGCAAGCTGGGAGCCAAAGGTGATCATCCGATTCCGGTAAAGAATCCCTTGCTCATTAGCAAAATAGGATTTTCCCTGAAAGTGGATCCAACCCGCATGGTCCTGAAATTTTCCATGCTTGGAATCATAATAGCGGAGTTGCCCTATTACCTCGGAGATTCCCTCTTGATACCGTTTCTCCACCTGACCGTTGGGTTTGAGATAAAGCAACCCCTCTTTGGTAGAGATTTCCCTGCGCTGCGTTTCCAGAAAGCCCTTTGCGTTCAAATAATAGGAGACCGGTCCAAAGTGAATGAGCTGGTTTCGATACAGAACTCCCCGGGCGTTCGGGAAGACCTTTCCTCCCCCATAGTTCACCCAGGCATTGTCCTTGCGGAGCCTTCCTCCCCGGTTCTCATCAAACAGATAGAGGTCATTGTCCAGGGATAAGATCCCGCTGAGTTTATACCCGTCTTTTCCCATATAGTAGGAAATCTTGGGGCCAAAGTGGATCATCTGGTTACGGTACAGTATCCCCTGCGCATTGGGAAAATAGGATTGGCCCTGATAGGTTACCCAGCCATTGTCCTTGCGCACCCGACCGGAAATTCGCTCATCACAGAGATAGAGCTTTCCTTGATGCCGGACAAGACCCGTCAGCCTTGCCCCCGTCTTTCCCATGTAGTACTGTTGACTGCCAAAGCGAATAAACTGATTGTGGTAAAGCTTGCCCTGTGCGTTGGGAAAATAGGCTTGCCCCTCGTAGGTCACCCAGGCATTGTCCTTGCGAAGAAGTCCCGTCTCCGGGTCCAAGAGGTAGGGCTGGCCCTTCACACTGTAGAGGCCATGAACCCGGGTCCCTTTCCCGTCCAAGTAAAAGGAAAATTGGGGGCCAAAGGAAATGAAGCGGTTCCGATAGGGACTTCCCTGTGCATCGGGGAAGTAATACTTATTCTGGTAGATGACCCAGGAGTTCTTGATGATTTTGCCTTGGGCATCATAAAATTTTCCCTCTTCCGTTTTGACTGCGGTTAACACCTGAAAAGCGGGCACGGCCTCTTTCTTGGCTTTCGTCCTTGGAGCCGCCTGGGCAGAGAAAGGATCTGCAAACAGTAACACTCCCAAAAAGAGGAAAACGGAAAAAAGAAAGCGTAGCGTTCTTCGAAGCATAACTCCTCCTAATTTTTTCATCAATCCATCGGAATCACCGTTACAGGCATCCCTTGGCGAAGGAAGGGCGCTGCCTGTTTCATCGTTTCCACATCAACATTGACGCAACCATGGCTTCCCCGCCAGGTGTAGGCCTTGCCGTCCAACTGGAAAATGTGAGAGGGCTGCCAATAGGCATCATGGATTCCGTAATGAGGGTAAAAGGGAATCCACCAATCCACATGGGAGGCATAACCCGGTCCCCGCAACACAACATCTGCGGCTTTTACCATAATGTTGAAGTAGCCCGTTACGGTCGGTGTGTCCGGCTTTCCCGAGATAATGGGGAAAGAGCGAACCAGTTTATGGTTATTAAAAATCCATAAATATTGGTTGGGAAGGCTGATCACCACGTGATCGCCATTGACCCGGCGTGTTCCCAGCTTTGTGGTTAAAAAATTCCCCCGATATTGGAAGACGTCGCGGAAGCGGAAGCCGTCAAGGATTTCCGCACGTCCCAGATTATCGAACCGGTAGGTTACTCCACCGATGACCCTCTGCTGATTCTTCAGCATCTTGGGGAAGCGGGCGGAAGCATCGAAATAGTAGCGGTTTCCGTCGACCTTCCACCATCCCCGTGCAAAAGAGCCGTCTGCCGTGGCAAAATACACCGTTCTCGGCCCGAAACTCACGAAGTGGTTGCGGTAAATATTGCCGTTGTCCTTTCGTGCATAGTACTGCTTCCCGCCCTCATCAATGAGGCCGTGGCGGAGGCGACCGTCTTTTCCCATATAATAGGCTTCTTTATTTCCAAAGTAGATGACCCGGTTGCGGTAGGGAATTCCCGTCTTTCGCATGAAATAGGTATCCTTTCCCCGCTTCACCCAGCCCTCATAGCCAAGCACCCGCTTTCCGGTCTGCGAATCGACCAGGTAAAGGGTATCGGTCACAATGGCATGGTAAGGGAGACCGGCGATTTTTTCTCCGGTGCTGACCTTCCCCGACCGGTCTAAATAGTAAGCATTTTCTGCCCCAAAGTAGATCCAACGGTTGCGGTAGAGCACCCCCTGAGCATTGGGAAAATAGGATTCTCCCCGGTAGTCCACCCAGGCACTGTCCTTATGAAGTCTTCCCGTCATGGGGTCCAGGAGATAGTGCCGCTCTCCCAGTTCCAACAGTCCATGGTAGGGAGTCCCCTCATCGGTCATATAGTAGGCGATCTCCGGCCCAAAAAAGATAAAGCGGTTGCGATACAGCACCCCCTGGGCATTGGGAAAATAGTTCTTTCCCCGGTAGCTTACCCAAGCGTTGTCTTTATGCAGTCTCCCCGTCTTCTCGTCGAGAAGATAGTACCGGTTGTTCCGGTTCAAGAGTCCTCGATGGGGATTTCCTTGCCGGTTCATATAGTAAGTAATCGCCGGTCCAAAAGAGATAAAGCGATCGCGATACAGCACGCCCTCTTGGTTGGGGAAATAGTCCTTCCCCTGATAGCGGACCCAGGCGTTGTCCCGATGAAGGATGCCCGTTTGCTCATCGAGCAGGTAGGCATTCCCGCGGAACACTTGATATCCGTGCTGTTTCTTTCCGTCCGCTCCCATGAGATAGCGGGTCGGTCCAAAAGAGATAAAGCGGTTACGATAGGCGTATCCTCGGGGATCCACAAAGTAGTCTCCCCCTTCATAATGGACCGCTTCATTTCTAAAAAAGGTATCCCCCTTCCGAAAGCGAATTTCCTCTCCCTCTCTCACCAGGGTGATCGGGGCTTCCTGCGGCTCCTCTTCTTTCGGCTGCTCGTCGGCTTCCTCCTTCGAGGAACTCTCCACCGAGGAGGACTCCTCCTCTTCGGAAGACGAATTTTCCTCCCCTGTTGCCTCTGTCCGAGCTTCCGCCTTCTCCTCAATTCCTTCCGGGGTAGAGGCCTCGCTGTGAGTTACTTTCTTCGCAAAGGCGGGTTCGGTAAACAAAAGGGCGGACAAGAGAAAAGAGCCGGCAAGCCACAGGCTTCTCCTCTTCCATTTATCTTGAAACGCTTTCATAATTTCAATCCTTTCCAAATTGGCAGTATACTTACAAACTTCAAACAAAGCTAGTTTATCACATTCTGTCTCCTTTTTGGCTCTTTGCTTGACTTTCTGTAACTAATTCGTTACCATTTATACGTTCTGGATTGAATTAGTAGGAATTCTGTTGGAGGTATTATGCAGAATAAACGGAAACTCTTTGGGAGTCTCGCCTTGGCAGGTCTTCTCGGGATGGGATCCTATGCGCTTTTTATCGGCCATTTTCTTCCGGTCAATGCGCAGGATTTGGGTTCCCTTGCGGAAGAAGCAAAAAGCCAAAGCCTTGCCCAACTGGTTCAAAAGCAGCCAAGAAAATTACTGGCAGATCATGACAATGAAATCTTAAAATTCCTTCCGGAAGCGAATCTTCTTCGAAGAGAGCCCGGGGAAAAAGCACCGAAATTACAGGTTCTTGCGGAAATTTTACAAAAACAATTCCACCCGGTGAAAATCGGCGAAGACCTCTACATCCAAAATCAGATCACCGGAGAAATCCGTCATGACGATAATTGGGTGAAAGTCGGAGAGGATTTTTATTTCGTGGGAAAAGATGGAAAGATTTATCAAAACCGTTTCGTTATCTACGGTCCCGATAGCATTTACTACGTGGGACCCGATGGAAAGAAAAAAGTGGGCGTCCAGGAGGCCTTTCACCAAATCTTCCGCCTGGATGAAACGGGAAAACTGATTCGCACCCCGGGCTGGCTCGACTACCAAGGCCATCGCTACTACATGAACCAAACCGGCTTTCCCACCCGTTCCGCTTGGGCGACCATCGACCAAAAGGAGTATTACTTCAATGAAGAGGGTCTTCTCCAAACGGGCATGGTGGCTGTGGACGGCACCGTCTATCGTACCCACCCGGAAACCGGAGCGCGGATTGCGGAGCGCGGCAGCTATGGGTACGAGGGAAAGATCTACGTATCCGATGAAAAGGGAATCCCCTATAAAGACACACAGGTGCAACTCGGAGACAAAATTTACTTATTAGGAAAAGATGGGGCCGCTCTGAGTGGAGAGCAGGAATGGCAGGGAACGAGCTACCTTTACCAGGCCGACCGGGGGCTACGAAAAGACCTGAAACCCGTTTGGCCCACTCCCTCCTCCCATCGCATTAATTCGGTCGTTGGCTACCGGCCGGAATTTGGAGCCTACCACAACGGCGTGGATATCGGTGCTTCCTGGGGCTCGTCGGTTCATGCTTGTCGAGGCGGTGTCGTCCAGTACGCCGCAAACAGCCATGGAGCCCATGGAATCATGGTGTGCATCCTCGATTCCCGAGGAATTTACACCATGTACAAACACCTGAGCTCCTTCTCCGTGCAAGTGGGACAGAAGGTGAAAGCGGGCCAGGAAATTGCCCACGTGGGAAGCACGGGAGATTCCACCGGCCCCCACCTCCACCTGGAGATGCGAAAAGGCGATGCGCATGGCACCGTTTTGAATCCTCTTTCCTTCTCCTTCCGTGAGCTGGGGAAAACGGAATAAAACCGGCATCAAAAAAGGACCCCCGAATATTCGGGGGTCCTTTTTTTGATGGGTTATCTTTGGTTGCTCTTTCTCCAAATGTGCATTTTCTCGGCCTCCTGAATGAGTTGGTCCCGAAAATCGGGATGGGCAATGGAAATCAGGGCTTCCGCTCTCTGCCAGGTGCTCTTCCCTCTCAAATTGACGATGCCATACTCGGTGGCCACATAATGGGCCGTGGTCCGGGGATCCGTAACAATGGATCCCTCCTTCAGCGTTGGGAGAATACGGCTCTTGGTCTCCCCCTTCTTGTTGGTAAACGTGGCGGATAGAGCCATGATGCTCTTTCCTCCATGGGAGTGGTAGGCTCCGATCACGAAATCCAGCTGGCCACCGGTTCCGCTGATCTGCCGCGTGCCACTGGACTCCCCATTGATCTGGCCATAGAGGTCCAGCTCGATCGCATTGTTGATGGAGATAAAGTTGTCAAAGGAGGCAATCACCTGGGGACTGTTCACGTAGTCCACCGGCGCACTGGCAAAGACGGGGTTGTGGTCCATGAACTCATAAAGCTCCTTGGAGCCCGCTCCAAAGGCAAAGACCTGTTTTCCCCGGTCCCGGCTCTTCTTTTGCCCGGTGATGATTCCCGCCTGGGTCATCTTCATCATGCTGTCCACATACATCTCGGTATGAACCCCCAGATCCTTCAGGTCGGATTGGGAGATCAATTCTCCCACCGCATTGGGCATTCCGCCGATTCCCAGCTGCAAGGTGGCTCCGTCCGGAATCTCCTTCAAAACGAGTTCCGCAATCTTTCGATCAATCTCCGAGGGCTTGGCATTGCCCAACACGTCCACGGGCTCCCGGCTGGAGACAATGGCGTCGACCTTGCTCAAGGGAATACTCTCATCGTAGAGGCCAAGAACATAGGGAATGTTCTCATTCTCCTCCACGATAATATGCTTGGCCCTTCGCACCACCTCCATGGTCTGCGAGTTTGCCGGTCCCAGATTGAAATTCCCAAAGGCATCCATCTTCGCGGTCTGCAGCATCAGCACATCCACCCGCTCAATGTCCTCCTTCCGCCGGTACATCTCCGGAAGTTCACAGTAGCGCATGGGGATAAAAAAGGCATAGCCCTTTTCCACCTGTTTGCGTTCAATGCCACCAAAATGCCAGGAGTTAAAGGTGAACACCCGCCGACCCACGCGGTCATTGGCCTCGAAAATCGCCAGCGGATGGTACACCAGGTACCCGCGAATATTCACATCTTCGAGCTCTTCCGCTCTTGCCGCCAGCGCTCGATCCAGCAAAACCGGAACGGACGTTGAATGTGCATAATCTACCCAATCTCCTGACTGGACCAGCTTGACCGCCTCCTCCGGGCGAACGAGCTTCTGGTCATACTCCTTACGAAAGTCTGTCATGTGCTCCTCCTTTGAAAACGTTATTCTCTTTGCTGCGCTTCTTCCACCGAATCTTCTTCCAAGGGCAGACCCAGACGGAAAAAACTTCCACTGGCAAGGCCCACCAACCGGTCTTCGACAAAAAGTTCTGCCCGCGTGATGAGCAGTGTTTTTCCCCGCTTCTCAATTTGGCCTCGAGCAAACAGGCGATCTCCCCGATGGACCTGGCGCAAAAAACGGTATTGTACGTCCACGGTTGTCACCCGCTCCTTCAAGGATTCACAGGCAAGTCCCATGGCCGTATCCGCTAAGGCCATGAGTACCCCGCCATGCACCGTTTCCATGCCATTTAAATGGAAGGGCTTTATCGATAGGGCCAAACAGGCCTCTCCTTCCTCCGAGTCAACCCGTTCCATCCCTAAGCAATCAAAAAAATCCGGGGATTTTTCCTCTTCTCTTTTCTCTTCCACGCGGAAAACCTCCTTTTCCTGGGATTCCTTCAAGATCGTGTCCTGCCGGAAAGGCGGGCTTTTTACTATGTGATTGTCTTTTTTCATTATACCCCTTTCCCTCTTCCTATTCAGTCTGTTATAGTTTATTTGCAAAAGGAACCAAGCACGAAGGAGAAAGGAGCTACCATGGTAACCCTACAAAAAACCGCCGGAGGCAATAAGCCTTTTCAAAGGTTTAAATATACGACCTCCCGCATCAATACCTGTGTTTTCGTAATCGATATCCAGGAAAAATTACTTCCCATTGTCCCGGAAGCAGAAACGGTGTTGAAAAACACCTCGGTCCTTCTGGAAGCGGCAAAAGCCTACCAATTAAAGGCCGTCTATTCCGAGCAATATCCAAAGGGCTTAGGCAAAACCGTCTCGCCGCTTCGAGAAGCCCTGGAAGAGCTTGCGGCCTTCCAACTGGAGAAAACCTCCTACAATGCCCTGCTCCCGGAGATGCTCGCCGAATTGAAGGAGAGAGACTGCAAGCAGATTATCATCACGGGCATTGAGACCCACATCTGTGTCCTCCAAACGGTTCGTTCCCTCCTGGAAAAGGGCTTTACCGTCTTTATTCCCCACGATGCCGTGGGCTCCCGCGACCCCGAGAATAAACATGTGGCCTTGGAACTCCTGCGGGATGCCGGAGCAACCATCACCTCCACCGAGACCATCCTTTTTGACCTCATGGGAGACTCCAAGGATCCCCATTTTAAGGAACTTCAGGCTTTAATCAAATAAGCAAACAGAAAAAAAGAACCGCATTCGCCAGGCGAATGCGGTTCTTTTTTCTGTTAGAGCTGCTTTAAAAATTCCCGGACCATGGTTTCAAACCCTTGGGCCGCCTTTTTCCCATTCTCAATCACTTCTTCTTCGCTCAAATGCTGGTGACCGAGGCCGGCCGCCTTATTGGTCGCCAGGGAAACCGCACACACCGGAACGCCCATGTGATGAGCGGCAATGGCTTCGATAACCGTGCTCATGCCCACCATATCGGCTCCCAAGGTCTGGGCCATGCGAATCTCCGCCGGTGTCTCGTAACACGGACCCGTAAACTGCATATACACGCCCCGATGGGTGAAACAGCCCGCCGTCTTTGCCGCCTTCTCCATCTTCTCCGCGAGATTTGGATCGTAACATTGGGTCATGTCGGGAAAGCGCGTGCCCCATTCTTCCACATTGGGACCCAACAGGGGAGAGGGAACAAGGGCTGCGATATGGTCCTTGAGAATGCAAAAGTCCCCCACCTCATAGGATTCGTTGCAGGCACCTGCTGCGTTGGTTAAGAGCAGGGCAGAAACTCCCATCTTGGCCATCAGGCGAATGGGGAGCACACAGTCACTGACGGGGTAGCCCTCATAGAGATGAATGCGCCCCTGCAACAGAACCACATCCCGCCCATCCAGCTTTCCGAAAATAAACCGCCCCTTATGGCCCGGTGCGGTGGAGAGGGGAAAGCCGGGAAGGTCCTTGTATTCCACGAATTCCGGATTCTCTACCTTCTCCCCCAGGTCCCCGAGGCCGGAACCCAGAACGATTCCCAGGACCGGCTTCGTTTTGATTCGCTTTTTCAATTCCTGCCAACAGCAGTCCACCTTCGTCTTGGCATCCATACCTTCCTCCTTAGAGCCCCCAGAACACAAAAATCAAGACTACCACAAGAATGATGCAGCCTAGGAAAAATAAAACGGGGGGCAGAAAAACCGATAGAGCGGCCCATATCATGGCCCGCTCATCGTTTTTATCCGGCTCCTGGGAGCGGAAGCTCTTGAGCTGCTCCTGCTCCTTATCCGGATCATAGTCTTCAATTGCCTTTGGTTTCTTAAAAAACATCAGGCTTGCTCTTTCTCCATCTCCTTATTGACGGCACGAGACTCTTCTTCCAGCTTCTGTAAACGCGCCTTCTCTCTCCCGTCGCATTCGTCCATCCATTGTTTCCGCTCTTCCGGCGTCTTGTCCATTAAATGGCAGGCAACAAAGTGCTTCGGCTCCACCTCTTTGAACTCGGGTTCGTACTCTTTGCACCGATCCATGCAGTAACGGCAACGTGTGTGGAAGCGGCACCCATCCGGCGGATTTACCGCAGAAGGGATATCTCCTTCCAGGATGGCCAATGCGGAATTACTCTCCACATCCGTTCTCGGAATCGCTGCCAGGAGGGCGTCCGTGTAGGGATGGAGGGGATTTGCAAACAGAGCATCGGAATCTGCCAACTCCACGAACATTCCCAGATACATAACCGCGATACGGTCGGAGATATACTTCACAACCGACAGATCGTGGGTGATGAAGAGGTAGGTCAGGCGGTTCTTTTCCTTCAGATCCTGCAACAGGTTGATAACCTGGGACTGAATGGACACATCCAACGCGGAAACTGCCTCATCGCAGACGATGAACTTGGGCTGTAAGGCCAAGGCACGGGCAATTCCGATACGCTGACGCTGACCACCGGAGAACTGGTGGGGATAGCGGTGAATAAAGTAGGGATCCAAACCACACTGCTTCATAACGCTCTGGATATACTCGTTGTATCCTTCCGACTTCCGGCTCTTAAAGAGGTTATGAGCCATAACGCCCTCACCGATGATGTTTCCTAAGGTGAGTCGCGTATTCAGGGAGGAATAGGGATCCTGGAAGATGATCTGCATGTCCTTACGCAGTTCTCGCATCTCCTCGGTGGAAAGACGAGACAGGTCCACGCCCTTATCCTTCTGCTCCTCCAGATGGTCGAATCCATCCAGGTGCTTCAGCTTGGCACGACGATCTTCCACAAGCTTGGTCTTCTCCTCGGCATCCTTGCGCAATGCAGGCTGTTCCTGCTTCAAGGTTGCCGCCCGCTCTTTCAATTTCGGCGTGTCTTTTTCAAAGTCCTTCTGGGTCAATTTCCAGTCAATGGTCTTTAACTCTTTTTCATTTTGCGCTAACTTTGCCCGCGCATGGAATTCATCCAAGAGAAGATGAGAAATCTCATCCAGGTTGCCATCCAGAAGAAGTCCGCCCGCCAAGCGAACGATGTTGTAGTAGTCGTTCTGAATGTGACGGCGTTCCTTCATCATCTTATCTTCCAGATCATGAACCTCGTCCTGGTTGGACTCATCCAGAGCTTCTCTCTTCTTAACCAATTCCTGGTACTCGCCCATCGCTTTCGTATATTCCGGATAGAGCTTGGGTAAGTGCTTGAGGTCATTCTCTACGTAGTGGGGATTGACCTCCGCAAGACTGGATCCATAGTAAAGGGTCGAACCCTCCGTCTGGTCATAAATCTGAATGAGCGTACGACCAAAGGTCGATTTCCCGGATCCGGACTCTCCTACCAAACCTAATGTCTCTCCCTCATAGATATCAATACTGATGTTCTCATTTGCATGGACATAGTATTGGCGCCGTTGAAAGGCCTTTTTCTTGATAGGGAAGTACTTTCTTAAGTTCTTTACAGAGAAAAGAACCTTACGATTATCTTGTTGCATGGCGTTCGTCCTTTCTCGGGTAGTGGCAGCGAATCTGTTGATGATCCGTTACCTGCTTCAGTTCCGGCATTTCACTGCGGCATTTATCCGTTGCATAGGGACAGCGGGCAGCAAAACGGCAACCGCTGGGCAGGTTCAAGGGGTTGGGCACAGATCCCGGAATCGCATCCAGTCTCTGTCCACGGTCGGAAGAAATGGACGGAATGGACCGCAGCAAGCCTTCCGTGTAGGGGTGCTGGTATTCGGTCAATCCATCGCGGAAGATCTCTTCCACCGGAGCCCGCTCCACCACCTGGCCACAGTACATAACGGCCACGTCATCCGCCATCTGGTTGATAACTCCCAGGTCGTGGGTGATAAACAGAATGGACGCATTTGTCGTGTGCTTCAGATCGTTCATCAACTTCAAAATCTGTGCCTGGATGGTTACATCCAATGCCGTTGTCGGCTCATCGGCGATCAGAAGCTTCGGACGGCAGGCCAGTGCCATAGCGATCATCACACGCTGGTTCATACCACCGGATAGCTCGAAGGGATATTGCTTGACCACAACGTCCGGGTTTGGAATCTTTACCAGGGCCAAGAGCTCTGCGGACCGTTTCCTCGCTTCCTCTTTGCTCAGATGCTGATGAAGCATGATGGCTTCACTCAGCTGTCTCTCCACCGTAAATACCGGGTTTAAAGAGGTCATCGGCTCCTGGAAGATAAAGGAGATCTCGTTGCCACGGACATGTTCCATCTGGTGGCGGTCAAAATCGGAAATCTTCTCTCCGTCGAACCATACTTCCCCTTCATAGATCTTTTGGTTTTTCTCAAACAGCTTAAGAATGGACATGGCCGTCTGGCTCTTTCCCGAACCGGACTCGCCAACCAATCCCAAGGTTTTTCCCTGTTCAATCTCCAGGTCAACTCCATACACCGCCTTGATTAAGCCGCGTTTGGTTTCAAAGTAGGTATGCAGGTTTTTAATCTCTAATAATGCCATCTCTTCCCTACCTTTCTAGTCTCTTCGGATCCAACGCGTCACGGAGGGCATCACCAATCAGGTTGACCGTCAAAGCCGTGAGGAAGACTGCCAGACCTGGGAACACCCATCTCCACCAGTACTTCTGAATAACATCCACGGACTGCGCCGAGGTCATCATATTTCCCCAGGAAGGATAGGGCTCGACAACACCGAATCCCAAAAAGGATAAACCGGCCTCACTCAGAAGGTTGCCCGCATATCCCAAGGTCGCCTGTACGATAACGATGGAAAGCACATTCGGGAAGATGTGGGAAGCCATGATTCTTCCTTCGCGCAAACCTAACGCACGGGCCGCCGTGATGTAATCACGCTCACGCTCTGCAAGGATCTGTCCACGAACCAAACGAGCGATACCCGTCCAGTTCAAGATACCTAAGAGGACCATGACCAATAACAGACGCTGGTATTGACCGGCATCCTTTGGAATGGTTGCCGCTAAGGTGATGATCATCGGATAGAAGGGGAAGGAGGCGATAATCTCCGAGAAACGCATCAGGAGGTTATCAATCCAGCCGCCGTAGAATCCGGAAATCATACCGACAATCACACCGATAATCAACTGGATGATGACGGCGATAAAGGAAATCTGCAGGGTGACCTTACCACCATGGACCAAACGCGTAAAGAGGTCACGGCCCATCTGGTCGGTACCAAAGAGGAAGCCCTTCACGCCCCAAGCATCGTAGCCCTGGTCCTTGATGGCATAGTTGGTATGGAATCCGGCAAAGATTTGCTGGTAGCCTTCGCCCTCGGGAACGTTGGTGACTCCATAGTCGTTTTCACCCCAGGCATACAGCTTACCGGAATCGCCAAGAGCGACAAAGTGACCACGACCTGCGGTTACCTCTTTGATCGGTTCCTTGATTTCCGGAAGATCATTGGCACCCTCGGAATCCGCGCCCCAGGTATGAAGCTTGCCCTGGCTGTCCAAGACAACCGCAGACCGCTGGGCACGTGCGAAGTCTTTGACTTCCAGCTGCCCGTTCACCACTTCCTTGGGCATCTTCGTATCCAATTCCGTTCCTCGGGAACCGATAACGACGAATTTGTTGTCCTTGAGCTGCGCTAAGATGTTAACACTTCCGCATTCAAACGCTTTTACCTGTTTCTTGTATTTCTTGGGGATGGTGCTCAGGTTGTTCGGCATGGTAGAACCCCAAGCTTTCAGAGTTCCTTCCTTGGTCAAGAGCACGGAGTACTGGTCTCCGGCGCCCACATCCTGAATGCCTTCCGCATCAATCAGCTTCTGCACATCCGAGGGAACCGAAGCCTGTTTAAAGTTATTGTTTCCCCAACCGTAGAGCTTTCCATTTTCCGTCAGTACCAGAATGTGACGGTCACCGACCGCAAGCTTGGTAATCTTCTGATCGCCAATCTCCTTTTTTACCTTTTCCGGCATCTGCAGGTTCTTATCGGAGTCTAAGCCCCAGAAGTAAAACTTACCATTCTTGGAGATTCCCGCCGAGAAGGTAACTCCACTCTGAATATCCGCAACCCCTTCTTTCAAAAGGTCGCCCGGGACATCCGTGTAATTGGAGGAGGGCGGCAGGTTCTTCATCTCTCCGTTGTTGGAATAGGGATCAAAGGGAACAAACATCGACCCGATAAAGATAAAGGCAAAAAGAGCCATGAACCCAATGAGTCCGACAAGCCCTAACGGGTTATGGAAGAACTTACGCAGGACCATGCGAGAAGGCGATTCAATCGCTTCCTCTTTTAAGCGATCCTGCTGCTGATTTTCATCGTTTGCCTGGTCTTCTTTCTTCTTCTTTGGCGAGAAGAGAGCATAGACCTGGCTACCAAAGGAGCTCAGCCCTTGGGAGAATAAATTTTTCTTTTTCTTCATGGCTCATCTCCTATTCCAAACGCACACGAGGATCGACCAGAGAATAGCCGATATCCATGATCAGGTTGGCAGCGACGGACAGAATGGCATAAAGCATGTTCAGTGCCATCAGCAAACTATAGTCATAGGAAAGCACGGAATCAATCAGATATTTTCCGATGCCTTCGTAGGCAAAAATCGTCTCCGTGATGGCGGCTCCACCGAGAAGACCGGTAAAGCTCCAGGCAACGACCGTTACCACGGGAATCAGGGCATTGCGGAAGGCGTGGGAATAAATAACCTTGCGCTCACTTAATCCCTTTGCTCTTGCGGTTCGGATATAGTCCTGACTTAATGCTTCCAGCATGGAGGTTCGAACATAACGGGAGGTCGACGCCAGGGAGCCGATGGTTAAGGTGATGGTGGGAAGTATCAAGGTCTTAATCCATTCACCCAAGGTTCCATAACGAGGCATACCGCCGGCAGGGAGCCAACCAAGCTGCAGCGCAAAGGCAAAGATCAAAAAGATGCCGAAAAAGAAGGTCGGCAAGGAAATACCTGCCAAGGAAAACACCTGGAAGAATTGATCAAAAAATCCTCCCGGATTGACGGCGGATTTAATTCCAATCCACACGGAGAGGAAGAATGAAATAATGCTAACTCCGATATTCAATATCAATGTGTTCTTCAGTGGGGTTCCGATGACTTGCGTTACCGGACGCCGATACTTTGTGGATTCTCCTAAATTTCCCTGAAGCGTACGAGTGAGCCAACCCACATACTGCTCCGGAATGGACTTATCGAATCCATACTGCTTTTTCAGCTGGTCATAGGTCTGTTGACGTGCTTCTGCGCTCTTGAAAGCCTGTCCACCTTGGGGCATTAACAATAGCACAGGATCGCCGGGCATCAGCTTACTCACTCCAAACAGAATCATGGAGATGATGAGGATAACCGGGATAAGGTTCAACAAACGCTTGATAATGTACCTTAACATAGCCTGTTATGTACTCCTTTCGTATTGTAGTTCGTCTCAGCATTTTCTTTGCAAGCTGTTCTAAAAAAACGGCCTTGACTTCCTAATATATTAACATAAATTCGCTCGCTTAGAAAGCAAGAATTCGTTTTCTTTGGCATGTCAAATTCTTTATTATTTATAAAAAGATGTGGATAAATTATTGTTTTTCCCTTGAAAAATCCGTAATTAAAAAGTTTTTTATGCGAAAAATCTCATCCCTTAGGAAGATTTCCCCAGATATTAAAGATTGTCATTAAATAATCATACTGAAATTTCTTTGATTTTTTTCCTCTTATCGTTTTCTTAGGAAGAAAAAAAGGGAAAAGGCAGGGCCTTTTCCCTTTTTCATCCTTCGAACAAAAGCCTTATTGACCCAGGCTCAAGTTACAAACATTGACATCCCAACTGGTGTTGGAAGTCGGTTGATATCCCTTTACACGGTTCGTGAAGACATCGTGAATATCGTTACTGTACAGAGGAATCTCCGGCAGGTTCTGGTTATACCATTTCTGGAATTCCATGAAGCCCTTGTTCCAAGCCTCAGTATCTCCCGATTTGATCTTGCGGTTCTTAACCAGCATAGCATCCAAATTCTTGTCTGCGGTGTGGGTCTTGTTATCGCCGGATCCTACCTGAGAGGAGTGGTACTGGTACCAAGGATCAAAGGGAACGCCGAATGAAGTACCCATGTTGAAGGCAGTCGCTGCCTGTCGGTTGGTCTTGTCCGGGTAGTTGAGGTCCTTCAACAGGGTGGCAAAGTCAACCTTGTTGATGGTGTACTGCAAGCCCATCTTCTTGGCATTATCCGGGATCATGGTCGTGATCAAATCAGAAATCGGGTTGTTTTCGGTTGCGTCATGGTAGATGGCAAGCTTGTTGCCCTTGTCATCATATCTCCAGTAGTCGAAGTTCTCCTTGTTGGAGTCATATGCCTGCTGCGCCTTTGCGGCATCCCAGGGAGTCTTTCCATCCTTCTCAAACTTGTACGGAGTTCCGTCCAATTCCTTGTTTCCGGCATCGATGTTCAAGGTGTACTGGGTTAACACTTCGGGATCTTCCAGTTGTTCCTTGTTTGCCTCATATTCCGGCATGGAAACACCATAGGTTCCGTTGATAACCTTACCGTATCCACCGGCTACCTGCTGCACGAATTCGTTACGATCCAAGCAGTAGGCAACGGCCTTACGAACGCCGGCGTACTTGGTGGCTCCCAAATCGCAGAGGAAAGGCATGTTGCCGTAACCATAGCGGTCATAGTGAGCAAACTGAACTTTACCGGATTCTGCTGCCTGTTTTACCTTATCGATCTTCTCACCCTCGGTGATGTTGGTAACCATATCCACGGTTCCGTTCAGAACATAGTCTACGTCCAACTTGGGGTTAATGGTCTGGGAGATGATGTTCTTAATGGTCGGCTTCTTGCCATCCTTATCTCCGACAAACTTATCATTGATGGTAACCTTGCACATACCGTTTTCGAAGGAAACAAAGTTGTAAGGTCCGCAGGTTACATCCGGTTTAAAACGATATTTCTGAGAAATGTCCAAAGCGCCGGCATTCAACAGAAGTTCGGTCGGGTCCATCTTATCCACATTGGTCTTGAACTCTTCCAGCTTCTTTGCTTCTGCTTCGTAGTCCGCATTGTCATAGTAGTATCCGATTACCTTGGAGATGTCGGTTCCCTTGGGGGTCTTTCCGTCCAAGTCTGCCTTGTCCAACTCTTCCGGTTTCAAAGCATCCAACTCTGCCTTGATGGCATCGAATTTGCTGAAGTCTGCACCGTCCTTTTCCGCCTTCTTCTTGGAAGCATCCAGTTCCTCCTTCATGCCGTCTACTTTTTGTTGCTGTAAATCTAACAGTTCCTTCTTGGTGGCATCATCAACCTTGTAGCCTTCCTTCGGCTGAATCTGCGCCCCTTCCTTGGTCTCTACGATGTCCAAGTTTGGAGTGTAGCGATGCAAGGGGGTCGGTGCCATCGCAACGAATGACTGCTCAAAGTAGTAAGGAAGATATTCCGGATTAATGGTAATCGAGAACGTGTAATCATCAATCAAATGGAGTCCCTTATAAACCTTGGTCTTTCCATCGTAGTAATCCTGGAAACCTACCGTCTCCATGCCGGAGCTGGAGTTGGTTGCACCAATCTTTCTCCATGCCGGAGAGTTTACAAAGAATGCACCAAATAAGTAATCCTTAGCTGTGATTTTTTGGCCATCGTTCCAAACAAGGTTATCTTTAATCTTGTAGGTGTAGGTCAAACCTTTTTCATTCTCTTCTCTCTTGGGCTCCTCAGCCAAAACGGTCTTGTTGAATTTGAACTGATTTTGCTCATCGGTGTAAGAAGTTGCGTAACCGGTGTCTCCACCATAGTTACCAATCAAACGTTTGATGCTTACATCGACGGAAGAGTTGGTAAATCCGCTAACATAGTCGCCGTTCTGAACTTCCACAACACCTACAACGAGGGTGTTGGCATCAGAAACTTTTTCAGGTTCGCTTGAATCACCTTTTGCTGCGCCTGCATCCTTCGAATCTGCAGAAGCGGCTTCCGAGGTCGAACCAGTACTTCCCTTTGCGTCACTTGCTGCTCCTGACGAACTTGCATCTTTGTTTCCCCCGCCACCACAGGACGTGAGAACAAAAACGAAGGCCAGTAACAGCGCGAGCAATTTCGATTTGTTCTTCATACTCAGTTCCTCCTATTTAATTTACAGCCCCATTGACGTCTGTATTACCGATATTATATGGATACTTACTCTTCTTGTCAAGATAATACAAAAACTTAGGAAAACAATTGAGACCCTTTAATTTGTGGAATTTTCCCTCAAATCAAGTCGCTCAGCGATGTATACTATTTTACAAAATTGTATGTTTATATAAGTGTGTTGCTTCCTTCTCTTCTTCCCACTCTCCTTTGAAGTCCTTGTAATCTCCCGCTTTTCCTGTCCTTTTATTATCTGTTGTAAAATTAACGAGAGCAAAGTTCTGAATGTGCATACGTTTCCATAGGATATATTTTTCTTTGTATTTATTAAAAAAAAGAACCCCCGGAATTCTCCGGGGCTTCTTTTTCTATTGTCTTGCTTTCCAATTTAAATAGGCTTCCACAAAAGGATCCAGGTCGCCGTTCATGACCCGGTCGATGTTCCCGTTTTCCAGCCCCGTTCGATGGTCTTTGACCAGCGTATAGGGTTGGAAGACATAGGAGCGTATCTGGGCTCCCCAGGAAATCTGGGTGTATTTTCCCTGAATATCCTCAATCTTTTCTCGATGCTCTTCTTCCTTCACGAGAATCAGACGGGAAATCAAAATCTCCATGGCTTTCGCACGATTCTGAATCTGCGACCGTTCATTCTGGCAGGTTACCACGATACCGGTGGGCAGATGGGTGATTCTCACCGCGGAATCGGTGGTGTTTACGTGCTGCCCTCCCGCTCCCGTGGACCGATAGGTATCGATCTTTAAATCCTTGTCTTCCAGCACGATATCCTCGGTGTCCTTGATTTCCGGGTAGACATCCACGCTGGCAAAGGAGGTGTGACGGCGACTTTGGGAGTCAAAGGGAGAAATTCGCACCAACCGATGCACCCCCTTCTCGCTCTTACACAGGCCGTAGGCGAATCGTCCTTCCACCTCCATGGAAACGGATTTGATTCCCCCCGCCTCCTCGGAATTTAAATCGGTAATCGTGACCCGAAAGCCCTTCTCTTCAAACCAGCGCAGATACATCCGTTCCAGCATCTCCGCCCAGTCCGTCGCTTCCAAACCGCCGCTTCCTGCGTGAATGGAAAAGTAGCAGTTGTTCTTATCATATTCTCCGGATAGCAGGGTCCGCGTTTCCATCTCCTGCAGCGATTTTTCGAGCCGTTTCAGGTCCGCTTCCAAATCGCCCTTTGCTTCCTGAAACTCGTCCTCATCCAGAAGCTCCGAAAATTCCTGAAGATCCCGATAGGCTTGATCCATGTGATCGAAGTCATCCAAGAGTTCCTTTTTTTGGTTTAAATCCACCATCAGGCTCTGGGCTTTTTCGGAATTCTCCCAGAAATCCTGAGCCAAGGTCTTCTTGGTGAGTTCTTCCACTTCACTTCGCAGAGGTGCGATGTCAAAGAGAGCTCCTTAATTCTTCCAGCAGCTCTCCATTGTGGTCCATTTGTTCTCGAAATTCATACTTTTCCATGGACGCCCTCCCTCTCCTCTATTTATTCCGACCGTGGCAGTACTTATACTTCTTTCCGCTTCCGCAAGGACAGGGATCATTTCTGCCGATCTTCTTCTTTTTTCTGCGAACGGGTTGGCTTTCCGCCTGTTCCCCTTCTCCGCCGCCGGATTCCGAGGTGGCGACCGCAACCTGCGCTCTGCGCATCTGTGTTGCCGGGACAACATGGTAAATCAAGCGAACGGTGTCTTCGCGAATCGCCTGGTTCATCGCCGTGAACATATCAAATCCCTCGTTGGCGTAGGCTCTCACCGGATCATCATTGCCGTAGGCACGGATGTTGATTCCCTGGCGGAGCTGGTCCATGGCATCGATGTGGTCCATCCACTTGGTATCCACGACACGAAGAAGAACAATCCGCTCCAATTCCCGCATGGTATCGGACCCAATCTCCTCTTCTTTCTTTTTATAGAGGAGATCTGCGATTTCCGTGAGCCGGTCCTTCAACTCCTGCTGGCTCATCTCCTTAATATTCTCTACTGCCAAGGCTCCCTGGGGCAGGAAGAGGGTGTTGAGATAGCTAAAGAGGCCTTCCAACTCCCATTGAGAAGATGGCGTCCCCAGTGCACAGAAGTTATCCACAGAGTCGGAAATCACGCTGTGAATCATATCCTTGATATAATCCTGCATGTTCTCCCCCGCTAAGACGCGGTTTCTCTCGCCATAAATCGTCTCACGCTGGACATTCATCACATCATCGTATTCCAGGACCCGTTTCCGCATGGCAAAGTTATTCGATTCCACCTTCTTCTGGGCTCGCTCAATGGTCTTGCTCAAGAGCTTCGACTCCAGGGACTCTCCATCCGGGAACTGCTTGGATTCGGACAGCTTCTTCATCCGATCTCCCCCAAAGAGCCGCATCAGCTTATCTTCCAGGGAGATATAGAAGCGGGTTTCTCCGGGATCTCCCTGTCGGCCGGAACGACCGCGCAGCTGGTTATCGATTCGACGAGACTCGTGACGTTCGGTGCCCATGATGTAGAGACCGCCGGCTTCAATCACCTTTTTCGCATCCTCTTTGGACTTCTCTGCGAATTCCGCCTTGAGCGTTTGGAACTTCTCCCGGGCCTCCAGGATTTGGGTTCCCGTTACGATGACCTCTTCGCCCTCGCCATAAGGGAAGGTATCCGAATCTTCCACATGGCGATAGCTGTCCGCCCATTCGATCATCTCATTCGGATAGCCCTGCTTGGACATCTCTTTCTTTGCCAAAAATTCCGGGTTTCCGCCGAGGACGATATCGGTACCACGGCCCGCCATGTTCGTCGCGATGGTAACCGTTCCTAAGCGGCCCGCCTGGGCGACGATCTCGGCTTCCTTGGCATGCTGTTTCGCATTCAAAACGCTGTGGGGAATTCCCTGTTTTTTAATCAGTCCGGAAATCTTTTCGGAGGTTTCAATGTCAACCGTTCCTACCAGGATCGGTTGACCCGTGGCATGAACCCTTTTGATCTCTTCCACAATGGCATCGAACTTGTCTTTCTCGTGCTTATAAACCTGGTCCTCATGGTCCTTACGGATGACGGGGCGGTTGGTGGGAATGGCGATGACATCCATGTGGTAAATTTCGGAGAACTCCTCTTCCTCGGTCATGGCAGTACCGGTCATACCGGAGAGCTTTTCATACATACGGAAATAGTTCTGGAACGTGATGGTCGCCAGTGTCTTGGACTCGCTCTTGATCTCCACGCCTTCCTTGGCTTCAATCGCCTGGTGCAGGCCGTCGGAATAGCGACGACCTTCCATGATACGACCGGTAAACTCGTCGACAATCTTTACTTCGCCGTTGACCACGACATAGTCAATGTCCCGACGCATGGTGGTCCGAGCCTTAAGGGCCTGGTTGATATAGTGCATGAGTTCCATGTGCTCGGGATCGGAGATGTTGTCCACATGGAAATATTGCTCGGCCTTGGCATTTCCCTTTTCGGTCAGATTGGCCGTCTTTCTCTTTTCATCCACCAGATAATCGACCGTCTCTTCTTTATGCTCCGCCGTGAGCATGTCCAACTTGTTGAGCTCTTCGCTGGGATCCAGAACACGGCCGGTTAGGGTCTGAATAAAGGAATTCGCTCGGGAGTACATCTCCGTGGAAGGATCGCCTTCTCCGGAAATGATCAAGGGGGTTCTCGCCTCATCGATCAAAATGGAGTCGACCTCGTCGACGATGGCATAGTGAAGTTTCCGCTGCACCGTGTCTTCTTTATAAATGGCCATGTTGTCACGAAGATAATCAAAGCCAAACTGGTTGTTGGTACCGTAAGTAATGTCCGCCCGGTAGGCCTCCTGGCGCTGCTGGGTGTTCAACCCATAAATCACGCAGCCCACGGTCATCCCCAGATATTCATAGACCTTTCCCATCCACTCCGAGTCACGCTGGGCCAGGTAATCATTTACGGTGACGATATGGACACCCTCTCCCGCAATGGCATTCAAATAGGCTGGCATGGTAGCCACCAAGGTTTTTCCTTCACCGGTCTTCATCTCGGCGATTCGCCCTTGGTGAAGAATAATTCCACCGATGACCTGGACGGGGTAGGGCTTTTGTCCCAACACTCTCCAAGCCGCCTCGCGGCAAACGGCGAAAGCTTCCGGCAGCAAGTCTTCCAGGCTTTCCCCCTTCTTGTAGCGTTCCTTAAATTCTGCCGTTTTATCTCGTAATTGAAGGTCCGTCAGCCCCGTCATCGTATCTTCCAGGCGGAGGACTGCATCAACCATTGGCTTGATTTTGTTAATCTCCTTGTCGCTAAAGGATTTCGTCAAAAAGCTAAAAAGTCCCATGTCATCCTCGATTCTTTAATGTTTCAGTGCATACACGGGTATTCTACCATGTTTTCTCATACTTTTGTATAGGAAATCTATGATGAAACATTTCTAAGAAAGAGGCCGGCATGGGACTCTTCAAAATTTTACAAGTTTTCGGGAATCTCAGCTTCTCTTAGCGGGAAGCAAAAGACCGTAGTCTCCCTTCTTTCTCCGATAGATCACGCTCATATCCTCAATTTCCGAATTATAGAAGAGAAAGAAATCATGGCCCAGCAGTTCCATCTGGAGGGCCGCTTCCTCCGGGTTCATCGGCCGGATGGGAATCTCCTTCACCCTCTCAATCACCGGGGCATCCTTGGATTGCGCCTCTTCCGGTAGGTCCTCAATGGAATCGAAGCGGATGGAGTCTTTTGCTTGCCGTCTCTTCTGAAGCTTGGTTTTGTATTTCCGCACCTGGGAGACCAAACCGGCAATGCATTGGTCCACGCTCTGAAGCATATCAAAGCTTGTTTGATCCGCCCGGAGAATGGTGTCCGAGGCGGGAATCGGAATCGTAATCTCTACCCTCCGCTGTTTTCCAATGGTCTCCATGGTTACCGTGCAAGGAACCTCATCGCTGAAATACTTATCCAGGCGTTGCACCTTTTTCAGGGTCTCCTCTTTAAAGTTGTCCCGCAGTTGGATGTTCTTTCCATAAAATTGTACTTTCATGGTCTCCTCCTTTCCTTGCTCTCTCTATACCCAATATCCATCCGAACGAATAATTTCTAACTTGCCCTCCTCCCCTCCTGCATAAAAAGTAAGGGAAAGCCCCCAATTCCTGCCGGATGCATAAATATATTTTCATTTCTGTTTTCCCCAGTTTTCCCCTTTATCCACAATTCTCTCAGGAAAATCGGTGGATAAAGGGGATAACTTCGAAAAAGTCCAAGAACTTCCCACCGGTTACCCACATTTTATCCACAAAGTGGTGGATAAGTCGGGGGAAAGGAAACGGTTGACAAAGGCGAAAAACCTTCTACACAAAAAAATCTCGTTGGAAAATAAAGGGAATAACGAATAAGAATAAAATATCTTGTGTTTTTTCGGGTTACGGAATCCATATTTTGTACGCGAACATTCGTTCCTCTGTAGATAAATGAATGAATATTTAAAGTCAAAAAAATTTAAAATTCATGTAAAATGCATCAAAAAAATGACCCGGTAAAA
Organism: uncultured Tissierellia bacterium; assembly: GCA_937923265.1. Classification (GTDB taxonomy): domain Bacteria; phylum Bacillota; class Clostridia; order Tissierellales; family Peptoniphilaceae; genus CALAJY01. Next base: position 74,835 of record CALAJY010000010.1, read on the forward strand.
ACCGGGCCATCTTTCCTAGGCGTTTTCGTCTTTTTTGTTCTTATCCATCATGTCCGCCAGCGTTCGCCAGGCCAGGACCGCGCATTTGACCCGCTGGGGCATGTGGGAGATATCCTTCAATGCCACGGCATCGCCCAGCTTCTCCTCCAGCTTCTCCTCATCGCTTTCCTCTCCCTTGATCATGGCGAGAAAGGTGTTCACCTGATCCAGGGCCTCCTCAACCCGTTCTCCCTGAATCAATTCGCACATCAGAGAAGTGGAGGCTTGACTGATGGCGCAGCCATGGCCGGTAAACGAAGCCTTTTCAATCACGTCGCCGTTCATCTTTAATTCCAGCCGGATATCATCCCCGCAGCTCGGGTTATGGCCCCGCTCGGTATGCGTAGCATCCTCCAGGGAATGCTTGTGATCCGAGTTCCGGGAGTGCTGCATCACAATCTGGGAATAAATCTGTTTCATGTCCATGTGTTTCTCCTTTCCCGGGGAAACCCCAACATCGGGTTCCTCTCCTCGGTTAATCCAGCCCCATCGTCTTTCGAACCACAGTGATGGAAGCCAGGAAGTGGTCCACTTCTTCTTTTGTGTTATAGAAGGCAAAGCTTGCTCGACAGGAGGCCGTGATTCCCAACGCCCGGTGGAGCTGCTGGGCGCAGTGATGGCCGCTGCGAATCGCAACGCCCTCGGAGTCCATGATCGTGGAAACATCATGGGGATGGACTTCCTTAATATTGAAGGCCACCGCCGCCCCGCGCGGAGCATGAACCGGGTGATACACCACAACATCCTCCCGCTTCCGAAGCTCTCTTGCACAGTATTCTCCCAGGGCTTGCTCATAGCGCTCAATCTTATCCATGCCGATGGCGTCCATATAATCAATGGCCGCCGTAAGTCCCACGACGCCTCCGACGTTCTGGGTCCCGGCTTCAAATTTGTAGGGAAGGGGCGCAAAGGTGGACTCCTGGTCATAGACATATTCAATCATCTCGCCGCCACGGAGGAATGGGGACATGCGGTCAAAGAGATCCTTTTTTCCATAGAGCACACCGATTCCAAACGGAGCCAGCATCTTATGTCCCGAGAAGGCCAGAAAATCACAATCCATATCCCGAACATCCACCTTTTCATGGGGAACAAGTTGTGCCCCATCCACCATCACCAGGGCTCCCCGCTCATGGGCAGCGGGAATGATCGTCTTTAAGTCGGTTACCGTGGAAAGCACATTCGAGGCGCCGGTGATCGAAACCATCTTGGTATGGGGATTCAGCTTCTTGTGAAAATCCTCCATGTCCAAGGCGAAATCCTCATTCAGCTTGATATAGACCAGCTTTGCCCCCGTTTTCCGACAGACCATCTGCCAATTGACGGAGTTGGAATGGTGTTCCATCCGGCTGATGAGGATCTCATCCCCTTCCTTCAGCTGCGAAAGTCCCCAGGTGTAGGCCACAAGATTGAGGGATTCCGTGGCATTCCGGGTGAAGACAATCTCCTCATGTTCCTTGGCGTTGATCCATTCGCGAATCCGCTCCCGACCCGCCTCATAGCACTCGGTCGAAGCGAGGCTCAACCGGTGGTTGCCCCGAAGGGGGTTGGCGTTTTTATAGCGATAGTACTCTGCCAACGCCTGAATCACCGCTTCCGGCCTTTGCGTGGTCGCGGCATTATCCAGGTAAATGACCGGATCCTCCTCCTGCAGATAGGGGAAGTCTTTTCGCACTGCTTCCAGGGAGAAGCCGGGATTCTTTAGAAGGGAAAGAAGCTCTTCCTGGCTCATTTCCTTATTTTTGTCGGTCATCAGACATCATCCTTTCATGAATCTCTTTTTTCAGCGCCGTCCGAAGGTCCGCATCGGAAATCCGCTCCAGCGTCGGCTGCATTCTTGCCTCCACCACCAGACTCTCCGCTTCCTGCCGAGACAGGCCCCGGCTCATCAGATAAAAGAGGATGCCCTCATCCATACGGCCCGCCGAAGCGGCGTGATTTCCTTCCACATTGTCTTCATGGGCGAGAAGAAGGGGAACATCGATGGACTTGGCCTCATCGCTCATCAAGATCGCCAGGGATTCCTCATCTCCCTTGGATCCGTAGGAGCCTTTCAGGAAATCCAGGGTTCCTCGGAAGCTCTTCTGCGACTTGCCGCCCACCGCTCCATTTGCCTGAACCTCTGCCTGGCTGTAGGGGCCCCGATGTCTCACGTTGTAGAATAAATCCAGCTTTTGCTCATGTTGCGTGATATAGGAAGCGTAGGCCGTGAGCTTGGATTCAAAACCAATCAGATTCACATCCACATTGCTGTTTGCCCGCTTTCCGCCCAGGTCCACCTGGGTGATGTGCAGCGTGCCGCCGTCCGCGATATCCGCTAAAATGGATAGATTATTCACGGACTGTTCATTCAGCTGTTGCACAAGAATGAGCTGAATTTCCGCATCCTCTTCCACTTTTATGGCAATGGTACCATTTCGATAGCCTGCCGTATCATCCTTCGAAACAAGGCGGTAGAGGACCGCCCCGCAGTGTCCCACGGGAGCCGTCACATAATGCAAATCCAACAAGACGGGATCGTCGTGAGAGAGGCCCAGCGTGAACTCGGCAACCTCTCCCTCCCGCAGGGACAGCGCATCCTTGAGGTTAGCGTGCTGCGCAAGCTGGTCCTTTAAGGCCCGAGAGATTCCTCGAAACTGCTTCTCTCCCGCGGACCCATAGGAAGTCTCCTCCAAAGAGAAGGGCGCTTCCGTGATCTTTTCCTGATAGCCGGTGATGTCGCCCGCTTTTTCGAGACCTGCATACGGCTTTCCTTCCACTTCCCGGAATTCCGTCTCCGTATCATTGACCTTCAACCAACGGTTTGTGAGGGAAGGAAGCCGACTGCCATGGGTTTGTTTCTCTGTCATCTTTTCCATCAGCCAATCGCTCCTTTCAGCTCCAGGGTAATGAGGTTATTCATTTCCACCGCGTATTCCATCGGTAATTCCTTGGCGACGGGCTCCGCAAAGCCTCGGACAATCATCGCCTTTGCCTCATCCTCCGGAATCCCCCGACTCATCAGGTAGAAAATCGCATTCTCGTCGATTCGGCCGATCTTGGCCTCATGACCCAAGTCCACATCCTGGTTTTCAATGCGGATGGAAGGAATCGTGTCCGACCGGCTCTCGGAATCCAGCATCAGGGATTCGCAGGCAACCGTGCTCTTTGTTCCCTTGGCCTGTTTTCCGATTTCAACGGTCCCGCGATAGATGGCAACGCCACCCCCCTTGGAAATCGACTTGGAGTTAATGGAGCTCATGGTGTCTTTTCCTTGATGAATCACCTGGGCTCCTGTGTCCAGATACTGGCCTTTTCCGGCAAAGGTGATGCCCGTAAACTCGTTCTTTGACCGGTCCCCCTGCAGAATGGTGGTCGGATAGAGCATGGAGCAGGCACTTCCAAAGGAGCCGGAAACCCATTCCATGGAGGCATCCTCTCCCACCTTGGCCCGCTTGGTGTTCAGGTTGTACATGTTCCTGGACCAGTTTTCAATGGTGGAGTACCGAAGGCCCGCCCGGTCCTTGACAAAGAGTTCCACCGCTCCCGCATGGAGGTTGATGGTGTTGTACTTCGGTGCCGAGCAGCCCTCGATAAAGTGCACATAGGCCCCCTCTTCCACGATGATCAGGGTGTGCTCAAACTGGCCGGCTCCGGGGGCGTTGAGGCGGAAATAGCTCTGAAGGGGAATGTCCACCTTGACGCCTTTGGGAACGTAGACGAAGGAGCCGCCCGACCAGACCGCATAGTGCAGCGCTGCATAGCGGTGGAGACGAGGGGGAATCAAGGTTCCGAAATACTGCTTGACCAACTCCGGGTACTCGCGAACGCCCGTTTCAAAATCCGTGTAGACCACACCCTGTTCCAGGAGGTAATCTTTCATATTATGGTAGACAATCTCCGAATCGTATTGGGCTCCCACACCGGCAAGCTGTTCCACTTCCGCCTCGGGAATCCCCAGTTTATCAAAGGTGTCCCGAATCTCGTCGGGAACCTGGTCCCAGCTGGATTCCATCTGTGCCTTGGGACGAATATAGGTGGAAATCTTGTTCATGTCCACGGGCGAAAGGTCGGGTCCCCAAGTGGGATTTGGCGTTTCATTGAAAATCTTCAACGCCTCCAACCGCTTGGCAAGCATCCAGTCCGGTTCCTGCTTATTGGCAGAAATCTCTCGCACAATTTCCTCCGTCAAGCCATTCTCTGCCTTGAAAGAATATTCAAATTTATTTTTAATGTCGTAGACACCGCGATCCTGGTCCGGGACGGCAGAGCGCTGCTTCTCCAAAATGGCGGAGTTCTTTCTCCGTTCGCGCTCTTCCTTGCACCGAATATGGCGATCCGCCGCCACTTGCTCCCTTTCCTCGCGGCCGGCGACCTTTTTCTCGGTCATTCTAGTCCTCATTTCCCTCTTTATTATCGGAAAGCTCCCGGCGAATCCATTCGTAGCCCTCTTTTTGAATTCTTGCCGCTAGGGAGGCATCCCCCTCTTTCACGAGCTTGCCGTCCATCACCACATGAACATAGTCGGGCTTCAGGTCTTCCAAAATGGCACTGTGGTGGGTAATGATCAGGCAGGCCTTCTCCTCATTCAAAAACTCGGCAACGCCCTCCGACACGATGCGGACCGCGTCAACATCCAACCCGGAATCCGTCTCGTCCAGGAGAACCAACTTCGGATCCAGCATCTGCATCTGCAAGATTTCCGTCTTTTTCTTTTCCCCCCCGGAAAAGCCCACGTTCAAATAGCGCTCTCCATAGGAACTGTCTAACTTGAGGTGGTCCAATTTCTTGGCCACCTCCTTCTTAAACTTCAATACAGACTCGTTCTTCCCCGTGATCTCCGCCCGGGCGGTGCGGATGAAATCTTCCACCGTCACACCGGGAACCTCATAGGGAGATTGGAAACTCATGAAAATTCCCAGGCGGGCCCGCTCGTCCGGGCTTTTCTCCAGAATGCTCTCCCCCTCAAAAAGAATTTCCCCTTGGGTCACTTTATACTTGGGATGAGCCATGATCGTGTTGGCCAGGGTCGACTTTCCCGCACCGTTGGGGCCCATGACCACATGGATCTCTCCCGGCTGAATCTTCAAACGGATTCCCTTGAGAATCTCTTTATTCTCCACGGATACATGGAGATCTTCAATCTTTAACAAATCGCTCATTGTTGCTCCTTCCCCACTATTCTCCGGTCTTCTGAAGAAAGTGATCCTTATACGCTTGGACAATACGATCGGCCGTAAAGCCCAGCTCTTCGCGAACTTCCTCTCCCTTTCCGGACAGACCGAATCGATTCAATCCAAGAGAGAGTCCCTTTCTGCCCACATATTTTTCCCAACCAAAGGTCGTTCCCGCTTCGATGCTGAGACGCCGGTCCATATGATCCGGCAAGACTTCCTCTTTATAGGCCTCGTCCTGTTGGTCAAAGCGGAAGAAGCTGGGAACGGAAACGACGCGGGTAAAGATCCCCTCTTCCGCTAACTTCTTCTGGGCTTCCACCGCCAGGCTCACTTCCGAACCCGTGGCAAGGAGAATTCCCCGTGCATCCTCATGGTCCACCAGAACATAAGCGCCCCGACGAACTCCCTCTTTTGCCTTGTCCTGCGTGCCTGCCAAATTCGGCAGGCCCTGGCGGGAAAGGGCCAAGAGGGTGGGATGGTCTTCCGATTCCACCGCACAGGCCCAGGCGGCGGAAACCTCATTTCCATCCGCGGGTCGAATCAAATCACAGTTCGGCAGAGCTCTCCACTGTGCCAGCTGCTCAATGGGTTCATGGGTGGGTCCATCCTCACCCACGGCGATGGAGTCGTGGGTGAAGACATAGGTGACGGGAATGCCCGACAAGGCCGCGACACGAACCGCCGCCTTCAGGTAATCGGAGAAGACGAAGAAGGTCGCTCCAAAGGCCCGACTGCCCCCATGCAGCATAATTCCATTTAAAATGGTTCCCATGGCGAACTCGCGAACGCCGAACCAGATGTTCCGTCCCGCATCGTCCTCATTGACGAAGGCGGGGCTTCCCGAAATCATGGTGTTGTTTGAGGAAGAAAGGTCCGCCGACCCGCCCCAGAAGTCGGGCAGCAATTCCGCGAGTTTCTGGATGGCATGGGCCGAGTATTTCCGAGAGGCTTCCGCCTTGCTGTCCTCGGTGTAGGAGGGAAGCTCCTCTTCCAAGTTCTGCGGCAGCTTGCCGGCAAAGGCATCCCGGAAACGCCGGGCCAAGTCCCCGTATTCCTTCTCATAGGAAGCAAAGAGCTTGTTCCACTCTTCTTCCCTCTTTGCCCCGTTCTCTCTGACGGCAGCAAAGGCCTCCTTGGCCTCTTCGGGAAGCGCAAAGGGAGCTTCCTTCCAGTCCAATGCCTGCGCCAATTTCGTTCTTCCTTCGGCGCCGATGGGCGCTCCATGGACCTTGCTGGTGCCCTGATTGGGGGCCCCGAAGCCGATCACCGTCTTCACTTCAATGAGCGTGGGCCGGTCCGTGTCCTTCCGGGCCTCTTCCAGGGCATTCTCAACGGCCTCCCAGTCGTTGCCATCGGGAACATTTAACACCTGCCAGCCGTAGGACTTAAAGCGCAGTCCCACGTGTTCCGTGAAGGCACAAGAGGTGGGGCCATCCAGGGAAATGTCGTTGGAATCATAAAGCAGGATGAGCTTTCCCAGTTTGAGGTGGCCCGCTAAGGAACAGGCCTCTCCACTCACCCCTTCCATCAGATCGCCATCCCCGCAAAGAGCGTAGGTGTAATGGTCAACAATGGGATAGCCTTCCTTGTTATAGACGGCAGCCAGATGCTTCTCCGCCATCGCCATGCCCACCGCGTTGCCGATGCCCTGTCCCAAGGGACCGGTGGTCGCCTCCACCCCATCGGTGTGGTTCACCTCGGGATGACCCGGGGTCTTGGAGTGAAGCTGGCGGAAATTCTTCAGATCCTCCATGCTCAACCGATAGCCACAGAGATGGAGCAGGGAGTAGAGAAGAGCGGAGCCGTGACCGGCGGAAAGAACAAAGCGGTCACGGTTTGCCCAGTGGCTGTTCTCCGGATTGTGGTTCATAACCTTGGTCCACAGGGCATAGGTCATGGGGGCCGCTCCCAGAGGAAGACCGGGATGGCCGGAATTGGCCTGATTGATCATGTCTACACTAAGCATGCGAATCGCATTGATTGCTAATTGATCCTGATTCTGTGTCACAGTTATTCTCCCTTCACAATGCGGTTCACCACAGGCCGGAACGCCCGAGTATCCGCTTCTTCAATGTTTCCCTGATCCACCAGGGCCGCCAGGGCCGGATCGATGGGTAGTTTCGCCAACAGCTGTAAACCATGGCGCTCTGCGACTTCCTCGGCATGGCTCTCTCCGAAAATCCGGTAGTCATGGCCCGTATCCTCCGCATGGAAATAGCTCATGTTCTCGATGAGGCCAAGAACGGGAACGCCCATCATCTTCGCCATGTTCACCGCCTTCTCGACGATCATCGCCACCAGGTCCTGCGGGGATGTCACAATAAGAATGCCATCCACAGGTAGGGTTTGAAATACCGTCAAAGGTACATCACCCGTTCCGGGAGGCATGTCGACAAAGAGATAATCGATGTTTTCATAGATAACGTCGGTCCAAAATTGCTGCACCGCCTGGCCAATCATCGGTCCCTTCCAAATAATGGGGTCGGTTTCTTTGGGAAGGAGGAGATTGGAGGAGACGATTTGAATCCCGCTCTTGCTCTCCCTGGCATAGGCTTCCCCTTTTCGCATCTCCAGGCCTCCCGAAATGCCAAAGGCCTTGGGAATGGACGGTCCCGTGATGTCCGCATCCATGATTCCCACATTCCAACCCGACTGCTGGGTGGCAAGGGCGGTCAGGGATGTCACCATGGACTTGCCCACGCCTCCCTTTCCGCTCATCACCGCAATCACGTGGTTAATCCTGCTCTTCCGGTTGGGTTCCTTGTAAAAAACAGGCTTTTTCTTCTCTGCCACAGTTGCCTCCTCTTCCTCTCTCCTCACTGTATGTTTTCTCCCGATCGATCTAAAAGGTCGGGGCGCTGTCGATTGTATTCCGCCAGCCTTCCCACGATATGGTAGGGAAGCTTGGCCAACTCGTTGGGACTCGCACAGCCCAGAAGCATGAGCCCCATCTGAAAGTGGTCTCTGAGGGATGCCAAAAACCGGTAGGCATAATCATATCCCCCATGAAGCAGATATTTTAGCACTTCCCCGCTCATGGCACAGAGCTTTGCTCCGAGCACCATCGCCCGGATCATGTCACTCGCCGTCTTGAGTCCTCCGCTGGCGATCACCGGGACGGTCCTTTCTCCCTTCCTCTCGCAGTTCTTTACATGCAAAAGGGACTGGGCGGTCGGTACTCCCCAGTCATAAAATTCGGACAGGTCATCCTGCATGGAGCGCAGGTCCTCGATTTCCATGAAATTCGTTCCTCCTGCCCCCGATACATCCAGATACGCGGGATGAAGTGCCATCAGCTGTTGACAGACCTTCTCACTCATCCCAAATCCTACCTCTTTGAGAATTATTTTTCCGTGAAACTGCTCACAAATTTTTTTGAGAGTTTCATAGCGCCCCCGAAAGTCGCGCTCTCCCTCCTCCATGGCCAGTTCCTGGGAGGGATTGCAATGGATCCCCATCCCGTCCGCCTGCACCATGTCCATGGCCTGCTCCACGTCCCCCGGGCTTGCCCCACTTCCCAGGTTTCCGAGGACCACATCTTTCTCATCCATAAACTCCCGGACCACGGTAAAGGAGGTGAGGGATCCCTCTTCTTCCAATGCGATCCGCTGCGAGCCCACCTGCAGGGGAATGCGAAAGTCATGGGCCAGATGCGCCAGATCTCGGTTGATCTCCCGGGTCATCTCGGTTCCCCCGGTCATCGCATTGATCATCAAGGGAAAGGAGATGGGCTTGTCCAAAAAGGTCGTGGTGAGGTCCACATCCTCCCAGGCCAACTCCGGCAAGGAAGTCGGCTCCAGGATCACCTCGTGAAGGAGGGTATCCCCCTCGAATTCCGTGCGAAGCACCTTTTCAATATGTTCATCCTTACGTTCTTTTCTCATCCTTATTCCTGCCTTCTTTGTGAACCGGACTCCTCCTGGGAAGAATTCTCCCCGCTTTGGTCCTCTGCCTCCTCCCCGTCGGAATGACGGAGAAGGTAATTGGGAAAGTACTTCTTGATCATGTCCTTCGTCTTTTGCGGATCGGTCATGTAATAGCTCACCCCATCCTTGTATTCTCCGTCCCCGGGAATCGTGTCCGTCTGGAGCTGCGCTCCCTTTAAACCGGGAATCTGACCGAGCATGCCCACAATATCACTCCAGGGAATGTTCGTGTGAACATCCGTGAGAATGGTCTGAACGATGCCCGGCAGGGATCCGATGTTGGCGCCCGTGAGCGCCTGGTCAACAAAGGACTTTAGAAAATTCTGCTGGGCATGCACCCTGCCAATGTCCCCCTCTTTATAGCCATGGCGGAAACGGAGAAAGGCCAACGCCTGTTTCCCATTCAGCCGCTGTTTTCCCGGTTGGAAGACCTCGCTTCCCCCCTCCTCATAGAAGACCTCATACTTGATGCCGTTGTCGGGAATCTCATACTCGATGCCACCGATGGCATCGACGATGCGACGAACCGCATTGAAATCCACCTCCACGTAGTAATCCAGGTCAATCCCCAGCCACTTGCGAATGGTCTTGAACGTCAGATCCATTCCCCCATAGGCGTAGGCGTGATTGAGTTTGGTCATTTTCCCCTTCACGGAAACATAGGAATCGCGGGGAAGGGATACCAGCTGAATGCTGGGATGCTGAAAGTCCACCTTGACCAACATGATGGTATCCGTCCGGGTGTTTACCGTATCCTCCTTGGTGGGGTTGTCATCCACCCCCGTTAAAAGGAAGAAGATCTCACTTTCACTCACCCGGGATACCCGGTCCTCATTGGCAATTTTTTCCACATCAATCCACTTCGGATCTTTCTCGGATTGTGCGTTGGCTTTCGCCTGTTCGGCGGCATACATATGATCCAGACGATTTTTTCCCACGAAGAGCAGGACCAAGGCAAAGAGCACGTAAATCGCCAGTCGTTTTAAAAATTTTTTCAATTTTTCCTCCCGAATAACCTAGCCCTTATTGTACCATGGATGATGCCTGCTTGGCGTCAGTCTGCTTGCCGGCTTTCTGGGCCGTTTTCTTCGTCTTTTCCAGCTTTTCTCGTGCTGAAGACATCATGAGCTTCACCCGGTTGACCTGGTTCACTTCACTGGCCCCCGGATCATAGTCCACCGCGATAATATTTGCCTCTTCATAGGCGTTCCGAATCGCCTTCATCACGCCCTTGCCCGTGATGTGGTTGGGCAAACAGCCGAAGGGCTGGATACAAACGATATTGGGAGCTCCCGCCCGGATGAGTTCAATCATCTCCCCGGTGAGTAACCAGCCTTCCCCATATTGGTTTCCCAGGCTTACGATTTCCGAAGCGTACTGTTCAATCTGTTCAATCCTCAGCGGCGGCTCAAAGTGTTGACTGAGGGCAAGCGCATTTCGGATGGGCTTGCGGTAGTGCTCAATCACGCCAACACAGAGTCGACAGAGGGTCGCCAGGGATTTGGACGCCCCAAAAAGCTCCGACTTGTGGGTCGCATTCCGCAAACAGTAGAGAAGAAAGTCCGTTAAATCCGGCACCATAACTTCCGCCCCCTCTGCCTCCAGAAGCTCCCGGAGGTGGTTGTTGGCCTCCGGAAGATATTTCACGAGGATTTCCCCCACGATTCCCGCCTTGGGACAGCTGCGTGTCATGCGAGGCTGGTGGTCAAAGTCGTCGACACATTCCTGAACCAGCTTTTTATACCGTCTTCGGCTCGGCTTTTCCACAAAGGAGCGGAAGCGTTGAATCCATTCCTGCTTTTTTCGATCCGTTTTCCCCGGCAGGTCCTCATAGGGCCGGGTGGCGTTGCTTACCCGCATGACCAAGTCCCCCAGGAGAACGGAGTAGAGGGCCTTGTTCATGGCCGACAGACTCAGGTGAAAGCCCGGACTGGTTTCGATCCCCTGGGCAGACAGGGCGATCACAGGAACCTGGGAATAGCCCGCATCCTTGAGTGCCTTGCGGATGTATCCCACATAGTTGGACGCCCGACAGGCGCCTCCCGTCTGGGTCATCAAAAGTGCGACATGGTCCGGGTCGTATTTCCCGCTCTCCAAGGCCGCCATCATCTGGCCCACCACGGTGATAGAGGGATAGCAGGAATCATTGTTGACATATTTCAGTCCCGTGTCGATGATCTTGCGATTCACCGTTTCCAAGAAATCCATCTCATAGCCTTCGCTCTTTAAGGCCGCCTGAAGAATTTGAAAATGATCGGGCGCCATGGCGGGAACCAGGATGGTGGTCTTCTCCCGGAACATCTTTTTCGTAAAGACCTTTTTTGCGATCGTATAGGACCCCCCGGCCTGGAGGGGCAGCCGATCCGGATCATCCAGCGCCTGCATCAGGGAACGAACCCGAATCTTGATGGCCCCCAGGTTGGAAACCTCATCGATCTTGAGTAAGGTGTAGATTTTCCCACGGCTGCGAAGAATCTCCTGGACCTGGTCGGTGGTCACGGCGTCCAACCCACAGCCGAAGGAGTTGAGCTGAATCAGCTCCAGATCCTCACGCCCGGCGACGAATTCCGCGGCTCGATAGAGGCGGGAATGGTAGACCCATTGGTCCAGGACGCGGGTCTCTTCGGACAAATCCTGGATTTCTCCCAAAACCGAGTCCTCACTGAGCACCGCGATGCCCATGCCATTGAGGAGCTCCGGAATCCCGTGGTTGACCTCGGGATCCAGGTGGTAGGGACGGCCGGCGAGAACGATGCCCTTTTTGTCATGTTCCTTCATCCACTGCAGCGCACGGTGCCCTTCCAGGCGGATCTCCTCCCGGAATTGTTCCATCTCCTGCCATCCCGCTTCCACAGCTTGGTCCACGACCCGCTTGTCAATGTGGTAAGTGTGCCCATCCACGGCAAATTCCGCAAAGACGGGTGCCAGGGCCTTTTTCAGCGTTTTCGGATTCTTAAAGGATAGGAAGGGATGGAGATAGGTCACATGCTTATCCTCCAGGGAGGAGACGTTGTTTTTGATGACCTCGGGGAAGCCGCACACGACCGGGCAGTTTACCTGGTTATCCGCCTTCCCGAACTCCTTGGTCTCATAAAAGGCATCCGGATAGAAAATAAGACGAATCCCCTTATCCACCAGATTTTCGATATGGCCATGAACCAGTTTTCCCGGATAGCAGACCGTCTCCGATGAGATGGATGCCAATCCTCGATCATAGAGGTCTCGACTGCTCTCATCCGAGAGTCTGACGGAAAAGCCCATTGCCGTGAAAAAGCGGTGCCAGAAGGGATAGTCTTCATACATATTGAGCACCCGGGGAATCCCCACCACGGGATAGGGAGAATCCTTGGGATCCAGGGGTTGATAGTAGTCAAAAAGTCGTTGGTACTTAAAGGCGTAAAGGTTGGGAAGACCATTCTCCCTCTTGATGCCCCCCGCGCCCCGCTCACAGCGATTGCCGGAGATATAGCGAGACCCATCCGAAAAGATATTAATGGTTAATGCACAGTTGTTGGTGCATCCCCCGCAGTGGGCGGACCGTTGCAGATAGGAGAATCTCTCCAACTGGTCTCGGCTCTTCAGGGTGGAATGTCCCCGGGATCTCTCCTGGGCCAGGAGGGCCATCCCCATGGCGCCCATGAGGCCCGCGATGGCGGGCCGGGTCGCCTTTCTTCCCGTCAGCCGTTCAAAGGCACGAAGAATGGCATCTCCATAGAAGGTTCCCCCCTGGACCACCAGCTCCCTGCCCAGTTTTTGGGGATCTCTTACCTTGATGACCTTATAAATGGCGTTACGAATCACGGAATAGCAGAGTCCGGCCGCGATATCGCCCAGCTCCGCGCCCTCCTTCTGGGCCTGCTTCACCTTGGAATTCATGAAGACCGTGCACCGGCTGCCCAGGTCCACCGGCGCCTTGGCAAAGAGGGCTTCCTGCTGGAACTCCGCAACGTCCATCGACACGGAGGCCGCAAAGGTGGAGAGGAAGGAACCGCAGCCCGAGGAACATGCCTCATTGAGCTGGATGGAGTCGATGACTCCGTCCCGAATGTGCATGGCCTTCATGTCTTGTCCCCCGATGTCTAAGATGAAATCCACATTGGGATTGAAGTAGCGGGCGGCGCGATAGTGGGCAATGGTCTCCACCTCTCCAAAATCCACATCCAGGGCGGCTCGGATAAAGTCCTCCCCATAGCCCGTGATTCCGGAATTGGCAATATAGGCTCCGGCAGGCAGTTGGTCATAGAGTTCTTTTAAGTGCTCCATGACATGCTCTAAGGGTTTTCCCTTGTTGGCCGAATAATGGGTGTAAAGAATGCGGCGATTCCGGTCGATCAGGACCATCTTCGCCGTCGTAGAACCCGCATCAATGCCGAGGTACAGGGGACCTTGCGCCTCTTGCAACTTGCCATATTCCATCACCCGGCACTTGTGGTCCTCCACAAACGCCCGATAGTCCTCCGGATCGGCGAACAAGGGGTCCATCCGCCGAGACTCCTGAATTTTTACCCGGTCCGGCAGGTCCAGGCGCTTTAAAATCTCATCCAGGTTCCGGTCCTTGCCCTCCGATTCCGCCAACAAACTTGCCCCATAGGCCACGAAAAGCTGGCCATCCTCCGGGGTGGTAAAGGTGTTTTCCTCACCATCCAGGGTTGCCACGAAGCGGTCTCTTAAATGAGATAGGAAGTGCAGGGGGCCCCCAAGAAAGGTGATGTTGCCGTGGATGGGCCGGCCACAGGCCAAGTTTGAGATGGTCTGGTTAACCACGGACTGAAACACACTGAGGGCAATATCCTCTTTTTCCGCCCCATCGTTGAGCAGGGCCTGAATGTCGGTTTTTGCAAAGACCCCACAGCGGGAAGCGATGGGATAGATCTTCTTGGCACGTTCCGCCATCCGGTTCAAGCCCGAGGCGTCCGTATCCAGCAGGTTGGCCATCTGGTCAATAAAAGCTCCCGTGCCTCCGGCGCAGATGGAGTTCATCCGCTGCTCCACGTTGCCCGCTAAGTAGGTGATTTTGGAATCCTCTCCACCCAGCTCGATAATCACTTCCGTGTGAGGCAGGCGCTCCCGAATCGCTTGGGTCTCCGCCACCACCTCCTGGACAAAGGGGATTCCCAGAAGATCTTCCAGGATCATTCCCCCGGAGCCGGTGACCGCCATGGTCACCGCCCGGTCCCCAATCAGCTGCTGTAATTCTTTCAAAACCTGTCTCACGGTTTTCTTAACATCGCTCTTATGGCGTCGGTAGACCGAAAAAATCACCCGGTCCTCCTCACGGCAGATTACTTTTACCGTGGTCGACCCCACGTCTAGTCCCACATGCAATTGCATTGTTTCCTCGATTCTAAGCATGAATACAAATGCATTCGTATCTTTTATACCTACGATTTATCCCCACCCGGAGATGGTTGCAATTCAGATAAAATTCATCCAAATTCATTTTAACACAAGCGTCCCTTCCCCAACCCTTCTCTTCCGTCTTTTCAATCTTTTGCAACTGTTGTAAAATCAGGATGTCAAGTGGAAGAATTTAAAGGAGTCAAAATGAATACATTATCCGTAAAAATCAGAGATGACCTGTATTACATAGGCGTAAATGATCGGGAAACCTCCCTCTTTGAAAACCAATGGCCCTTGCCCAAAGGGGTTACCTATAATTCCTACCTGTTGTGCAGCGATCAAAAAACCGTCCTCCTGGACTGTGTCAAAATCACCAAGGTAGATGAATTTATCAAGAATCTGAAAGACGCCCTGCAGGGTCGTCGCTTAGACTATCTCATCATCAACCACATGGAACCGGACCACTCGGGCTCCATTGGCTTTATTAAAAAGCTCTACCCCGAGGTGCAATTGATCGGTAACAAAAAAACCCTGGGCTTTCTGGAAGGCTTCTACAACATTGATCCTGCCGAGTGCCAAGTTGTCAAAGAAGGGGACTGCTTAGACCTGGGAAGCCATCGGCTTTCCTTCTACATGACCCCCATGGTCCACTGGCCGGAATCCATGGTCACCTATGAGGAGACCACGAAGACGCTCTTCTCCCAGGACATCTTCGGCGGCTTTGGAGCCCTGGATGGTCCCATTTTTGACGATGAGATTCACTGGCAGTATTTTGCCGATGAGACCAGCCGCTACTTTACCAATATTGTTGCCAAATACTCCCGTTCCGCGCAGGCGGCGTTAAAGAAATTGGATGGACTCGAGATTCAGATGATCTGCCCGGTGCATGGGCCGGTCTGGAGAAGCAATCCCCAGAAGATTTTAAATCTCTACAAGAATCTCGCCGGCTGGCGGGTGCAACCCGGGGTCTGCATCGTTTATGGCTCCATGTATGGAAATACGCAGAAAATGGCTGAGGTGGTGGCACGAACCCTGGCCGAGGAAGGCATCGGCGATGTACAAGTCTTTGATGTTTCGAAAACCCACGCCTCCTACCTCCAAAATGAACTCTGGAAATATCGGGGAATCATCCTGGGGTCCTGCACCTACAACAACGCCCTCTTTCCTCCCATGAAAAACCTGATTGGGATTCTGCAGGAAAACAAGATGCAGAATCATGGCCTGGGAATTTTTGGGACTTACTCCTGGAGCGGCGGTGCGGTGAAAGACCTCACAGCCTTTGCCGAGGGGGAAAAATTTGACCGGATTGATCCCATTGTGGAAACCCGGTATTCGGCCCATGAGGAAGATGTGGTCCAACTGCAAGAGCTGGCCCGCAACATGGCGGCCTACGTCAAAGAACATCAAGCGGAAGACCTGGAAAACATGTTGGAATTATAAAAGCGAAGGTCGGATTTCTGAGAAATCCGACCTTTTTTAAGAAAGGAGCAACACATGGACAAGAAGCTGGTATTGATTGTCATGGACGGCATTGGCGTGAGTCCGGAAGGAAAAGAAGCGGGGGATGCGGTCAAGGCAGCCAACACGCCCACCTTGGATGCCCTCCGGGCCTCCTGCCCGAACATTCTTCTCCGCGCCCATGGAAAGGCGGTTGGGCTTCCCTCGGATGATGACATGGGAAACAGCGAGGTGGGTCACAATGCCCTGGGCTGTGGACAGATATATGCGCAGGGGGCCAAGCTGGTCAATGAATCCATCGCTTCGGGTCGCATCTTTACCTCCGATGCCTGGAAGACCGCCGTCTCCAATGCCAAGGAGAAGGGAGGGGCCCTGCATTTCATCGGTCTCCTTTCCGACGGTAATGTCCACTCCCATATCGAACACCTGCAGGCCCTGATCGGTCAGGCAAAAAAAGAGGGCCTTTCCCAGGTCTTTGTGCACGCCCTCCTGGATGGCAGGGATGTGCCCCCCACCAGCGGCCTGCAATATATTCAGCAAATTGAATCCTTCATGGTCTCCCTGAACGATGACCGCTTTCAGGCAAAAATCGCTTCCGGCGGCGGCCGGATGAAGGTGACCATGGACCGGTACAAGGCGGACTGGGGCATGGTCGAACGAGGCTGGAATGCCCATGTCCATGGGCAGGCCCAGACCTTCTCCTCCGCCGAAGAGGCCTATCAAAACCTGCGCCAAGAAACCGAAAACATCGATCAGGATCTCTCGGCCTTTGTGATTGCCGAGGAGGGAAAGGCGGTCGGCCCCATTGAAGACGGGGACAGCGTCGTCTTCTTCAACTTCCGTGGTGACCGGGCCATTGAGATCTCCATGGCCTTCGACGATGACAGCTTCCCCTACTTTGATCGGGGAAAACGGCCGGACGTCTACTACTGTGGAATGCTGGAATATGATGGGGATCTTCACATTCCCCATCACTACCTCGTGAACCCCCCGCAGATTCGAAACACCCTGACCGAATTTCTGGTCGGAAAGGGAGTGGCGGAATTCGCCTGCTCGGAGACCCAAAAGTATGGTCATGTGACCTACTTCTGGAATGGAAACCGGTCGGAAAAATTTTCGGAGGACCTGGAAACCTGGTTGGAAATCCCATCGGATCCCGTGTCCTTTGACCTCCGACCCTGGATGAAATCCGCGGAGATCTGCGATGCCCTGATTGAAGCCATGAAGTCCGAAAAATACGGCTTCCTCCGGGTCAACTTCGCCAACGGAGACATGGTGGGCCATACCGGCATCTTTGACAGTGTTCGCATCGCGGTGGAAAGTGTCGACCTGGCCTTGAAGCGCATCCTCCCCGTCGCCAAGGAGTTGGGCTATACCGTGCTGATCACCGCGGACCATGGAAACAGCGATGACATGCTACAGACGGACAAAAAATCCGGAAAGACCATTCCCAAAACCTCCCATTCCCTGAATCCCGTTCCCTTCATCATGGTTTCCCCCGATGCCTCCCGGAAGCTCCGCGAGGATCAATCGAATGTTGCGGGTCTTGCCAATGTGGCGGCCACCGTCGTTGAGCTCCTCGGTTTTCGGGCACCCGATGGCTGGGAGCCTTCCCTACTTCAGAAATAGAACACGAGATGACGCAGCAAAAGCCCCCGGAAGGGGCATCCGACGGATGGCCTTCCGGGGGTTTTTTATACTCTCAGTCGTTTTCTCGTTCTCTAGCGGTCGCCAATGCGGAGCAACATGGACTCACTTCTTGTGAGATAGAGAACCAGCGTTACCATGGAGATAAGGAGGAGAAGCCCAAAGCAGAGATAGGCTATCAGCGAAAGTTCTATCTGAAGGAATAGGGCCGCAAAGAAGACGCCCATCACGCCAAAGTAGCCGACTAAGGAAGCGATCATCACGTTCCTGTTGGACTTCATCGCCCGGGTCTCATCCGTCCAGTCCAAACTCGGCCAGCGAATATCCAAAAGGAGTTCCGCCGAGGATACCGCATAGGAAGCAACGATGGCAGAGACGATGGCGCTCAGATAGAGGACCGGGAAAAAGGGGACGATGATGAGGGACAGGAGGATCATGAAGACCGGTCCTATGAGGCTAATCAAAATCCCAACCGACAGCTTGGAGAAGAAGATGGACTTGGCAGCAACGGGAATGCTCTTCAAGAAGCCCAGATGCTTGGCATCCCGGGAGATGGCAGAGGCGGCAACCCCGGAAGAGGATCCAAAAACGGTCAAGCCCATTCCCACGAACAGGCCAACCATGAGCTGCAGTTGCAAATCTCCTCCAAAGAACTCTCCCATCGCATCACGGATGTAGGACAGGCTGGGCAAATTTGCGTCTGCTTTCACATAAACGCCCACGGCTCCCGCGATGAGAACAAAAAGCGGGAGAAGCAGGGTGGGCACGACGGCATTCAGGAAATAAGCCGGCGTCTTCATCAGGGTCTGCCACTCCCGATGAAACAGGGCGGCAAAGGGGGTCTTCTTCTGGGAAAGGGAGGCTTCCTGCTGCTCCTTGGAAAGCTTCTTGCTTACGGAATAGGAAGACATCACTCCTAAGGCAATTCGGAAGTAGAGCTTCTGGGCCACCAGCATCACCAAAATAAATCCCAGAACTGCCGTGATAACCATGATGCCAAAGCCCATCAGCACCGTGGTGAGATTTTCCCCATAAATCATCTGCTGGGAACCCACGACGGGAGGAAAGAAAATACCATACTGATCCAAGAAGGTCGCACTATTTCTCACCCCCGAAGACATGACCTGTCCCGCAACATCACCTGCGTTAAAAAACTGTACACCAAGACCGAATCCCAAGGCAAGAAGCATGGTGAAGATTCCCACAAAATGAGTCAACCGGTCCCGATTCCTCAAAAACGGAACGAATTGCAGCACGAGAAGCAACACGATCGTGCAGAGGGCCGTTGGCACAATGGGAAGAAGCAGGGTCGTCACCAGCCATCCCAACAAGGCCTGAACGGAAAAATCAGCGATCAACGATCCAATGCCCACAGGGAGCAGAAAACAGGCGACAAAATAGAAGTTTTCAATCACCGCCGTAAGAAACTTTGCCCCCAAAATCTCCCGGGGATGCAGGGGCATCGACATATAGCTGTTCAGATCATTGGCAAAGAAGAGAACCCCCGGCGTTGTGGTGAAGCCCAGGAAAAAGAGCAGGAAGGAGCCGAGAAAGACCACATAGCCCGGCAAAATCTTCTCCATCCCAACGGATTTTAAACTCATGGTCATGTTGTAGCCCATGGTGCCAAAGCTGATTCCGAGAAAAACAGCCACAAAAAGGATTAAAATCAGCGTCCCCAGTTTCCCCAGAACGCCCGATTTCTTTCGTCTTCCTCTCGTAAAGCCGGTACTCGCCAACCCCGTTTTCAGGTTGACATAGAGCAAGCTGAAAAAGCGTTTCATCGACGGTCTCCTTCCTCCCGGGAATCGGCCCGCGCATCCTCTTTTCCCTCGGGAAAGACCCGGCCGAGACTCTCATCCGAAATCGGCTTCTTGGCCTCTTCCAATTCTCCGTTTTCGCTTAAAACCTGGGATCCCGTCACAATCAGGAAAATCTCTTCCAGGCTTCGGTCGGGATATTGCTGTTTCAAAGATTCCAGGGTCCCGGTGTAGCGCAGTTTCCCATGATTGATGATCGCAATCTGGTCGCAGAGTTTCTCCGCAACTTCCAAAACATGCGTGGAAAAAAGAACCGTGTTTCCCTTGTTGGCATGCTCTCTCATTCGCTTTTTTAGCAGATAGGAAGACTGGGGATCCAATCCCGTCATCGGCTCATCCATGATCCAGATGTTCGGGTCATGCATCAGCGTTGCGATAATATGAATTTTCTGTCGCATTCCGTGGGAGTAACTGTCAATTTTTTGGTCAACGGCTTCCTCCATCTCAAAGGTCTTCAGGAGCTCTTCGAGACGGTCCTTGCGCACGGAGTCCTCCACGCCGTACACATTGCAGATAAAGTTGATATACTCAATTCCCTTCAGGGCGGTGAAAAGGTCGGGGGAATCCGCAATGTATCCAAACTCCCGTTTCGCATCCAAAGGCTCCGTGCGAATGTTTTTGCCGTTCATGAGGATCTCTCCCTCGTCCGGCTTCAGAATTCCACACATCATTCGAATAGTCGTCGTCTTTCCTGCCCCGTTGGGGCCGATGAAGCCCGTGATCGTTCCCGAGGGAAGATCGAGGGTTAAGTTATCCACCGCTGTCTTATTTCCAAAGCGGCGAGTGACAGATTTCAGCTGAATCATAATGAAACTCCTTATTTTTTATTGATCTTCGAACATGCCTCTTTTTACCCATTCCCCTGAAAACTAATCCCTCCCCGGCTCCGCTTTTACGCTTCCTTCGCGATGGGAAAGCCGGTCGAATTCTTGAGGGCCCGCATGCAGCGCCAACACCACGATTTTCTCTTTGAACACCTCTTTCATGTCCTCCAAAACCCGCTCTTGGGAAGCAGGGTCTAATTCTTGAAAGGGCTCATCGAAGAGCAAAAGGGACGCCGGCGCAAACAGACAGCGTGCAAGGGCAACTTTCTGACGCATCCCTCCGGAATAGGTGCCCACCGGCTTGGACAAGTCTTCCAGCCCCCACCGCCTCAGGGCCCGAGCAGCCCGGTCGATGCGTTCCTCCGACCAACCACAGATGGCAAAATTCCCCCACACATCCAACCAGTCCAGAAGACGCGGTTCCTGAAACTGCATGGCTACGGGTCCGGAAACGTGAAGGCTTCCCCGCTCCACCGGCTGCAGGCCGACGAGACTTCGAAGCAGACTGGTCTTTCCCTGTCCCGATGGTTGGCGATAGACGAGAAGATCCCCTGTCCAGAGCTCTTCTCCCTGCACGTGAATCCGCTTTGCCGGCCACCGGGGGCCCTCCCGAAAGGCAATCAATAAATCGGAAAACCGCAGGGATCCCCCCTCTTTTCCTATCCTTTCCGCATGGAATTTATTCGCGGAGAGAGAGGGAGGGACCCGCCGCCGGGTCAGAAAAAAACGGTCCATAAGGACCTGCAAAAGGCGAACCGATAGGGTCGCACAGAGCAGGAGGAAGAGGATCATCAGCAGGATTTCTCCCGTGGACAGCAGAATCTTGGCCTCATAGATGCGAAAACCCAGCGACTGCGGAAGGCGGGCGATAATCTCCCCGCTTATGCCCGCCTTCCAGGCGAAGCCCAGACTGTGGGGCAGGAGCAGATAGAGCTCCTCTTCCAGCATGGGACAGAAAAGGCCCACAAAGCGGGCTCGTCTCGTCCATCCGAAGACCCGGGCCACTTCCTCCAGGTCCGGATTTCCTTCGTCCAGACGGCGGAGAAGGGGCGAATACAGGAGGGGGAGAACGGAAAAGAAAACGAAACAGTAGGGCAAAACATCCAGCGGAATCCACAAAAGAAGGAGCACGATCAGGGCGGCGAACGGGATGCTCCGCAGCAGGCCCATCCAGGGTGCTGTCAGTCTTCGCAAAAAGGGAAATCGGTGGGCAAGCATGGCCCAAGCAAGGGCAATAAGGGTCGTAAAGAACCAGGCCCCCAGTAATTGGAGGGCAGAGCGAACAAAGCTTAGCAGAAACGAGAAATCTCCAAGGACCCGGGGCAGGAGGGGAAGCAGTTCCCAGGGGCCGGGTAACAGA
Organism: uncultured Tissierellia bacterium; assembly: GCA_937923265.1. GTDB lineage: Bacteria > Bacillota > Clostridia > Tissierellales > Peptoniphilaceae > CALAJY01. Next base: position 96,405 of record CALAJY010000010.1, read on the forward strand.
ACGGGGTTTCGGAGCAGAAGGGCAGCGAGGGACCACAGCCCCAGCCAAAAAAGAAGCACCGGGACCGCCTCCGCAAGCCGGGTAAACAAAGCGCCTTTTCCCCGTGTATGTACTTGTTCCTTTTCCTTATTTCTCATGCTCTCCTCCTGTGTTAGAGTATACCAATTTTTCAGGAGGGCAGCATCAGGGAAAAGAGGGTGAGGAGAGTGGCCAGCAAAAATTGACTCGCAAGGGGCAGGGACCGAACCCGACTTCCCGATAGGCGAAGAAAGCCTCCCCGTAGTAGGGTGAACACCAGAGAAAGAAAGAAGATGGTAAAGGCCACGGTCCCGCCAAAGGCGAAGACCGCCACAGAAACCAGTTTTGCATCGCCCATGCCAAAGGCACCTCGTGCAAGCATCGAAAAGAGGGCCAGGAGCAGAAAAAGTCCCGCCCCCTCGCCGAGCCGAAGCAGCAAATCCTCCCTCCGCCAGAGGAGGGAGGCGAAGAACGTCCAAACGGTCCATCTCAGAATCTGGCGATTGAGAATGCGGTGGGACCGCTCATCCTCTCGCGCCATGGCAAACAAAAAGCATAGGGACCCGAGTCCCTGCAAGTATAGATACATCGTTACCTCCCGAAATACCCTATCACTTGTTGACTCGTCCCTATGCTTCAAAACTCGCGATAATGTTCCCCTCCCGTTTGAATCTCTTACGATTCAAACTCCAGGGTCGTTTTCATCCCATCTTTTCCAAAACAAACTCTCTCGTTCAATTCTTCCAGCAGGTCTTCATATTCCCCCTGGTTGCGAAAGGAGGGACTGTAGTGGGTCAACCACACCCGCCTTGCCTGGGCCTGCTTGGCCAGCACACAGGCTTCCTGCGTGGTCATGTGAAACTTTTCCACCGCGCTTTGCGCCTTGTCCGGATCGGCATAGATTCCCTCGGTAATCAGCAGGTCGCAATTAATCGCCGCATTCTTCAGAGTGACACAAGGTCTGGTGTCGGTGGAATAGACCAAAGAGATCCCCTTTCGCTCTTCGCCCAGGACCTGCTTCGGATAAAAGGTCTTTCCCCGGTAATCCACGGTCTCTCCCGCTTGCAGCTGACTCCAAAACCGCACCGGAAGCTGCAGGGCCTTGGCCCGAACCGGATCAAACTTCGGCCGGCGCTCCACGTCGAAGCGGTAGCCGTAGCAGGCGATATTGTGGTTGACGGGAAAAGGGCTGATGGTGACTCCATGGAGAGTAAGCGACTCGCTCGGTGCTTCATGAAAAACCACAGCAAAGGGAACCCGCACAACGACACAGAGAGCGGAAATCACATCGGCGATATGCTTCGGCCCGATGATATGGACCGCCTCCGTCCTGCCCTCGGTGGCCATGGAAGAGAGCAGGCCGGAGATCCCCGCCACGTGGTCTCCGTGGACGTGGGTGAAGCAGATGCCGTCAATGGAGTGCATCGACCAGGCATACTTTCGAAGCGCCACCTGGGTTCCCTCTCCACAGTCCACAAGGATGCTGTGGCCGTTATAGCGCATGATCATGGCGGTTAAATGTCGTCCGGGCAGGGGCATCATTCCTCCCGTGCCCAGCAAGCATACATCTATCATTCTTTCCTCTCTTCCTAATCCTCTACAAAACATTATTATACGTGGGATTGCGGGGCTTGCAAAGCCTAATTTCTCGCAATTCCTCGCGAGAAAAGGAGAAAAGAGAAAAGGTCCGGCGGGTTCCCCCACCGGACCGCCTTCTTCTCATTTATTCCTCGGGCACCCACACCAACATCATGCCCTGCACATGGATGTTGGTCTTTTTCGGACGAATCGTCACATTCTGGGTGTTGTTTGCCATCTCCTCATAGCGGTCATCGATGTCCTGTAGGCCTTCCTCCAGCTGTCTTTGAAGATCGTCCAGCTCTTCCTGGTAGGCCTGCAGAGAATCCTGCTCCCGCTCGACATCGCTGTTCTGTCCCCGAGACCGGTTCATGGTTCTCGCGGTCCGAGCCATCTTGTTCATGGTCGTCTTGCCAAAGCGCTTGCTGCCCAACAGGCTGTCCAGAATCGTCGACCCGATGTCCACCACCGTGTTCATCTTCTCTCGCTGGGCCTGCTCTTCTTCCCTTTGAATTCGCTGCCCCTGCTTGCGAATCTTCTCTTCCGCCCGTTGAATCTTGGTCTCCATGGACTTCTGCAATTTATCGGCTTCTTTTGTCTTCAACGCCGCTAACGCTTCCTGAATGCGGGATCGGAAGCTCTCTTCGTCCTCGTCGGGTTTCTGCAGGAGCTTTGCATCCGGCTGGTAGGCAAGCTCCAGAACATCATTTTGGTAAATGGCTTCCTCCAGATTTTTTTGCCACTTGGTCCAGGTTGTCTTCGTCTGCACATCCTTCGGCAGCTCTTCCCCTTGGATGCCTTCCGGGGCCTCCGAGGAGAGCTCCGTCTCATCAAAGTCGGCCCGGTCCGCATCCGACCAGTCCACCGCAATCAAATCATCCCGGATGTCGGTCATGTAATTTTTGCGAACCTTGCTCAGAATATCGTACTTCTTCTCCTCATAGAGAATGTCACACACCGCCACGGCCTTGGGCCGGTATTGCGAGCTTCTCGCTCCGGAGCGGGGCTCCAAAAAGCGCTGGGGAACGGGAAGGGAAAGCATCGAAAAGGCATTCTGCAGGTCCTGGGCGAAGGATTGTCCCAAGACGCTTCCCGAATCGGATGCGCTGGGGATGGGAGCCGTTTCCGCGGCGGGTTCTTCTTGCGGCCGTCGTTCGGGGGCCGCTTCCTCCGCCGGCAGGGCGACTCCTTCGGAAGAGAGTGCGGTTTCCCTTTCTTCCCCGGAAGAGGTGGTCTCCCCCGTTTCCGCCGAATTTCCCACGCTTCGGGGAGCCTCCTCGGGAGTTAGCTTTTTCAGTTGATCCCGCGTGAGAGGTCCTGCCAGGTAGGACATGGCCCACCGTGTTTGCAGTAAAATCGGCCCCTGATCATGAACACATTGAATGAGGAAGGTTCGCTTCGGAAGGGTGGAAAGAAGCTGGTCCGCCTGCTTGCGGTCCATGCCCGCCTGTGCCCCATTTGCCGAGTCCAGTCCATCCAGCAGACGGTTTTTGTCCTGTTCCGTCTGGAGGCGACCAATCATCCATGTCCCCATGTTGGAAAGTCCCTTGTAGTCCAGATCCACCGGATTTTGGGTGGCCAGGACAACGCCGAGTCCGAAGGCGCGGGCCTGCTTGAGAAGCATCAGCAGGGGCATTTTCGAGGGAGGGTTCTCCACCGGGGGAAAGAATCCGGCAATCTCATCCATATACAGGAGGGCCCTGAGGGAATCCGTGCCCGGTTGGAGGCGCATCCAAGCCAGGGTACGATAGAGCAGATCGGTCACGAAGGACTGCCGCTCATTATCGTCTAAATGGGCAATGGAAAGAATGCTGATTCTGGCCTTCCCCTCCTTGTCCTGAAGAAGGCCGGAAATGTCCAAGGGATCGCCCTTCATCCACAGCTCATACTTTGACGAAGCCAAGAAGGCATTGAGTTTGGTGGCAACGCTCGTCCTCTCCTTTTCGGGAAAGACGGTGTCCACCGGCAAAACCCCGATGGCGGCCAGGGAGGGCTTCATCAGCTCCATGATGACCGTCTGCAGGTCAACCCCCTGCCCCCGGCTCCACTGATCATGGAGCCATTGGGTGAGATAGAGGTAAGCTCCACTTTGTTTATCCTGGTTGACCTCCGTCAGAGCGAAGAGGGAGCCGATGGTGCCTTCCACCAACTCGGACAGGAGCTCCTCGTCTTCTCTTTGCTCCTTTTCGGGAAGCTGGTTCAGATGGTTCATGGACAGGGGCCGACCAAATCGTCCCCCGGGCGTGTAGACGGTTGCGTTGAGTTTCTCTCCAAAACGCTGAAAGCGGTCCTCATCAATGCCCCAATCTGCCAGGCCCTTTTTCCAACTCTCGGCCTTCTCCGCTGCCAATTCCTCCCGGCTTTTCCCCTGGGCGGAGGCTTCTTCCTGGGAAATCCAGGGAAGAAACTCCTCCGGACTCAGCTTGGGAAAGTGCAGGAGAAGATTGCTCATGTCTCCCTTGGGATCCACGATAATTGCCGGGATATCCTGAAGCACCGCCTCTTCCAGGAGATCAATGCACAAGCCCGTTTTCCCGCTTCCCGTCATGCCCACGCAGACGGCATGCGTTGTTAGATTTTTTGCGGGGAAGAGATAGGCTTCCCCCTTCCGGTTTTCCGAGTCGGCAAATCGGCCTAAGTAGAATTTGCCCGCTTCATCAATCGATGCCATTCTTTCCTCCTTAAAATTCCCTCGTAGCTCTGACGTTCGAAGCGTCAGAAAGAGGGCAATCGCTTCCCCAGCTTACCTTCTGCCGGAAAGTATTCCGATTTATAGTTACCCCAGGCTGAAATTTTCAAAGAAAAAAGCCTAAGAGAGGCTCCGATTTCCTCTCTTAGACTTTTTCGGAATCTTCGGAAGGGGCTGCCTCCTCGTGTTGCGCCTGCCGATGAAAGAAAAAGGAAGCTCCGGCGAGCACCAACGTGACGCAGGCTCCGACCACACCGGCCACCCAGGCCCTTTTCCCGAACAGCTCGTAGAGGGTCATGATGCCCGCGACATAGGCGAGATTCCGATACACGCCACTCTTCTCTCGAAGTTTTTCGGCAAAACTCTTCTGCGGATTGTTTTTCATCTTCTCATCCCTTCCGGAATAGGCGGTCATCGCCCTTATTTTAGCGGGCCCCTCCCAGCACAGATACTCCTTTAGGCTGTCCCTCCATCCCGTGATCACATGGAGGTAGGCCTCGCCCTTCCTGTCCCTTCGATAGCCAACCCCCAGGACCCAATGCCAATCCGCCAGGCCCGCCTGCAGGAGTACCGCAACGGGCTTGCCTTGGTCTATGGCTCGGCAATAGGCGGAAAATCCCTTTTCCCCCACCGACAGGCTCTCGCTCTCCACCTCGATGTGAAACTCTCTCCCGGCCCGATGCACCTTTTCGGCGGTGAACATCACCGGTCCATTTCCCACATAGGGATACACGATGGAGAAGATTTCCGAATGCGTCTTCTCACTCGGGCTCTCCCTTCTCTGCGCCGTTAGCAGAAGAAGGAGATTGGAAACCATGATCGAGGCGCAGTGATTCTTCGCATCCTGGGAAAATTCTCCCGTGGTCAGCCAGGAAAGGGAAGGGAGGGGAAGATCCGCCCCCGTCAACGGAGAGGGAAGATTCTCTTCCTCCTGAAAGCCATAGCCCCTTATCGTAACAAATCGCATCGCTCCTCCTTAGGACCCTGCCGGAGGGGAGGACTCCGAAGTTTGCGACGGCTCCCGGTCCAAAAGCAGCTCCCGCTGCAGACCTCCGGCGGTTTTCATGGTCATCTCATACGCTTGTTGTACCCGTTTCTTCTCCCCTTCCTTCAGGACGGCTTCCTGTGCCCCGCCGGGAAGATAATCGGAACATCGTAAGGTCTGCACGAAATAGCCGAGCTTGTCTCGCTCCGCACGAACCCAGAGCGGGTGCAAGCGAATTCCGGCAATCACCGCCTTGGTCGCCTTCGCTTCTTTCTCCACCTCGATTTCCAGGGCCAGGCTCTGTTCCGTGCGAATGTCCTTCAGGGTTTCCAGACGCTGCAGGGAGATGAAATTCCCACAGGCATAGGCCACCGCCCCCCATCGTCCGTCCTTGCTCAAAATTCGCTCCCCACTTTGCACCACATGAGGGTGGTTTCCCACGATGAGATCCGCACCCCAGTCCACCATCTTGCGCGCAAGCTCCCTTTCCTCCTGCCGCTCTTTGGCGGCATACTCCACGCCCCAATGAGGATACACGATGATAAAATCCGTCTTCTCCTTTAGGGAGAGCAGGTCCTCCCTGATCATCTGCTCATCCAGCGGGTTAAGGTAGGACGCGAGCTTCTCCCGTGAAAGGGACTCCTCGATTCCATTAAAGTTGAGGGAATACGAAAGGATTCCGATTTTCATCCCTCCCACGTCCTGAATGAGGGTGCGATCCTCCCCGGGTCGATGACTCCCCACAGCGTGAAGGCCCGCGCCCTCGATGCCCTGAAGGGTTGTCACGACCCCTTCCAGACCTCCGTCCAAGGCATGGTTGTTGGCCGTTGTCAGCACATCGAATCCGGTATCCGCCAGGGCGGAAAAAATGGTGGATTTGGTGTTAAAGCGGGGATACCCGGAAATCGGCTTCTTGTCATTGGAGGTCGCTTCAAAATTTCCAATCGTCAGATCGGCATCCCTCAGAAAGTCTCGAACCAGGGCAAACTGCTTACGGTAGTCGGGCTTCTCCTTCGTCCCCAATTTTGAGGCATAGATGCTCTGGAGATCATGGCTCATGATATCGCCCACCGCCTTGATCCGAATGCGTTTCTTCCCCACAGGGGCCTTTTCTTCCGGAACCGGTGCCTCCCACGCGGAAGAGGAATCTCCCTCCTCGGAAGAAGACGCCTCCCCCGAGCTCTCCGGCCCCTTTTCCGCAAGCACGGAGTCCTGTCCGTCAACGGATGAGAGGGCTTCCGGTTCTGACCCGCAGGAAACAAGAAAGACCATTGCCCATACGATAAGGACCCTTTTCAGAAGATGCTTTCCCATAGCCTGCTCCTTAAATTTTAATGTTTAGCCATTTCTTCTGGCGGAAGCGGAGACTCATGAAGACAAAGCGGGAGAACTGGTCCGATCCCACGCCCAGCCAGATTCCGACCAAGCCCAGATGAAAAACCTGGACCAAGACGAAAGTCACCAGGGTTCGAATGATGGTCACCGAAACCAGGGAAGACATCAGGCAGTACCGGACGTCTCCCGCGGCGCGCAAACAGCCTCCGTAAATCAGCTGGGAAATCTGAAGGAGCACAATGACCATGATAAAATGCGAAATCATGACCCCGTCATTGATGATATCCGCTTCCTGGAAGTGGAGGCCGTAAATTCCTCGGCCAAAGACGAGGAGGAAGAGGGAAAGGGCAACCGAAATCACGAAGCCGATCCGCTGGCAGACCTTGCCGTAGGCTAAGGCCTGCTCTTTTTTTCCTGCTCCCAGGCTCTCTCCCGTCAGGGCAACGGCGGCCACCTGCATTCCATCGGCAAAGGCAAAGCCCAGATTCAGCAGGTTCATGCCCACATTATGGGCCGCGAAGGCTGCCGTGCCCAAGCCGGCTGCCATCAAGGCTGTTGCCAAAAAGCCGATTCGCATAAAAATATTTTCCACAAAGAGGTTGATGGCCAGGTTGCTGATGGATTTCACCGCTTCCATGGTGGGCCTGAGTTTCCTCTTGATCATGTAGGCAATTCTCACATAGCTGTTCCGCTGGAAGAGGGACTGAATGCTCATGATGGCCGAGACCACCGTTCCCAAGACGGTTGCCAGCGCCGCTCCCTCGATGCCCAGCTTGGGAAAACCAAGATTTCCCTGAATCAACAGGTAGTTAAAGGCAATGTTCACAAGGCTGGAAACGAGGTTGGTGGTGAAGGCGATGATGGTGTTTCCACTCCCCCGCTGAGCAGCGTTGATGCAGAGCGTGATGATATTGAAGAACATGCCCCCCATGATAATCCGAAAATAGCGGCTGCTGGGATCCAGGGTGTCCGCATTGGCCCCTGCAAACTTCATGATCGGTTCGGTAAAGGCCACCATGGCCACCGTAACCGCCAAACAGAGAATCAGGGAAATGGTTAAGGCACTCAGGAGGGTCTCATTGGCCGACCGCTGGCGTTCTTCCCCCTTCCTTCGAGCCACCAGGGCGGAGAGGGCGATGTTGATGGAAATAAAAATGCTGAAGCCGATGAACTTGGGCTGGGTGGTCAGACCGACCGCCGCCACCGCATAGCTGCCCAGGCTGGAAACCATCATGGTGTCAATCATGCCTGCCAAAGAAATGAAAAAGCTCTCCAAGACCGCAGGCCAGGCTACATGGATCGCCGAAACGACGTATTTTTTTTCGATCACGTGTCCTCCTTCGCAATAGCAAAACCTTCTTCGAAAAATTCGAAGAAGGTTTCCATCAATTTTTTCCTAAAAAGAATCGGTGATACAGCGCTCATAGGCAAAACGTGGGCTTCCATCATCCACCGAAATCACTCCGCAGAAGTGAAAGCCTGCCTTTTGAATCAAATGGCGCATCGGTTGGTTGTTTTCATGGGTGTCAATACGAAGGGACAGGACTCCCTGCTGCTTCGCCTCTTTCCGGGCAAAGTCCATCATCGCTTGAAAAATCCCCTTGGCGACGTCGGCAGAGGCAACCCGATGAATCGTGAGATACGGGCCGGAATTGCGCCAAGTCCCTTGAATCTCCGCATAGGAAGGCTCTACGCCGGGAAGCAAGACAAAGGTCCCAACAATCTCCCGATCTTGCACCACAACATAGTTGCGGCCCTTTCGGAGGTCCTCCCGCACCAGCTCGGAGCTGGGTCGATTGTCCTTCCACTGAGAGCCGTTTCCCTGCGCCTTCATAAACGCACGGGCCTGCTCAAAAATCTTTAAAAGGCAGACATAGTCTGCCTTTTTTCCCTTACGAATCTCCATTATTTGAGGTCCCAAACATCTTGGGGGCGCACAAACTCATACCCCATGGCTTTGAGCTTGGGAACCAGCATGCGAACCGCCTCTACCGTCGATGGGTAGATGGAGTGCATCAGGGATACCGCATCATTGTGCAGGGTCTTCATCACCAATTGGTAAACCGCATCCTTATTACGGGATTTCCAGTCCAGACTGTCGATATCCCAGAAGACGGTCTTCATCCCATACTTATTGATAATTGCCTTCTCCCGTTTTCCGCCGGACCCGTAGGGAAAGCGGAAAAGCGTGGGCGTGAAGCCAATCTTCTCTTTACAGACCTTGAGGCACTTCTGCACATCCGTTTCAATCTGCTGATCGCTCAGTTTCTTATAGTTATCATGGTGAAAGGAGTGAAGACCGACCTGATGACCCTCCGCCAGCATTCGTTTCACAATCGGGGCATAGGCATCCGCATTTTCTCCGATCACAAAAAAGGTGGCCTTGATGTCCAGTTCCTTTAATGCATCGAGGAGCTGGTTGGTGACTTTCGAAGGCCCATCATCGAAGGTAAAGGCAATCCGCTTTTTCCCATCGTCCGGCTTTTTGACCGTGGACCCGTTCGCCGTCTCCGGTTTCTTCTCCTCTTGTTGTCTCTCCAGTTCCCGAACCTTGTCGTCCTGCGCCTTTTGAGAGTCCGCCGCCGCTTTGTCCGCAGCTTCTTGGAAAGGCTTCAATGCCTTTGCCAGCCTGGATTCCGGATCTAAGCCCTTTAGCCCCTCGATTCCCAGGGCCTGATAGAGCGCCTGCTTGTTTTTCTCCACATAGGACTGATACTTTGCGGTCAGATCCGCCGCATCCATCTGCAGGTCCAAATCGGACAGGAGCTTTTCGCTAGTCAACAGCTTGGAGGCAACCTCCTTCGCATTCCCCTCCTCAATCGTGGAAGGAAGGCCTTCCAGGGTTGCTGCCGCCTGACTCCGATTTTCCACCGCGGTTTTCATGGAGCCGTATTGCTGTTCCAACCACTTTGTGAATTCATCCAGACGCTGGAAACCTTGAAAATTTTGACGCATCTCTTCCAGGCCCTTGGCATCAAAAGAGGCAGAGAGCTTGCCGGGATTATCCTTTCCCGTAATGGTATCCACCCCATAGACCTGTGCCAAATAGTCCCTTGCCTTTGCCTTTTTCTGTCCATCGGCAATGAGGGGCGAGAGGGTGTTGTCCTCTTCCTTTTGGAGTGCTGCAAGGTCTTTCCCCAACTGCGCGAAATCCTCCGCTTTACTCTCATCTTTTAAATAGATGTGTTGTTTCTCCGTGTATAAATTATCGAGCCGCTTGCTGATTTCTGCCGTGGGATTCTTCTCGAGAAAATTCCAACCCACAAAGATTCCGCAAGCAACGATGACAAGGCCAACTAATGTGGCAACCACTTTTTTTACCACTTCGATACCCCCTTCCTTTTTCTAACGACTCTATTCTACCTAAGTACAGGGAAAAAGAAAAGTTCCCTTGGGACAAGTAAGGACCCATTTCTTTGCGTTTTCCCGTTTTCCATAAAAAAAGAAAAGAAGCGAAGGTTCGCTTCTTTTCTTTTCTTTCGTTCTGACGTGTTCCAAATCCTACTTTACGTTCTTTGCCGCTTTGGCCACGGCATCCACATAGCCGATGGAATCCACCATGGTGGATTCCGAAATGGCATCCACGGGTTTGCCCTTCTTGTTTTCGCCCACGAGTTTCTCCAACTCAGAAGCGGTTTTCCCAACGGTGTATCCTTCGATTCCCCGGATATCCTCCGCATAGGTTTTCGTGGCTTTCGCATGTTCTTTCATCAGGCCGCTGTAATACTCATTGTTGACCTTCTTGGAGCCTAAGACCTGGTCCTTGGGATAGCCTGCGGCAAATTCCTTGTCGGAGTTGGGAACTCCCTTGGCATCCGCTTTGGGCAGGTACTGGAATTCATCCAGGTTGGCAGCGACAATTTTATCCCCTTCCATGACAACCACGGCATCTGCAAAAGAGTCTTCTCCATGGGCGGCTGCGAGGGCGGAACCGATCTTGAGGTCGGATCCATCGCCGGCAAGCTTCCCGGTGGCTACCAGTTCTCCGCTCTTTGCCGTTTCCACAATCAACTTCACATAGCCCACGGTGTCTACCAGGGTCGATTCCGAAATCGCATCAACGGGCTTTCCCGTCTTCGCATCCCCAATCGCCTTTTCAATTTCCGCAGCGGTCTTGCCTTCGACAAACTTCTCAATGGCCTGATAGCTGGCATCCAGGCTTTTCGTCGCCTTCGCATGCTCTTTCATCAGCTGAGAGTATTTCTCTTTGTTTGCCAGTTTGGAGATGAGAACGCTCTCCCCGTCCTTATTCATTTTCTCGCCGTTCGGAACCGCTTCGAAACCGGAATCCTTCTTGCTGTATTGGAATTCCTCAATCTGGGCCTTCAGAATCTTATCTCCATCCATGAGCAGAGCGACGCGGCCAAAGGCCTTGGTGCCGTGAGGCACTCCGTAGCCACGAACCAGCTTCACCTCTTTGCCGGCGCCGGCTTGTTCCGTGCTTTCCTTCCCACTTTCCTTCTCGATGGAACTCGTGGAAGCAACCTCCGAGGTCTTGCTCTCTCCGCTGGTCGCAGAAGAAGCCTTCTTATCTCCTCCCTCACTGCCACAGGCGGTTAACACCAGGGCACAGGCGAGAAATACGCCGATGATCTTTTTGTTTTTCATATACTCCTCCTTATTTTATGAGTAAAGATTCACTCCTTAAAACACCTTGTTTATTTATTATCTTATTATAGAAAACTATAAAGGCGAGGTCCTGTCAACGGTCTTCCACCTTTCTCAGCATCGTCGTCAAATACTTCCGAAAGCGGGCTTCCAGTTTCGGATCCCGGAGGGCGTATTCCACGGTTGCCTCCAAAAAACCCTCTTTGTCCCCGATATCATAGCGCCGTCCCTCGAAATCAAGGCCGAGAATCTCTCGGTCTTGGGCCATGGCCATCAGGGCATCGGTCAACTGGATCTCCCCGCCATAGCCCGGCTCCGTTTTCTCCAGATAGTCAAAAATTTCCGGCTCCAACACATGACGACCCAAAATCGCCACATCGGAGGGCGCCTGGTCGATCGGCGGCTTCTCCACCATGGAATGTACCCGATACAACCGCTCTCCGATCTTTTCTCCATCGATGGAGCCATACTTGTTAATCTGGTCATGGGGAACCGTTTGACAGCCGATCACAGAGACCTTCTTTTCCTCATAAACCCGCATCAGCTGGCCAATGGCCGGGTCCTCGGGCCGGTAGACCAAATCGTCTCCAAGGAGGACGGCGAAGGGTTCCTTGCCGACGAAGTCTTTCGCACATAGGATGGCATGCCCCAGGCCCTTTGTTTCATTCTGCCGAACATAGAAGATCTCCGCGAGATTGTTGATCTCCTGTACTTGGCGAAGGGCTTCCTCTTTTCCCGAGGCCTTCAAAGCCGCCTCCAGTTCGATATTGTGGTCGAAGTGATTTTCAATGGCCGTCTTCCCTCGGTTGGTGATGAAAAGAATGCTTTCAATCCCTGCTTGGGAAGCTTCTTCTACGATGTACTGCAGGGCAGGACGGTCGACGATGGCTAACATTTCTTTGGGGGATGCTTTCGTCGCCGGCAAAAACCGGGTTCCCAGACCTGCTACCGGAATCACTGCTTTACGTACTCTCAATTTTCCTCTCCTTGACGATATTTGTCTGCAAGTTTTGCCACCGATAGCACCATGCGGTCCATACCGGCCGACGTGCTGGCGAGTTTGTCCTCCGAATTGGCATGGAGAAGGGATAACCCCATCCTCCGCCGCAACTTGCGCAAGTCCTCTGCCATCCTCACCAGTTCTCGAACCTGGTTTTTCATGGCTAATTTCGTACGAATTCTGGAAAAACGATCTTCGGGGTCCACCGCTTCCGGTTCGGCAAGAGGGGGAATCTCCGTGATTTGCTCGCGAAAGTCCCGATGCCGATGCACTTCATTCAGAAAATTCTCCACCGAGTGCTCGGCCTTGGTCTGGCGAAATTGATTCCGCCGTGCCCTTCCCGCATCGGTCAGCCGACCCAGGCGACCGGGTCGTAAATTGCGACGTTGCCCCTGGTCTGCGCTCAGATTCACATCATCCGCTAATTGGTCCAAGAGTCGAATGAGAAGGCTCGCTTCTGCCATCCGATCCCGAATCCACTGTCTTTCCGCTTCCTCCGAGACAAATTGAATGCTGTCCTGTTGCTGTGCTAAGGGATTCGTGCTGCTGCTCATAAAGCGATTGAGCTTCTCCCCCGGCCGAAGGAGTCGACCGTCCTTTCGTCTTTTAAACATTTTATTCCTCACTTCCTCTTCCACCTGCCGGTGAAGTGAAACCTACGTTTATTATCCTTGGATACCCATTTTTTCATATTTTTGTCGGAAAGCAAAATTCTTCCCACTTTGTTGTATCATAAGAATGTTGAAAGAAGGAGTTCGCGTCCGAACAGAGAGAAGGAGAAGACGTTGAAAAATTATGATGTGATCATCGTTGGCTCCGGGGCGGCCGGGGTTTTTGCCGCCTATGAGCTTACGCACTTGAATAGTTCCAAAAAGGTATTGATTATTGATAAGGGGCGACCCATTCAGCAGCGCCTCTGCCCCATCACACAGGGTAAGGTCGACCATTGCATCGGCTGTAAGCCCTGCAACATCAT
>CALAJY010000011.1 GCA_937923265.1 uncultured Tissierellia bacterium
TTGACAAACCCCCATTTTCTGCCTTTTCTAAGCCTATTGGCTTCATTGTTGGGAAAAGAAGGACATCGCGAATGGACGGTTGATCCGTCAAGAGCATGACCACCCGGTCAATACCGATTCCCAAGCCTCCGGTAGGCGGCAGGCCCACCCGAAGGGCATTCACAAAGTCCAGGTCCATCATCCCTGCCTCTTCGTCTCCGGCGTCACGCAGTTCCACCTGGTGCTGGAAACGGCGGTACTGGTCTTCTGCATCGTTGAGCTCACTAAACGCATTCGCAATTTCCCAGCCCTTCACAAAGGCTTCATAGCGCTCCGTCATCTCCGGCTTGGAAGGCATCCGCTTGGCCAACGGTGAAATTTCCACCGGATACTCATAGACGAAGGTTGGCTGCTGCATGTGCTCCTCCGCATAGGCATCGAAGAAACGCTCCAAGACCTTCCCCTTGCCATCCGCCTTCTCGGTATCAATGTGATGGTCCTTGGCAATCGCAAGGGCTTCTTCATCGCTTTCCACCTTGGAAAAGTCCACGCCCGAATACTCCTTTACCGCCTCTGTCATCGTAATCCTGCGCCAGGGGGGCTTAAAGTCGATCTCTTTGCCTTGAAATTGCACCTTCGTGGAGCCATTTACCTTCTCACAGACACTGGCAACCATGTTCTCGGTGATCTCCATCATCCCTTCGTAGTCCGTGTAGGCCTGATAGAGCTCGATCGCGGTGTATTCGGGATTGTGACGCGTGTCCATTCCCTCATTCCGGAACATCCGGCCCATCTCGTAGACCTTCTCAAATCCTCCGACAATGAGTCGCTTCAAATAGAGCTCATTGGCAATACGAAGATACATATCAATATCTAACGTGTTGTGATGGGTGATGAAAGGACGCGCCGTTGCCCCACCCGCAATGGTGTTCAGAATCGGCGTCTCCACCTCTAAGAAGCCCCTTTCATTTAAAAAGTCACGAATTCCCGAAAGAATCCGGACCCGCTTCCGGAAGACGTCTTTCACTTCGGGATTTACGATTAAATCCACATAGCGTTCCCGATAGCGAAGGTCCTGGTCCTTTAGCCCGTGAAACTTTTCCGGAAGGAGCTGTAGGCTCTTGGTCAAGAGGGTGACGGCCGTCGCCTGCACGGTGATTTCTCCCGCTTTGGTTCGAATCACCGTTCCTTCGACACCGATAATGTCCCCCAAATCCAGGTCACTGACATAGGGAAACTCCTTTTCGCCGATGACGTCATATTTCGCCAGTACCTGAATCTTTCCCCCATCATCCTGAAGGTCCATAAAGGTGATCTTACCGTGGCCTCTCTTGGCGAGAATGCGGCCTGCAAGGCGAACTTCTTTCCCTTCAAAATCCTCAAAAGCGGCAATAATTTCCGCTGCATGGGCCGTTGCATCGAACTTCGTGATTCGATGGGGGTCTCTGCCCTTTTCCCGAAGTCGATTCAACTTGTCATAGCGAATCTGAATCATCTCATTGTCTGTCTGCTTACTGTTCATGGTTACCTCTTTTACTTCTTTACAATCTCCAAAACCTTGTACTCCACGGTACCGGTGGGCAATTCCACATTGACCGTATCTCCCTCTTTTGCACCAAGGAGCTGTTTTCCTAAGGGCGATTCATTGGAAATTTTATTTTTTTTCGGATTGGCTTCCACCGTACCGACAATGGTAAAGGTGAACTCTTCCTCAAATTCCACATCCAACACTTTTACCGTTGATCCAATCGCTACGGTTTTCTTGGATCCATGCTTTTCTTCCGTGATGATTTTCGAGTTTTTGAGTTGATTCTCGATCAGATAGATCCGCTCCTCAACCTGTGCCTGCTCTTCCTTTGCAGCATCATACTCTCCATTTTCAGAGAGATCACCAAAGCCACGGGCAATCCGAATTTTATCCGCAATCTCGGAGCGTTTCGTCGTTTTCAGATATTCCAGCTCATCGGCTAATTTGTTATATCCCTCTTGGGTTAAAATTGTTTCTTCCGTCATAATTTCTCACTTTCCCAAATTTCACAAATCACATACCTCTGGAGATTTCTCTCTTAAAAAAGAAAACAGGGGATAAACCCGCTGTTTCCTTGTATTTTACGTGATATGGCGGAAACTGTCAATGTTTTCCCCGGTCCTCTTTCTGCAATTCGCGAATGGATTTGGTGGAGCAGTGGGAAGGTGCGATCTCTAATTTCTTCAGCATTTCCTGCAAGCGTTCCTCGGAGGGTGCCTCAATCTCCATGTAGGGATAGGATAAAGTTTTCTTGTCCCAGCAATCGAATTCAAAACGAAAGTCTTCCAGCAGATAGCGCTCCCTCCTCTTATAGGAGGTCTTTGCCTGATCATATCCCATCTTTGCTAACAGCTTCTGAAGAGCGATTTCATCATCGATGAGCACGGTGGTTTCCTCATTGACCCGTGCCGATGCCGATGGCTGTCTTTCTTTATAGGTGAATTCCCGCGAGGTGACTCTCCCCTCCTCTTCCACGATGCGGATTCGCAAATATGCATCCTCCGAAATGGGATGGGTCGAAGAATCGATGCGAATATTGGTCTGCTCCTCTACCGTATCGAAACGGGCTCCCGCCTCTTCCAGTCTTTCTTTCAGCAAGGGAAAGTCGATGCCGATCACCTTAATTTCTATTTCCTGCATATTCTCCTCCTAAGCGTTGAGGAACAAAATCCACATAGTCTGCGGAGAGACAACGACAAAAAAGCCCGTCACAGTCTCCCTCCTTCACAAACCGAAGACCTTCTCCGTGGAGGTGACCGTAGACACACAAATCCACGCCCGCCTCTCGGAGGGTTTGTCCGAAGTCATTTAATCGTTGCGCCTTCGTAAACGGGGGATAATGAATCATGGCAATCGTCCGATCATAGGGACCCATCTTTGCCTGCAGACTTAGCCGCAAGCGGATGAGCTCCCTCTCATAGACCTTTCGATCATGATCCGTAAATCCCTCTCGATCGGGACTATCCCAGCCCTTCACGCCAACGATCCGCACCCCGTCCACCACAAAGGCATTGTTCTGTAAAAAAGACAGCCGGGTATACCCCTCTTGCTTGAGCTGGTTCAACGATTGCCACCAATAGTCATGGTTGCCTCGCAGCAAAATTTTGTTGCCGGGAAGTGCATTTAGGCGCTCTAAATCCACACGAGCTGCCTTCAGATCCATCTGCCAGGAGATATCCCCCGGAATCAAAACCGTGTCACCATCGCTGATCTTTTCTTGCCAGTTTTTCCAGATTTTTTCCTCGTAATTTTGCCAGCGGGGACCGAAAATCGACATATCCTTCTTCTTTGTGTCATCCAAGTGGAGATCGGATAAGCCGTAAATCATTCCAGATTCGCCATCTCTTCTTTCAAAACCTCAAACAGAACAGAGACTTCTTCTTGCGTGAGCGTGATGCCCTTGGACATCCGGTTATGGTCCGGATTCCAGGAACGGAGGTCGTATTTTGGATCGCGTTCATTCCAGGAGACGAGATTCAGCTCCTTAGTCCATCCCTTTGCATCTGTGCTCAAAACGCCGAGACGTTCCACAATATCAAATTTGATTTCTGCCATGATTGACTCCTTCCTTTTCTTCTCATTTTCTCTATTTTACAGCGGAGCAATACTTCCTCCAACTCATTTTCCAGAAACAGTGTACCACATTCCCTATGCTATAATGACCCGGGAGGATGTCATGATTATTGCGAAAATCGGTTATCAAGATGACAAAGGGATGTTTCAATTTTTCCTGAGCAATCGGGAGCGGCTTTGGGTTTCCTATGACTTTTATCGGCAACAGAATCTCCACCAGGGCGATGAACTCTCCCCTTCGGCTTTGGAGGCGCTCCGGGGGGAGCACATGAGAAATGCGGCCTTCCTATTGGCAAATCGCTACGTCAGCTACAAGCCAAGGACCGAGCAGGAGCTGGCTCGCCATCTGCAACAGAAAGGCATTTCTCAAGGAGAAATTTCCTTCTCCATCGAGCGGTTAGAAAAGCTGGGACTGTTGGATGACTCGGCCTATGGAATCCAATTCGGAAAAGAGAAGTCGCAAAACAGTCACTGGAGTCGAAATAAGATTCGCCGGAAACTCCAGGAACGGGGACTCGATCCTTCCGAAATTTCCCGTTCCCTCTCGCAAGTCTCGCAGGAACAGGAGGAGGAAAATCTCCGAATCGCCTTTGAAAAGAGCTACCGAAAGCGAGACCTTGCCGATTATGGACAATTTCAAAAAACCGTTGCGGCCTTGGCGAGAAAGGGATTTGCCCTATCGGACGTTCTGGCCTTTTTAAAAAAGGAGCGGGACCATGGTCAATGCTAAGCGATACGTTGTCTACATGCTTCACTGCCGGGATGGGAGTCTCTACACGGGAATCACGGATGACCTCAAAAAACGACTGCAGGCGCATAATGCAGGAAAGGGTGCCAAATACACGCGGTCTCGTCTTCCCGTGACCGTTGCCTGCTTCTGGGAGGTGGCGAGCAAGGAGCTTGCCCTTCACTGGGAATGGAAAATTAAGAATCTAAGGCGGAAGCAAAAGATCCAATTACTTGCCCAAAAAAAGAAGACCGATGCCCCTCTCGAGGACTTGCTCCCCTAGAGGCACCGATCTTCATGCTCGCTATTCTTTCGCAAACTGTTTTTCAAATTTATTGCATCGACGTCGCCGGCTGACCGGTGAGATAGATGACCTGCGGCTGCGACAGATTCTGGTTTAAAAATTGCTTTTTTACTTGCACACCCAGCTCATCATAGAAATACTCCAACAGGACAATAGTGGACTTGCTCCCCGTCTGAATGCTTAAATCCGCGCGACGGGCGATGCTCGTGGATCCACTCTTGTAGTACTGCAATTCATCGTCGGTCTGGATAAGGGTCCTCTCATGTTTGGGAGACTCCGAAGCAGAAATTGCCAGATTCTGCTTATTCACCACCCGACCCCAATCAAGCAGCTTCTCCGGCTTGTTGAACAAGGGGAGACGGGAAACCAGGTTGATATCTACCTTGCTGGGAAGAATCTTCGAGCCAGCCTTCCAATTCATGCTGCTCACGTAACCCCATTGCACCCTCTGGCGCACGATTCCAATATTGGTGAAGTCCAGAGGATTCTTTTCCTTATCCACCACTCCCTCCGGATTCACCAGGCTCAGCTGGTCTTGCATCTGGCGCGTAAAGGCATCTTTTTCCTTCTCTGTGGCAATCTGGTCCACGCGTAGGGGCTTGTCCTGGGAAAGTCGGTCCAGATTATGGATCTCATACTTGCTGGCAGCGGACTTTCCGAGCGCCTGCAGATCCGGCTTTTCAAAGGAGATGATATTATTGTGGACAAAACTGACCATCCTCCCCTTGCTGTCGTTTAATGACAGCTTTTCCTGCTTATTGGCGTCGTCTGCCATGGAGAGCATAAAGGTTCCGGCGATGACCTCTCCGGTGGCACTCTCTTTTTGCTGGTAAGTCAGGAGTTTTGTGGGTCCGTCCTCCGTGGGAATGTAGAGACCATTGAGTTTATACACAAGGGGCAGGTCCTGGTCCTTTAAATCGGTGATTAAATAGGTGGAATAGGTTACCTTTTTCCCCTCGCTCGGACTCTCCTTGACGTCTCGAACTCCGATCAGGGTGCTTAGATTCACGGAACGGACGGTTTGCTGGGACTGGGTTTGCTTGGTGGTGGCAAATTTCCGGTACTGTTCCACCGTTTCCTCGGGAACCGCATCCTGACTCCGGTCAAAGTAATAGAGGCGAGATTCATAGACAAAGGCCATCTTCCCCTCTCCCAAAGAGATCAGATCCAAAGAAAAGACATCATTGTCTCGAATCATCAGAATCATGGTATTTTCCACAGAAAAACTCGGCAGCTGATTCGCATTGACATAACGACTCTTTAAGAAGTTCTTTAAATTGACAAACTTGGTGGAAAAACTCGGTTCCGTGGTGATAAAGCCTGAGATTGCCACCATTTGAGGGGCCAGATAAAAGGAATCACCCACCTTGAAGTCGGGCAGCGAGCTCAGATTTTTCTGCAGGTCCACCACCTTGCTCAATTTCCACACGCCTCCCAGGGGAAGCTTGTGCGTAGTCGGTGCCTTTACCGTGGCATTGATATCCTCCCCTCGCTCCGCATCCTGCCCGCACGAAACGAGCAATAGAAGGAAGGCGAAGAGGATCGCAACTTTTTTCAATTTCATGGTTTCCTCCTAAGCCTGTTCCCGAGGGAGAAGAATGGTTACGGTCGTACCCACTCCCTCCTTGCTCTTAATGGAAAGACTCCCCCCATGAGCCTGGGCGATTTCCTCTGCCAGGGAGAGTCCCAGACCCGTGTGCGATTGGCTGGATGATCCCTTCCAGAATTTTTCCGTGACCAGCCCAATCTCCTCAGGCGAGATCCCAATTCCGGTGTCGGTGATGGAAGTGCTGATCATCTCTCCCACCTGGCTGATGTCCACAAGGACCGTTCCCCCTTCCAGGGTGAACTTGATGGCATTATCGATGATATTTAAGAGCAGCTGCTTGACCCGATCCTCATCGGCCACAAGAAGAATCTCATCCTGACTGTAATTGAAGACCATGTCAATCTTCTTATCCGTGGTTCGGGGCCGAAACTGGGCGATGATATTTCTTGCCACCTCCACCAGATTGAATTCCGTCTTTTTCAGATCCACGCGACCTTGGGAAAAGCGAGAGAAGTCCAACAGGTCCTCCACCATGGATCCCAAGCGTTCTGACTCTTTTTCAATGATTTTGAGCCCCTCCTGATTGATGTCATCCGTCAAGCCGGGCGACTGTAGGGTGATTGCCCACCCCTTGATCGAGGTCAAAGGGGTTCGAAGCTCGTGCGAAACCGAGGAGATAAACTCATTCTTGATGGTCTCTTTCTTGAGAATGTTATCGCTCATGCGGTTCATGGTCGCCGCCAACTCCCCGATCTCTCCCGGGGAAGTCTCATCGGCCTGCTCCTCATATTGGCCATCGGAGAGTTTTCTCGCAACCCCCGTCAGGGATCGAATGGATTGAATAATGCTTCGAGACACCAGATAGGACAGCAAGATGGCGAAATTGATTGCCACCACCGAGAACATCAGAGCCACACTGATCCGCCCTCGGATCATGCTGTTCACGTCGGTGAGGGAGGTGGTAAGCCGAAGGATTCCCACCTGATTGGTTTGGTTCTTCAGCGGCACCGCCACCGATAAGGTCTGCTCGTCGCTATAGCTCACGGGGCCCACATAAATCCGGGATTCATTGTTTTGAATCCCAAGAACATCATCCGTCTTCAGGGTCTTTCCCACTTGGTCGGTTCCGATGCTATCGAAAAGAACGAGACCCGAATTGTTCAGGATTTGCACCTGGCTCGTCGTGTTCCGATAGAATTGGTTTTTATTCTCGGCAATCACGGTATTCAGATCCTCATCCGAGAGATAGGAAAGATAAAGGTCCGCATTGTACCTTGCTTCCGTTAAGAGCGTACTCGACACATTGTCGTAATAGTAGCTAAACAAGGACTGGATATAAAAAATCTGAAAGACGGTGGTCACCAAGAGGGTGATGACGATGCACAGGCCCATGATCCGAAAGCCAACGGTGTTGCGGATCTTATCCTTCCTTTTTTTATTGGTCTTGGTTAGTTGCTCTTGCTGCTCTTCCACCGGTATCCAACCCCCCACACGGTTTCCAGATATGCCGGCTTCGCCGGATTCTGCTCAATTTTTGCGCGGATTCTCCGAATGTTCACATCGACAATCTTTGTCTCTCCGTGATAATTCTCGCCCCAAATTTTCTCAAGAATCTCCTCTCGGGAGAAGGCATGGCCGGGTTCCGTCAAAAAGAGGCGGATAATTGCCAGCTCCGTGGGCGTGATATCAATCTCTTTGCCATCTTTATAAAAAGTTCGGGCATTCAAATCCAGGGAAAAAGGGCCATCCGGGATCACATGATCGTTTTGGGCGGTTGGCTCTTTCCGCTGCACAGGTCCGAGCCGCCGCTCCAGGGAGCGAACCTTGAGCACGAGTTCGTGTGGATTAAAGGGCTTGACCATGTAGTCATCCGTTCCCTTTTCCAACCCCAGAATCCGATCCACCTCTTGTGACTTGGCGGTTAACATGATGATGCCAATCGATGGCATCTCCGTGCGCAGGGTCTCACAAACGTCATAGCCGCTGATTCCCGGAAGCATTAGGTCCAAGACCACGATGTCGGGACGAATCGAACGTGCCAATTGAACGCCTTCTTCTCCGGTGCCCGCTTCATAGATTTCATAGCCCTGTTGCTCCAGATTGATGCGGGTGAATTTGCGAATCGGTGCCTCATCCTCAACGAGTAAAATTTTACTAGCCATGCCTACTCCTCTCTTCTCCTGGATCTCTTCCTTGCCTACTTCCCTCTCCCGCCTGCAATCCGGTCCGCCAAACGGCGAAACTCTTCCACCTGTTTTGACTGAAAAGACTTATGGGAGAGGGCGGGAAAGGGAGCCAACTCCTCAAAATCAAATCGATAGGCTAAAAGCAGCTGGTGAGAAAAACCGTGGTAGTCTCTTTTGCTTCCATACCGGTGATCCCCAATCAACGGGTGCCCAATCGAGGCAAGGTGGGCGCGAATCTGATGAAACCGCCCCGTTTCCAGTTCCACTTCCGCTTCCGTGAATTGAGGAAAGAGGCGAAGGGGATGGACATGCGTCCTTGCCGTCTTCCCTTCCTCCTTGTTTGCCAGCCTCATGGTCTGTCCCTCTTTTTGAAGAGGACGGTCAATGGTGATATCTTCCCGAATCTGTCCGGAAACATAGCAAAGATACTTTTTATGAATCTGCCGCCGGGAGATCATCTCGTTAAAATAACAGGCCGCCCGGTGATTCTTCACACCGATCATCAAGCCCCCCGTGTTAAAATCGAGCCGGTTCACCACCGCCGGTGTGAAACTCTTCTCCCTGCGAGGAACATATTCTCCCCGGTCCATAAGATCTTCCGTAAAGGCATCTACCACATTTTTCCCATAGTCTTTTGGGGATGCCGCATGCGCCAAGAGGCCCACCGGTTTATCGATGATTGCAATATCCCCATCCTGATAGACATAGGAAAGGGTGAGCTGGGATCTTTTCCGTTTTTTCGTCTCCTCATACGGAGCTAAAACTTCTTCATAGATATAGAACTGAAGCTCATCCCCCCGGTGTAGCTCTTGCTTGGCTTCCGCTCGCTTGTGGTTGCATTTGATTTTCTTGGTCCGGATCATCTTCTGCAAAAAGGAGTCCGGGGCCTTCGGTAAATATTTATTCAAAAAACGGTCCAGTCGCTGTCCCGCATCATTCTCTTCGATAACGATCTCACGCATGCGCCCCTCCTCTCTTTATCATAGCTTGCCCGCCCTCTCCGTCAACCACACGCCTACAAAAAAAGAGCGTATCCCGCAGGATACGCTCTCCCTGTTTCCTATTGAGCATCTTCAGAAGTAAGTTCAATCACTTCTGCATCCTTATCCAACTGATCTGCAGGAGGAATAAAATCGAGTCCCATGAAGATATCTACCGAATGGTCTTTCGAAAGCTGTTGCAACAGCTCCTGTAAGAGCTTGAAATTCTCCTTGAGCTCCACAATCTGGTAAAGTCCGTCCAGATAAATTTTTTCCATATCGAAATCTCTGGAAATAATTCCCCCAAGGAAACCGAACAACTGATCCACATTTTTAATCCCAAACTGATTGGCATCTGCGAGACGAATGGAATGGTCCAGCGAGAAAATATGGGAATCATCGCTATCCACAAAAGCAATGTGTCCGTTACCCGCCTGTAATTCCTCATTTGCCTTTTGAATCAACCAGTTTGTTTTTCCGGAACCCGAAGGTCCGGCTACAAATGTCAGCATTCTTTCCCCCTTCCGTTCATAGAGACAGCGGTCCCTATTCCTCCGATTCTTCTTCTCCCTCTTCTTCCTCTTCCTCATCCATGATCCGATCGAATTCTTCCGCAACCTTATCGAATTCGCCTTCCGATTCAATCATGGAGAGATGGATTTCATCCGAATCCGCTTCTTCTTCATATTCATAAAGCAGTGCCTTTTCTTCTTCCTCTAAGGTAAGAAGTGCGATATACTCCTTGCCCTCAAAAGGGAAGATGCGCAACACAGCACACTCTACTTCCGTATCGTCATCCAAGGTTAAAACGATGATGTCCTCATCGTCATGGTCATGATCCTCACAGCAATCATGGTCTTCGCAGCAGCCGTCTTTTTCTTCCGTTTCCAGTTCCTGGTCCAACGCATTCTTGTTTTTATCTTCCATTTTTGCCTCCAAAATTTAATTATCCAATGGGATAACGTTTCTTGCTTTTTATTATACCCTATCTTTGTAAACTTCAACGTATTGCGCAATTAAATTTTTCAGGTCCTCATAGACATGATAAGCCGATTCGATATTCAGCCGTTCCTTAATCGAGTGAGCGCCCGTGATGTCCGGCCCGATGGAAATCATATCCAGTTCCGGGTTCTTTTCGGCAAAGATTCCGCATTCCAAACCGGCGTGAATCACCAACACCTCCGGCTTCTCCCCGGTTCTCTTTTCATAGGCCTGGTTGTAGAGGTCTCTGAGCAGGGACTCCTCTTTGTATTCCCAAGAGGGATAGCCGTCTTTATAAGCACCCTCCGCATGGTAAAGCCGGAAGGCCTGCATAATCTTGTCCTGCAGTTCCGTCAATTTGGACTTCTTATTGCTCCGGATGGAAACCGTGAATTCCGCCTGCTTCTCTTTTGTCTCCAGAATCGCCAAATTGTCCGAGGACTCCACACGTTCTCCATCCTCCCGCATCGTGTAGACGCCATGGGGCAGGGTTTCCACAAGGTTTAACAGGTTGGTCGCCACATCATTAACCAGCGCCTCTTTCTCCGCTTCCGTCTCCGTGAGTTCGAAGTGAATATCGGGCTCCACTTTAAGAATGGTCTCCAGGATTTCATTCTGAGCCTTGATTATGGCCGCTTTCAATGCCTCGACCCGGTCCTCGCAAACGCCCAGGATGGCGATCGCTTCACTGGGGATCGCATTGTGTTTGGTCCCCGAAACAAAATCATAGAGTGAGAAAGGAACCTCGTCCTTTACCTTACGCAGCAATTGCGCCATGGTTTTCATGGCAGAGGTGTTGACCTCCAAGATATCATTTCCAGAGTGACCACCCCGCATCTTTGAAATTTCGAGGCGGAGAACTTTTTGCCCCTCTTTCTTCTCTCTCGTAAGCGGCAATTGGAACTCGCCCGTGGCTCCCCCTGCACAGCCGCAGGTGACGAGTCCTTCCTCTTCGGAATCGATGTTGACCAGGTGTTTCCCCGCGAGTTCTTCCGGTGCCAATCCAAGAACCCCGGCCATTCCTTCCTCTTCATCCACCGTGACAATCAAACGGAGAGCGGGATGCTCCTTGGCCTCTTTCATGAAGGCAAGCCCATAGCAAACACCAATGGCATCATCGGCACCCAGGGTGGTTCCCTTCGCCGTCAACCATCCCTTGTCTTCATACATCTCAATGGGGTCCTTCAGGAAATCATGGTCGCTGTCCTTCGCTTTCACACAGACCATGTCCATGTGGCCCTGCATCAAAAGCTTGGGAACCTTCTCCAGGCCTTCCGTTGCCGGCAGATCGATAAAGACATTGTTTACTTCATCCTGGTGAACGTCCGCACCCAGTTCCTTTCCGATCTTTACCAGCTCATCGCTCACGGCTTTTTCATTGCCGCTTCCCCGGGGAATCTGATTCATCCGATAAAAGTATTGGAACATGGGATGCTGATCAAAATTAAATTCGTTTGCCATTCTTCTCCTCCTACTTTCTCGTTACTTGATGCTTCTTTTCAATTTCATTCAACCGATTTACGTAATGTTCCTGCTGCTTCAAGAGGGTGAATTCCTTGCCCAACTGCTCTTTCACCGCATCAAAATCATCCGCCGTGTGTTTGGTTTTTCGATTCAAACGAATGATATGGTATCCGAAGTTGGTCTTCACCGGTTGGGAGATCTCCCCTTCTTCCAGGGTCATGAGGGCATCTTCAAACTCCTTCACCATCGTCCCCGATGGAAAATCGCCGAGGTTTCCCCCGTTCGCTTTCGTTGGACACTGAGAGTATTTCTTCGCGAGATCTTCAAAAATCTCTCCCTGATCCAACCGCTGCTTCAATTCTTCGGCCTGTTCCCGATGATCCACGAGGATATGGTCACAGTTAAAGGTATAATAACTTTTTAATCGATCCTTATGGGCTTGATAGTACTGCCTTAAGTCCTCTTCTTTCACGGAGACTTCCGAAAATAGTTTCTGCAGAGCATATTGTTGCAGAAGCTGTCTCTTGCTCTCTTCCAATCGCAAGACAAATTCCGGATCCTTGTCGTAATTTCTGTCCAGGGCATCGCGGTAAAGAAGCTCCTGATGAATCAGCTCATCCCGAAGGCGATTAAATCCATCCTGCCCTTCAAAAGCCTGTCCCTGGTTTGCCAAAAGTTGACGCAACGCTTCCACATCCGATCTGTGAATCGCCACCTCATCCACTTCTGCAACAATCTCATCCTTCTTTTCTTCTGCCATTCTTGCCGGCTCCTTCCTATGTGAAAAGTTTCTATTTTAAAACTATTTTCGACGATCCCGCAGGCGGATTCCATCCCCTTCAAATTTTATCATTCCAAGCTTCAGAAGATGACCCACGGACCGTTTAAATTGGGCCTTGCTAAACCCAAATAGCGTGCGAATTTTCTGGGGATCGCTTTTATCGTTTACTCGTAAAAAGCCGCCATTTGCCTTGAGCAAAGTGGCAATCTGATGGGCATCCCGGTCCAGCTCTTCATGGGCCTTCGAGTTCATACTCAGATCGATCTTCCCGTCGGGCTTTATGCGCATGACGCGCGCGTGAATCTTCTGGCCAACACGAAGGGCCGCCTTCCTCTGGTCATTGGCAATCATGCCGTTGTAACGCCCCTCCACCAGAACAAAGGCTCCCAAATCCGGGTTTACCGCGTAGACTTCCCCCTCCAGGGTTTCGTTCACCCGCACCGAGTCCGGTTTTTGGAAAAAGGGGTTCACACGCATGGTTGCACAGATTCGTTCCGATTTATCGATGTAGCAGGCCACCAAGACCTTCTCGCCAACCTTCACCCGATGAAGTTGTTCCTGGAAGGGTAGAAACAGATCCTTGTCCATACCCCAATCCAGAAAAGCACCAATGCGGGTCACGTCCTTGACGGTTAGCATGGCCAAGCCCCCACACTGAATTTTCGGCTCCTGGGTGCTCGCTACCGGACGATCCTCACTGTCCCGTAAGACAAAAACACGAACCTTGTCCCCCACCTTCATGGAAGGGGTAAGAAACTTCTTGGGGAGCAAGAGATTTCCGGTTAAAAAGGCACCCACGGATTGGATCCTTTCAATGGTTAATTCCTGTACCTGTCCCAGCTGCATCAGTCCCTCTTTTCTGCGTACTTATTCTTCAACGCCTCTTTTTGCATTCTTGTTCTTTAAAAAGGCAAAGCGTCTCTTCCGTTCCTGACCTGTTCCCAGGTAGGTAAAGCCCTCTCCCAAAACCTCGTTGGCATTGTACACAAACACAAAGGCCTGCTTATCCACCTGGTCGACAAAGGATTTGATTAAAATATACTCATTCCGATGGACGACCGTAACAATGATATCATGAGCCTGTTTGGAATATCCACCGACTCCCTGGTAAATGGTCGACCCTCTTCGCATCTCCTTGTTGATAAAATCGTTGATCACGGGGGCTTGGGAAGAGGTGATGGTCATCACAATCCGCCGGTCCATACCGGTGATCATCTGGTCCATGATAATGCTCTGAATGTAGATTCCCACGAACGAGTACAAGGCGATATCCAAGCTCTGCGTAAACAGAGAGATTAATAAAATAGATCCATCTCCGATAAAGGTCGCCACGGGCAAGCTCAAATGAAGGTAACGGTTCATCACCATGCCCAGGATATCGGTGCCCCCCGTCGATGCATTCTGCATGAAGACAATCGTCAATCCCACGGACATGAGGATGCCTCCGATGACCAAACTTAGAACGGGCTCTTTGGTGAGCGGATGCGTGATCGGAAACAGGTAGCCTAAAATAATGGTAGCAAAGGAATAGGCCAGGGTTCCATAGAGCGTGAGAAGGCCAAATTGTTTTCCCAAAAGAATCACTCCGATGATAAACAGAATAATGTTTGCAATCAGAAGGTAGGTACCGATGGAGATCTGTGGGAAGGTCAAATTCATGATAATAGCCAACTGGGTAACCCCACCGGCACCAAAGCTATAAGGTGCAAAGAAGAATTGGGTTGCCGCCGCCATGACAAAAGCCCCCACCGTGATCAGTACCAAACGTTCTGCAATGCTTTTCATTATTCCGCCACCTCTCCCGGCATATAGCCACAAAATCTCAAATAAATTTTTTTAATCCTGATGATACACTATAAACCACGATTCCAAGAATCACGATTGCTCCTGAAGGCTTGATACGAAAATAATAGGAGACAATCACCCCTATTAAAACATAAATGAGTCCAAAAAAGATAGAGGCGAAGACCGCTTTTTGATAGCTTTTCGCCAGGTTCATCGCCGTCGCCACAGGAAGAATCATTAACGATGATACCATTAAAACGCCCAAAGCACGAGAGGCAATCGCTACCGTGATTGCTAAAAGCAACGTAAAGCGAAAGTCCATCGCCTTAATGGAAACGCCGCTTAAACGGGCGCCTCTCGGGTCCATCATGAGGTGCAGCAAGGGGTAATACTCAAAGAAGAATAAAAAAAGAACCAGGAGGCTCATGAAAAGAGCGAATCCCATCTCTTCCCCGGAAATGGTAAAAATGGAGCCGAATAAATAGGATTCAAAGTGGGTGGAGGTTGGTGCAATATCCGAAAACAAGGAGGCAAGTCCCACCCCTCCGGCCATGACCATCGCCGTCGCCATGTCTCCGTTCTCCGGAAACCGATGACGAATCGCATCAATAAAAAAAGCGGCAACGGCAGCGGCGATCATCGCCCCAAATAAGGGAGAAAATCCAAAGATGAGACCCAGTCCGATCCCGGCCAAGGAACTGTGGCTTAAGGCATCCCCCACGGTAGAGGTCCGTCGGTTAACCACAACGATTCCCATCAGAGGAAGAACCACTCCCAGCATGAGACCTACAACGAGGGCTCGTCTCATAAACGCATAGGCTAACATTTTTCCTCCAATTTCTTTCCCCGCATCCGAAGGAGGCGTCCCCCCATTTCTCGGCTCTCTTCTTCCTCATGCGTAATCATGAGAATCGTTAGGGATTGCTTCTCATTGCACTCCCTCAGCAACCGATACAGCTCTTTTCGGCTAGGCTCATCCAATCCGGTCGTCGGCTCATCCAGCAGCAAGACCGAGGGTTTGTGGACCAAGGCCTTGGCGAGAAGCACCTTCTGCTTTTGTCCCCCACTCAGCGTGTGAAAGTTTTGCTTTGCCAGATTCTCAATGCCCAACAGCTTCATCTGCTGCTTCACTTTTTCTTTTTGCTCACTTCCCGGGAAGGGGCGATGGGAAAGCTCGTCACTCAAGCCGAGCATGACCATCTCTTTTCCACTGATGGGAAAGCCGTGGGTCGTGTGGTTCTGTTGGGCCACGTAGCCCAGTTTTTTCAGGCGGTCCCCACTGACCCCCTCCTCTCCCAAAAAGAGGATCCTGCCCGAGTCAGGAATCCTCTCTCCGGTAAGAAGGGTCAACAGCGTGGATTTTCCACTCCCGTTCGCGCCGACAATGCGAACGAGATCCCCGGAATTTACCGTCAAATTGATATTTTCTAAGATCAGCTCATGATCATAGCAGAATGAGACTTTATCCAGTTCATAGATCACACCCATGATTACTCCTGTAATCCCGCCTTTAACGACTCCAAGTTTTTCTCCATCAGAAGGAAGTAATCCGCACCCGCCTTCTGGTCTTCCGGTGAGATGGACTCCAGCGTGTACAGAGGATACACCTTGCCGCCGATTTCCTCCGCTAAGGACTTGCTCATGGCATCGTCCCCATACGCATCCCGGAAGATTGCCTTGCGGCCGTCTTTTTTCGCTTGGTCCACAATTTCCGCCAACTTTTTCGCATCAGGCTGTCCATCGGCGAGAAGACCTTGAATGGAGACTTGTTTTAAGGCGTAATCCCTGCACAAATATCCAAAGGCCCGGTGAGGCACGACGATCGTCTTTCCCGAAAAAGGAGCCAATTCCTTGGTATATTTCTCATCCAAGGCTTCCAATTTCTTGTCCAATTTCTCCAAATTCTTTGTGTAATCCTCTTTGTGAGCGGGATCGAGCTCCATGAGATAGTTCGCTATGTTTCGTGACTGAATCCGGGCATTCTTGGGGCTTAGCCAGATATGAGGATCATATTGTCCATGATGGTGATGTGCATGCTCATCTTCATGGTCATGGTCCTTGTCTTCCCGGGACTCCGCTTTCTCGTCCTCATGATCATGGTCATGGTCCGCTTCCTCGGTTTCCGTGGTCTTGATCAGATCAACCCCCTTTGAGGAATCCAACAACTTCACGGTCTCCGGCAGATTTTCTTTTAACTTATCCAGCCAGGCTTCCAAACCGGCCCCACTGTAAATGAGCCCCTGGGACTTGCTCAGGTCCACCATCAACCCGGAAGACGGCTCCCAATGGTGCGCATCCGGATCTCCTTCAATGAGAACATGGACCTGCCCGTGGTCTCCAAGAATCTCCCGCGTGAAGTTTGCCAAAAAGCAGGTACTGCAGTAGAGCTCCGGGGACCGTTCTTTCGCGGATTCCGTCGCCATTTTCGAGGTCTCCGGCGAAGAAAGCGCAGAAGATCCCACCGACTTCGTCTCCCGGTTCGCACAGCCTTCCAGACCGGTCAGCAGGAAGACGAGAGACAGGACAATTGTTAGAATTTTTTTCATGTTGTTTTCTCCTTAAGTTCTGCCCACATACCTACTTTGACAGAAAGAAAGAGAAAACCAACTGGAAGTAAAACTCCCGTAGCAGCCGCTACCTGGCATCCTATTCTATTTTCTATCAAAGTCCTTTGCGGGCAATTAGCGATGATGATTCTCTTTGATCTTACGGTCGATTTCTTCCATGCTCTCCAGCTGAAGAACCTCCTCCGCAAACTTCTTTGCTTCGTCATAGGAAGAAGTAAGGATAATATCCTTTACCTTCGCCACTTTCGAAGCAGGAGCAGAAAATTCATCGAGACCGAGGCCCAACAGGAGATAGGTGGCATCGGTGTCGCCGGCAAAGCCGCCACACATTCCACACCATTTTCCTTCCTCATGGGCGCTATCGATGACTCGCTTGATTGCAGCAAGAACCGCGGGGTTATAGGTGTTGTACAGATTTGCAATCACATCATTCCCTCGGTCAACCGCCAAGATATATTGGGTGAGGTCATTGGTGCCGATACTGAAGTAATCGCAGTATTTGGCTAAGCGAGGCGCCATCATCACCGATGCAGGCGTCTCCACCATCATTCCCACATCAATTGTATCATTGTAGTCAATAGATTCTGCTTGCAATTCCTTCTTATAAGTTTCCACGAGTTCCCGAACCTTTATAATCTCCTCCACGGAAATCACCATGGGAAGCAGAATCTTCACGTTTCCAAAGGCACTTGCCCTTAAAATGGCACGAAGTTGGGCCCGAAAAATCTCCGGCTTATCAAAGCAGATTCGGAGGGCTCTCCATCCCAGGAAGGGGTTATCCTCTTTGGGAAAGCTGTAATAGCTCAACGATTTATCTCCCCCGATGTCCAACGTGCGAATCAAAAGAGGCCGATCTCCGCATTGGCTTGCCGCCTCGCGGTAAACCGCAAATTGTTCCTCTTCCGTGGGAAAGTGACTGTTGTCCATATAGAGGAATTCGGTGCGAAACAGACCACAGCCATCCGCTCCCGCTTCAAATCCCACGGTGAGATCCTGTAAATTTCCGATGTTGGTGGCAACGGAAATTTTTCTTCCGTCCGTCGTGACGGCTTCCCGGTTTTTCACGCTTTCCAGGCGCGCACGTTCCTCTTGCTCGCTTTGCAGCAGGTCCGCATAGGACTTCTTGACCTCTTCATCGGGATTGACCAAGACAAAGCCCTTCTGAGCATCCAGGATCAAGAAATCTCCATCCGTAATCTCCTGACTCACTGTTTTCATTCCCACCAGGGCAGGAATGCCAAGCGTCTGGGCGATAATGGAGGTGTGGGAGGTTTTCCCTCCCAAATCATTCGCAAATCCGAGCACCCGTTTCTTATCCATTAAGGAGGTGTCAGAGGGCGTAAGTTCCTGACAGACGATGATGCAGTCCTCAGCCAGCTGAGAGAGATCCTGGGGCTTCTTTCCCAGCAATAGATAAAGCAGGTTTTCTCCGATGTCCCGATAGTCGGCCCCCCTCTCCTTGAGATAAGCGTCTTCCAGGGACTCCATCATGCTCGCCATCTCGTCGGTGGTTGCCTCGAGAGCAGCCTCGGCATTGCAAAGGTTATTCTGAATTTTCTCCTTTACCGTGTCGGCGTAATAGGGGTCGGATAAAAGCTCCAGATGCGCCTCCAAAACCTCCTGCTGGGTTTGGCTCTCCGTTCCTCGGCTTTTTAGCTGGTCGGCATAGGCGGAGAAGGCCCGGTCAACCCGACTCTGCTCGCTCTTCACCCGGTCCTCCGAGATTGTTTCATGATCAATCGTTAATTCCTCTTTGATAAACCGCTTCGCCGGTCCCATGGCAAGTCCCTGGGAAGCGATGATCCCCTCTAACTTCTTGGTCATATCGTGCTCCTTTATATCAGTGTAAAGTAAAAAAAAGGGGATACCTGCGTATCCCCTTCTGCTCTATTCGGAAAGATTTTGAATGAAATCCACTACCTTGTCTACGTTTTCCCCAGCATCTTCTCCGTTAATGCGAACGGTGATTTCGGTTCCCTTGGAAATTCCCAAGCTCATCACATTGAAAATGCTCTTTGCATTCGCTACTTTGCCATCTTTGACAATTTCCACATCTCCGGGAATGTTCTTTACGAACTGTACCAGAGCTGCAGCCGGACGAGCATGTAATCCGGTCTCATTTACCACAGTTACCTTTTTCTCAGCCATCGTGGACCTCCTTACATTTATTTAGTTATTGTCTTATTATATCAAAAACTCTTACGTATTTCTCTTCTTTGTGGATTCTCCGACTTTAATTTCCGTAGGCAGGTACACAGACTCATCTAAGGTCATCTTTCTGGGCTCGCCCATGTGCTTGGAATTGTAATGCAGAAGTTTAATCAGAAGACGAATCGCCACGGCCCCGATATCATAATACCCTTCCACGACCGTCGTCAGCCGCGGACGAATGGTTTGCGAAAAACGGGAGCATCCAAAACCCGTAATCTGAATATCATCGGGGACGGAAATCTTATGGTCATAGCAATAATGATAAATTCCAATCGCAAGGTCATCGCTTTCGCAGACAAAGGCGTGATTTCTTAGCTTCTTTTTCCCCAGAAGCTCTTCCGCTGCGTGATAACCGATCTCAATTTCGGTTTCTTTCTCGAGTCCTTCCCCGGTTTCGCAATTGTAGATATCCGGCTCCAGCTTGTGTTCCCGAACGGCATCTTCAAACCCGGCGCTTTTCATCTTCGTGATTTCATAGCCCAAATCTCTTCGGACATATGTAAGTTTCTTGTTGCCCAAGGAGATCACATAGTCGGTAATCTCTTTCATCGCTGTCCGGCAATCAAAGGACACCGTCCGAAAATCATTTGCCTTATAGAATCGATCGAGAAGAATATAAGGTAGGCCAAAGTCTTTAATCTTGACGATAATCTCCGGTTCAATGTCTTCCGAGATGACCACGACCCCCTCCACCTGTTTTTTATAGAGGGCCTCCACCGAATCCCGTTTTTGCTCTAACTTATCATAGGTACTGGATAAAAGGATATCATGGGAATCATCGTCCAATCTTCCCACTTCTTCCACGCCTCGCACGATTTGGGCCATGTAGTCAATTCCAATGTCTTGAACAAGAATTCCGATGGAATTTGATTTTTTCATAACCAGACTTCGGGCAAGTTGGTTTGCTTTAAAACCCAACTTCGTGATAGCGTCCTGAACCTTCTGCTCCGCTTCTGGGCTTACCGGTTTCGACTTGTTCATCACACGGGATACAGTAGAAATCGATACGCCTGCCAATTTAGCAACGTCTTTAATTGTTGGCTGTGCCATATATCCACCCCACTTAAATTTGATAAAAAAACCTTACTCACATAGTAGCATAAAAACGATTCCATGTGAATATTTTTTTTACTTGAATTCTGCAATTTGGTTCACTTCCCGGCTTTTCCTAGGAGAAAACCACCCATAAAAGAAAGGAAGTCCCTCCTGGAGACTTCCTTTCCTGGTAAGTTCGAATTGTCCTATTTTTTTAGAACATCACGGGCAATTTGTGCAATTTCTTTCACATAACCCATCGTCGATGCCGACTTGGAAAGACCACTGGATAGGGTATCTGCCG
The DNA here is from genome assembly GCA_937923265.1 of uncultured Tissierellia bacterium. Taxonomy (GTDB): domain Bacteria; phylum Bacillota; class Clostridia; order Tissierellales; family Peptoniphilaceae; genus CALAJY01. The sequence continues at coordinate 20,455 of CALAJY010000011.1, forward strand.
TATCCACCGCCGTCGTTGCGATATACTCTACACTATCCGCCACATCGGAAGAAATCCGAGAGGCGTTGACAATCGTATCCTTGGCACCACGGACGGTATCCACCAAATCATTGGATGAGGATTTTAACATCAAGTTCACCTCATCGAGGGTTCCGTTCACATTTTTTGTAATTCCGGGAAGATTCTTTAACGTTGCATCTAATTCTTCGCGGTTCTTCTCCACTAATTCAGAGATCGTGGCAACTGCCTTCGAAAGCTTGGACAGGGTTAGGATCAGAAACACAATCGCAACAATAGCCGCAATACAAAGCAGGGCCACCAAGAGTCCGGTTAGTGAAAAAGAAAAGACCAGTTCATTGTTTGGCACAACAACCTCCCTTTCTTCTACTTATTCTTCTTTCCGTCCTTGACATCCTCTTTGACGTTTTTTACGCCTTCCTTAACATCGTCTTTTACCTTCTTGGCGCTGTCCTTCACGTCCTCAACGACATCCTCTGCGGTGTCCTTGACCTGGTTTTTGCTGTATTCCTTGTTGTATTCCTTGCTGGCAGCCTTTACGCCTGCATCAATCGCCGGTCCAATGCTCGTCAAACGGCTTCCCACATTTTCCTGGTAAGCGTTCTTTGCGCTGTTGACAAATTCACCCGTTTTATCCTTCACGGTATTATAGACATCCTGGGTGGTGTCGCGAACCTTAACGGATGCATCTTTGGCAGCGTTCAAAAGTTCTTCCCGGGTTTCTTCACCCGCTTGCGGAGCAAACAAAACGCCGGCGATCCCGCCAAGGGCTGCTCCCAAAACGGCTCCCAATGCAACTTTCTTTGCATCTTCCATCCGTGCACGACGAACCCGTTCCTTATTTTTCTGTTCAATATAATCTACAATTCCCATAGTTCCCTCCTTTAGTTATTTCAAGTTGATAAGATACTTATACCCGCTCTTGGTATTTGAAACACAAATCCTAAATAAAACAAAAGCTCCCAATCTAAGATTGGGAGCAACAACCAAAGTTGTATCCCTGGGACCCTACTATATTAATACCTTCTGTATGTGAAGGTGGGTTCGCTGTCAGTACCTTCCGAAGTCCACGCAATGGAGGCTTGACGTCCGATACTGAACTCCGCAATCCCTTATAAGCGGCGTAGGTTTAATGTTCGGGTATCCTCCCAAGGACAAATTCATTATACCAACGATTTCCCTCCGATGCAAGGAAATCGGAACAAGAACAAGCCTCCTGCTCTCTTTTTCCGTGAAAGGCTTATAAATATGGTAGGATATCTAAAGAAGTGAGAAGGGAGGGATTTTTTGAAGCGTCTAAT
>CALAJY010000012.1 GCA_937923265.1 uncultured Tissierellia bacterium
CACGCTGATGGTACTTGGCTGGAGACGGCCTGGGAGAGTAAGTAGTCGCCAATTAAGAAAGAACCCGAGAGGGTTCTTTTTTTTTTGTGAAAAAAGGAAAGGCCAGAAAGAGATTGTCAGTGGAAAAAACGAAAGGGACCAGGAAAGTCAGGGCATGATCCCTGGGAGAGTGCGAAAAGGGGGGGGGCCAGGGGTAGTGTTCCCTGGGAAACTGCGAAAAAGGGGATCACCCAGGGTGTGGGTCACCTGGGGAGCTGCGAAAAATGGGATTACCCAGGATAATGACCCCTGAAACCGGGGAACCACCTCAAATGCCAAGAGAACCCTTGGCAAATGGTTGTAATCCCAAAGGGAACATTTATTGCTTGCTTTTCACCCCCATGTATTTGCGGTATGGGGGGGCGAAGAGTGAGGATAATTCAATTTTTTCGATAAGCTATTCATCGCTATTATGATTTACGATTATTTAACTAGGGCATTTATGATACTCTCAAATCGTATCCTTAGCTGTTTGCCAAGTGAATGGCAACAGAGGAAAACGTATCTAATCATTTCAGGAGGAGAGTAGAATGAATTCTTATGAGAGAGCAAGAGAATTTGCAAAAAAATATGTAGATCCTGTTGCTTCCAAGATTGACGAAGACGCGAAGTTCCCCAGTGACATCTTTGATAAGCTGGGCCAGGAAGGCTTTTTCAAGCTTGTGGTTCCCAAGGAATTGGGGGGCGAAGGCGGTACCATCCAGGATCATTCCCAGGTGTGTATGGCCCTTGCAGAGAGCTCGGCAACGGTGGGCCTCTGCTACATGATGCACAATGTGGCTCTGATGTGCATCATTCAACAGGGTTGCGACGAATTAAAGAAAAAAGTTTTGGGCGATGTGGTGGAACATAATAAGTTCTGTGCACTTGCTTACAGCGAGTTCGGAACGGGAACCCATTTCTACTTGCCCGAGTTGAAGATCCAGCATAAGGAGAAGAGTGCGGTTATTTCGGGAAAGAAGTCGATGGTAACCTCGGCACAATATGCGAGCTACTACCTCGTGTTAGCCCCTTCGAAAAAAGAGAACGAAATTGATAACTGGGTCATTCCCGTAGACAGAGAGGGCGTACATTTTGAAATGGAAAATTGGCATGGAATGGGTATGCGGGGAAATGCCTCCTGTCCCATGGAACTCAATGATGTGGAGTTGGAAAATCTTTATCGCATTGGCGAGTGGGGATCCGGTTTAAATCAGGTGTTCACGATTGTGGCGCCCTTCTTCATTTTGGGCCTTGCCAGCGTGTACAGTGGATTGGGTGCCTGCATTTCTCGCTGCGCCAATGAGCACGCCATGAACCGGAAATATCCGGAAGGCAAGTCCTTGGCGAACATTGAGACCGTGCAGATTCACTTGGCAAAGATCTATAACCGTGTGCGAGCAGCTCGTGCGATTACCGAGCAGGCAGCGGAGAAGGCGGTACGTGGCGATGCGGATGCGGTTGTGGATATTATCGCCGCAAGAATTAACGCGAGTGAGGCTGCTATCGAAACGTCGATCGATGCCATGCGGGTAGGTGGCGGTAAGGCCTACAATAAGAGTGGCTCTTTGGAGCGCTTGATGAGAGATGCCTATGCAAGCCAGATTATGGCTCCATCCGTTGATGTGTTAACGATTTGGTTGGGCAAATTGATTACGGATCAGCCGATTCCATAAGGAGGACACGATGACAGACACGATTAAGGTAGGCGCTGTGCTTTATGATCCCAAGGTGAGCATCATCTGGGAGCTAATCGGAAAATTTTTCAAAGATCATGCCATGGACGTGGAAGGTGTCTTTTTCAAAAACTATGACCTGCAGGTGGACGCTTTGATGAAGGGGGAGATCGATATTGCCTGGAACAGCCCCCTGGCCTGGCTGCAGACGAAGATTCGCAGTGAGGGAAAGAGCGCCAATGGTCCGATGAGAGATACGGACCGCGACCGGAAAACCATGTGCCTGGTCAAAAAGGATGCGGGAATTCAAAGCTTCGACGATTTAAGGGGAAAGAAAATCGGCTTCGGGGCAGAGGACAGTCCGCAGGCGCGGCTGATTCCCATCTACTTTTTAAAAACCAAGGGATTGGAATATGGAAAGGATTATGAAGAGGTTCGCTTTGATAAAGGAGTGGGCCTGAACGGGGATCATGTCGGGGGCGAACTGGATGCGGTGAAGACCCTCGAGGAAGGCTCCGTGGATGCGGCTTTCTGTTTGGATCTCAACTGGGATGCTTGGCAGAAGGATGGCACCGTGGATAAAAACCAGCTGGAAGTGCTGGATGCCACCGACCATTTTGATCATTGTATTTTCTCGGCCCGCATTGGATTTTCGCAGGAATTGTTTGCCGAGTGGTCCAAGATCCTTCTCACCATGGACTATGGGAAGGGAGAGGAGAAGAAGATCATGGACATGGAAGGCTTAAAGAAGTGGGTTGAGGGCCGCACGGAAGGCTTTGAACAAATTCAACATGCGGATGAGTATCTCAACTTCTTTGGAAAGTATCGTGGTTAAGGCCTTTTCCACCTCACTGATGGGAAGTATGCCTCGAAAGGAAGAAATATTACGCGCCCTTCGAAAACGGTCGAAGGGCGCAATCAGTGAGGAAGAGTTTTTGAGGATTATCGCACCGGAAGAACAAGAGGTTGTGGCTCTCCAGGAAAAGCACCACATAGACTATATTACCTCGGGAGAACTTTCTCGGGACAATTATGTGTCTTTTATCGCCAATAAGCTCAATGGAGTCCGCATGATGAGTATGGCGGAAATGTTGGACTATGTGGAGGATAAAAAGGCCTTTGAGCAGATTCTTACCATTTTAGATGTGCCTGCGGTCAGCATAAAAAACGCCATCTGCGATGGAAAAATCTCCAGGAAAACCAACATTGTGGGGGATGAATTGCGACGGCTAAAGTCCCGAACTCAGGGAAAGGTTAAAATCACCTTGCCGGGTCCCTATTTGGTCACCCGCTCTATGTGGTTGCCCAGCCTGTCAAAACAGGGATATTCCTCGAAGGAGGAGCTGGGTGAGGATGTTATCCGTATTTATAAAGAGGAGATTGCTGAGCTCCAGGAGATGGGAGTGGATATCATCCAATTCGATGAACCGGTTTTGACGGAAGTCGTGTTCACGGAGGGGAAGCCGAGAACCTTCATGTGTGCGGCTCTCTCTGAGAAAAAAGATCCCACGGAGGAGCTGGAATTTGCCGGCCACCTGATCAAGTCCTGCCTGCAGGCAGTGGACCGCACCAAGTCACTGGCAGCGCTTCACGTTTGCCGGGGCAATTGGTCCAAGGATGAATCCATTCTTCTCAGTGGGCCATACACCCCCTTGCTCCACCTATTTGAGGAGGTGGAGGCCGATGCCTATCTATTGGAGTTCTCTACAAAACGGGCGGGGGAACTGTCCAGTCTCTTTGCATCCAAAAAACTGAGGGAGCGGATCATCCTAGGCTTGGGCGTGATTAATCCGAGAAGCGATGAGGTAGAGACCAAAGAATCGATAGTTGCGCGAGCGAAAGAGGCATTGCGCTACCTTCCCCCCGACCGCCTCTTCTTGAACCCGGACTGCGGGTTTGCCACCTTTTCCAATCGACCGGTCAATCAGCTACAGGTCATCGATGAGAAGCTGCAGTCCCTGGAGGACGCGGTAAAGGAGCTTTCCCATGATCCGGCATAGGCTGGGAGAGTTCAACAGCGACCAAGCGCAGGACTCCTTTCAATTTTCCATGCGGGCGACCTGCAATGATCTACGAAGAGTCAAGGTTTTTGGGGACATGGCACAGGCCGAGAGCGACCAGGAGCTGCCCTACGACAATGAAAAAAAGGAGCTTTCCTCCTTGGAGCAGTTTACCGCCGGGGTCATGCAATCCCTCCTTCTCACCATCCTTCGAGAGGCTGCGATTTCCGGGGTGGCCCTGGATGAACTGGAAGGAAGGGTGACGTTGGCGGTCAAGCACCCCCTGCGGACCCTCCGGGTTCATGGGGTGGAGGAAGCTCCCTTCATTCAGCACATTCATGTTCAGATTTTCTATTTTATCGAAGACATGGAGGCGAAAGAGGGGGACGCTTTTATTCAAAAGTGCCTGCACTATGATCCCCTTTTTCCCGGCTTGGAGAAGGCCTTTCCCATAGAAGTCGAGGTTCATTTTCAATTTTAGAGAAAAAAGATCCCGAAGCCATCGGACTTCGGGATCTTTTTTGATTAATGCTTGCCGTGGGGACAATTTTTGAAGAGCTTTTCCAGATAGTTGAGCACTTCCGTTTGGCTCATATTTAAGAGCTTGTCCTTATGAATAATGCGGTAGAATTTCCGGAAGGCATGGGCATGCTGCAGCCGGTAAACCTTCAGGTCGGATCGTGTTGCGGCAGCGTTTCGGGAGAGAATGCTGATGCCCTGTCCGCTCGCCACGGCATTCATCACCGAGGCTTGGCTGTGACAGGTCCATTTTTCATGAAGGTTAATCCCATTGCTTTCTGCCAGCATTTCCGTGAAGGTACGGGTACCGGATCCCTTTTCGCGAAAGATGAATTGCTGACCATCCAGGTCCGTCACATCTAAGGTCTTTTTCTTCCAAAGGGGGTTCCCGGCGGAGCAGATGACCACCAGCTCGTCCGTGTAGATTTCTTCCACATCAAAGTCCGAATACTGAGGAACCCGCTCAATAAAGCCAAAGTCCAGCTCTCCATTCAGGACGGAGTCCTCGATGTGGGAACTGTTATCGATTACCGTGTGAACGTCGATCCCATCAAAATGCTTTTCACAGGCGGTAATGGCCTTGCAGAAAGAAAGACCGCCTACGGTTTGGGAGGCACCTAAACGCACCATGGTCACCTGTTCGGTCTCATTCATTAAGCGCTTGATCTTTTTATTTAAGGACAGGGCTTGCTTGCAAAAATGATACAGTTCGACGCCCGTTGGGGTAATAATGAGACGACGAGAATAGCGATCAAAAATCGGTGCCTTACTGTCCGCTTCGATTTTTGCAATGGTGGAGCTAACCGTTGGTTGCGCAAGATGCAATTTGTCCGCCGCATCCCCAATTCGACCGCACTCCACGACAGCGATAAATATTTCCATATCACGATAGGTCATAGGTATCATCCTCTCTATAGGTAATTTTCTTTGCTACTTCGTTATTATACTACTAATCGCATAGTTTTTTTTAAATAATTAGAGAATAGGTATCTAAAAATTAGGAAATCGGTATCTCTTTTAGATAATTTTTTCTTTCTTAAAGCGTGTTACCATGCCGATTATATCATGTTTTCCAAAAATATTATTAAAAGAATGAAATATTTAATTTTTTAGAAAAATTTAAAAATTATTTCTCTTCTCCGTGGGAATGGCGGATTGCGCCGTTTGAAAATCGCCGGACGAGCAAATGGCTTTTTGATGAGCATGGAGTCACGAAAAGGAGATAAAAACTTAAGTAGAAAGGATGCGTACCGGATTTCGAAGCTGTGGGGATCCAATGGTATTTGAGAATGTTTTACTTCTTTACGTAAGTGCCGAGCTATATTTCCTATGATTCGAGTTCTATGGCACCTATGGAAGGAAAGTTCACAGTTGTCGTAAAACGACAAATGAGAGGAAAGCCGGAGGCAGGGGATTTTACGGATCCTTCTTTGAAGTGACGTCCATGGAGTGATTCGGGAGACACCGGGTAGACACCAATTGACAATCAAGAAAACAGAAAAACCGCCAAGAATCATTGATTCCAAGCGGTTTTCTTTAAGCTGGCAAAAGGACTTGAACCCTCAACCCTCTGATTACGATTCAGATGCTCTACCAATTGAGCTATGCCAGCGGAAGTACCCGAATAGTATAGCAGTTGTGTTTTATTTTTGCAAGGATTTTTCAAATTGTTTATAATAAGAACAAATGTTCGAGGTGGGAACTATGGATATCACGGAAAAACTTCAAATCCTGACCAATGCGGCCAAGTATGATGTGAGCTGTTCCTCCAGCGGTTCGCGAAGAAAAAATCGTGGGGGAATCGGTCAGGCCGCATCTTCGGGAATCTGTCACAGCTGGAGTGAGGACGGGCGGTGCATCTCCCTGTTAAAAGTTCTCCTTACCAATCGCTGCGTCTACAACTGCCGCTACTGTGTGAATCGAAGAGAGCATCTTTGCCCAAGGGCCTCTTTTACCCCGCGGGAGCTTGTGGACTTGACCTTACACTTTTATCGGCGAAATTACATCGAGGGTCTTTTTCTTTCCTCGGCGGTAGAGAAATCGCCCGATGATACGATGATCCAGTTGATTGAGGTGGCACGACTGCTTCGGGAAGAGGAGAATTTTACGGGCTATATCCACATGAAGGGGATTCCGGGAACCTCTCCGGAGCTCATTCGTCGTCTGGGATTTTTTGTGGACCGCATGAGTGTGAATATCGAATTGCCCACTCCAAATGCGCTGGCATTGTTGGCCCCCGAAAAGAAAGAGGAACAGATTCTGAAACCCATGAACCAATTGATGGAGGGAATCGGTGAAAATCGAAGGGAGCGAAAGCACAGCCGAAAGCTTGCTCCGTTTCTGCCAGCGGGACAATCGACCCAGATGATTGTGGGGGCGAGCCGAGAAACCGACTGGACGATTCTGAAGCGCAGTCACCTGCTCTATCAAACCTATGCGATGAAACGGGTCTTCTATTCGGCATTTGTACCGGTGGTGGCCTCTCCCTACACGGAAGGGTTACCCAAGGTTCCACTTCTCAGAGAACATCGCCTCTATCAGGCCGACTGGCTGTTGCGGTTTTATGGCTTTCAGGTCAATGAACTTTTCGACTCCGCTCATCCCAACATGGATCTTCACATGGATCCGAAGCTGCTTTGGGCGATTCAACACCCCGAGCGATTTCCCATCGAGTTGAATCGGGCGAGCTATGAGGTGCTTCTACGCGTCCCCGGGCTGGGAAGAAGGAGTGTCAACAAAATCATAAGCGCCCGGCGATATGCCCCGCTCCATTATGATGACTTAAAAGCGCTACGGATTTCTGTGAAACGTGCGTGCCCCTTCATCACGGTGCAAGGGAAATACTATTGGAAGGGACCCGTGGATCCCCGGCGGCTCTATTCCTGGTTTCGAAATCAGAAACGGGAGACACCGGCAGCGGAACAATTGAGCTTCCTTTGAGAACGGTGAAAGGACCGATCATGATCTATTACTACGATGGGAAAGTGGCGGGCTTTCTCACTGCCTTCCTGGATGCCTGGGAGGATGAAGAAGCCCTCTTTTCCCGTGACCAAAGACAAACCTCGTTTTTCCCCGGAAAAGTGGTGCGAACAGATGCCGAGCTGGCGAATCGGGCAAAGAGGCGCTTGCAGGAACGGCTGGGTGTGAGTTTTGTACGAGAACTTCCTTATGCCTTAGCCGGCCAAAGTGAAGAAGTGGGAAATCTCACCTACCGCGTGCTGAAGAAGGCTCTTTCCACATCACCGGCAATGTTTTCTTCCTGCGATCGCGATGTGCTTGCCTGGCGCCATCTCGTGCAGCGAGTGCGTCATGAGCTGCACCAGTACAAGGGCCTGCTGCGGTTCCGGGAAACCGAAGAGGGCAATCTCTTTGCCTGTCTGGAACCCGAGAACCTCATTCTTCCCCTCCTGGCAAACTTCTTTCGCAAGCGTCTTCCCCGGGAAAGATTTCTCCTCTTTGATACGAGACGGGGGCTGGCCTGTTATGTGGAACAAGGAGGGGCTCCGCAAGAATTCCAGGATACGGTTTTTTGTTTTCAAGAAGGAGACAGGGAGGAAAGGATTCGTCAGGCCTGGCAGATCTTCTACCAAACGGTGGGAATCGAGGAACGAAAGAATACGGCCCTGATGGTCAAAAACATGCCCAAGCGGTTTTGGAAGTATCTGCCCGAGAAATGGGAGGAAAATCGAGAAAAGGGGAAATAAAAAACCCGGAGGGAGACTTTGGAATATCTCCTTCCGGGCTCTTCTTTTTAGAGATCAGAGCTCGTGGGATATTTGTTTGTATCAAAGGTGTTGTATTCGGAGAGATTGCCTGCCTCATAGCCCTTTTTGAACCAGCGTGTTCGCTGTTCGCTGCTTCCGTGGGTGAAGGACTCCGGCTGCACAGAACCCTGCATGCGCTTTTGAATCGTGTCGTCTCCGATCGCCCAGGCGGTGGAGATTGCTTCATCGATATCCCCGGGATCCAGATAGCCCTTGTCCTTTTGGTACCTGGCGACAACTCCCGCGAGGTAATCCGCCTGCAACTCCAAGCGGACCGTGAGTGCGTTGGCCTCCTCCTTGGAAACCCGCTGGCGCATCTGGTTCACCTTGTCGAGGATGCCCAATACTTTTTGCACATGGTGACCCACCTCATGAGAGATGACATAGCTCATGACGAAATCCCCCTCCTTCGCATTGAACTCCTTGAGTAAAGTCCGGTAGAAGGACAGGTCCATGTAGAGGGCTTCATCCTGTCCGCAGTAGAAGGGACCGACCCCGGAACTGGCAACTCCACAGCCCGTGCTCACCTGATTCTGGAACACCTTCATCTTTGGCTCCCGATACCGAACGTTATACTGTTTCAGGATGGCATTCCAAGCATCCTCCGTATCGGCAAGAACCACGGAGGAACACTCATAAAGTGTCTTTTCCTCCTTGCTCAGCTGAATTTCCTCCTGTTGCGTTTGCTGGCCCACGCCTCCGGTTCCCAGACCGACATTGAGTCCCATCAAGGGATTTCCGGTCAAAAGAAACACCAAGAGTCCCAGAATGATTCCACCGCCACCGATGGCCATTCCCGTTCTTCCACGACCGCCGCTTCCGATATTTGAACTACCTCTTCGACCTCTCCACTGCATACTGTTTCCTCCTCCTAGTTAACTAGCTTATTCTTACCCATTTTGAAAGTTATGGGGGATCTTTGTCAAATTCTTCCGCTCGATTTTCAACCCAGGGGGGTCATGGTATGATAATGGCAATGGGAGGTGGCTATGATCCGTTTACTCTGTTCCGATTTTGACAATACCTTGGCGCACCGCACTCGGCTTCATCCCGATACGGTGACTGCCCTGAAAGCGTTGGAAGAGGCGGGGATCGCCTTTTGTATCGTGACCGGCCGGTTAGCATCCAACATCCGCGGTCTTCTTGCCGCCTATGGCATTCATTGTCATATTGTCGCAGACAACGGAGCTTATAGCCTTTGGAAAGGGAAGGAGGAGGCGGGAGGTCGTGTGATCGACCCGGAGGACGTGAAACGGATCATGACCCTGTGTGAGAAGCATCGATGGCCCTATTTTCTTTACGATAAGGAAATCTGCTATCTTCCCGATGACTTGCTCCCCTTTCTTCGCTGGTCATGGGTGCAGCGGATCATTTCTCATGTTATGAAGTCCCCCGTCCAAGGGGTCAGGGAAGGACTACTCGAGGGGGAATCGGGTCAGGTATACAAGGCCCTGGTGTTTCCCAGAAAGTCGGATACGGCCCTGGCAAAAGAGGTTTTTGGGAAGGAAGAGGGCCTGTGGGTCACCAGCTCCTCAAAACGGAAGGTCGAACTCTGCACCCGGGGCGTGGATAAATGGTTTGGCATTCGGCCGATCATGGACAAGCTGGGAATCACCGCGAACGAGGTCGCCTGTATCGGGGACTATGATAATGATTTGGAAATGCTGGAGGCATGTGGCTTGCCCTGTGCGGTCGCCAATGCCAATGAGAAGGTAAAGCGCGTGGCAAAGCTGGTTTTTCCCTCCGCCAAAGAGGGAGGCGTCGCAAAGCTCTGTGACTATTTGAGAGAAGAAGGAAGAGAGGAAACGAAGAATGGAAACTAAAGTGACGATGCCGATTCAGGTGCTCGGTCATCAGCCGTCCTATTCCAATGAACATGCGGCAGGGCTGGATCTTCGGCTCACCACCGAAAGCCCCGTTCGTCTGGAACAGGGGGACCATTTTATTGCCCACACCGGGCTGTCTGTGGAAATTCCGGAAGGCTATTTTGGCCTCATCTGTGTGCGCTCCGGTCTGGGAATGAAGGGACTCATGCTAGCCAATGCCATTGGGGTCATCGATGAGGACTACCGGGGGGAGATTCGGATTCCCTTCTTTTACCATGGGGAAGAGGAGATGGTTCTGGAAGATGGAGAACGGGTTGCGCAGATGATTCTGGTTCCCTATGTGCAGGCCCAATGCCGGGAGGTGGAAGAGCTCACCTATTCCCAAAGAGGAAACCGAGGCTTTGGAAGCTCGGGGCGCTTTTAAGGCTCCTCGTCCCAGAAGCTCATCTGTCTCCTGCCCGCAGAACTCAGATGGGAAGCGGAAAGTCCCAGGAGGCGAAAGCTCCTATTTGAGGGGATTTCCTGCAGGAGCAGGCGGCCGATTCTTTCCAGCTCCTCCGGGGAATCCGTGGGGGCGCTGAGGGCACGACTTCGGCTAAAGGTGCGAAAGTCGGAGCTCTTGACCTTTAGCGTTACCGTCTGTGTCAGGAGATTTTCTTTTTTTAGGTCGCTCGAGAGCATTTTGGAATAGACGGCTACCTTTTTCGCAAGCAGCGCGGGGGAAGAGATATCCTCTTCAAAGGTTCTCTCGACACCGAGCGACTTTCGATTTCGATTCGGCTCCACGGGATCCTGATCCTCACCGCGGATCCGCCGGTAGAGCAAATCCCCCTGTTTTCCCAGGAGCCCGGCAAGCTGCTCCCGGCTGAGAAGATAGAGGTCTTCCAACCGGTGTAAACCGAATTGGTGGAGCTTGGCAAGGGCGGCCTTTCCCAGTCCATAGATCTTTTCGAGCGACAGGGGAGGAAGGAGTTCCCTCCAGTTTTCGGAGCTGATGACAAAGATGCCGCGAGGCTTCTTCCAATCGGATGCCAGCTTGGCAAAAAATTTGTTATAGGAGATTCCAATCGAGATGGAGAGTCCGGTTTTTTCCTCCACCTCATCCTGAATGGTGTGAGCAAGGAAGAGACTCTCCTCGGGTCTTCGAGTGAGGTCGAGATAGGCTTCATCAATGGAACTCTGTTCAAACCGGCGGCTATAGCTTTCGAGAATTTCCATGACCTGCCGGCTGAGAAGTCGATAGCGGTCCCGATGCATGGGGACCAATTTCAATTGGGGGCACTGTTGGAGCGCAAGATAAACGGGCATTGCGGAATGCACCCCGTATTCCCGGGCCTTGTAATTTGCGGTGGTGATGATCCCCCGCTTGGATTCTCCGGAGAGGGCCATGGGAATTTCTTTCCATTCCGGATGATCCAACTCTTCTACAGCGGCAAAAAAGGCATCCAAATCCAGGTGAAAAATGCACCGTTCCTTGTCCATGATCCCTCTCCTTTCTTTTCGTTTCCGAAGCTTTATGTATATAATAGTTGGTAATGAAAGAAGATAGCAACCGTTTTTATAACGGAGGGGGGATGCTATGCGAATTGATAAATTTTTGAAAAATGCAAGAATTATTAAACGAAGAACCGTTGCCAAGGAAGCCTGTGAAGGCGGCCGTGTGAAGGTGAATGGAAAGACCGCAAAACCGGGAACGGAGGTTGAGGTGGGCGACGAGTTAGTCATTTCTTTGGGTCAAGCAGATCTTGCTATCCGCGTGAAGGCCGTTCCGGAGCATGTGACCAAGGAGATGGCGGATACGATGTACGAAGTTTTGGAGGATAAATAATGTCACAATTTCGACCGCTCCTTCCCCAAGAAGAAAAGAATCGACAGGATTCCCCAAAACCGGGGGAGAGGAGAAGCCGGTCCTCTTCCCGAGCAGAACGCAGACGGGGGCAACCCTCCGGTCTCGTCTCTCGGCAGGGACAGAAGAAGAGAAAGCGGGGCAGACGCCCCGGGAAGGGGTCGATGGTGCCCTATCTCCTAGTTGCCCTGGCGGTGCTCTTGGTGATTCCCACGCTCATCCACATGAATCGCACCTCCCGGATGTTGGAGGAAACGGCGAAACAAAAGGAGAGTCTCAATACTGAGAAGAAGGCCTTGGAGAACTCGGTGGCCGAGCTGAAAAACCAGATGTCAAAGGTCAACACCGATGAGTTTATCGAAAAATACGCTCATGAGAAACTGGGAATGGTTAAACCCAATGAGATTTTGATGAAGGTGGGAAATTCCTACCAGGTGGATGCGGAAAAGGCAAAAAAGTTAGAAGAGAAGAATGCTTCTGCGAAGAGAAGCGATGAGGAGGCTTCCCGGGAAAGTTCATCCTCCCAAAGCGAAGAATCCGAACAATCCGAGAGTAAACCCGTGGAATCTCAGGGACAATAACATGCAGACAGCGAATCCATTATTACAAGAGCTCAAGAAGCATTGGAGCTTCGTGGAGAACCAAAGAGAGTCGGGAGAGGTTTCCGGCTCTTTTCGATTTTTTATTGGAGTTTCCGGAGGGGGCGATTCCATGGCCCTCTTGCACCTGTGCATGAATTTTTTTCCCCGGGAAATGATCCGGGTTCTCCACTTTAATCATGAACTGCGAGGGCGTGAAAGCGACCGGGATGAGGAGTTGGTGAGGGCCATTTGCAGACGGTGGGGACTTTCCTGCAGGGTGGGAAGAGGGAACATCCAGGCACGCGCAAAAGAGACGGGGGAGTCCCTTGAACTCAGTGCCCGGCGAGAAAGATATCTTTTTTTCGACCACTGCATTCGGGATTGCCGAGAAGCCGAGGAGGAGGAGATTTTTCCCATTCTCATCACCGCTCACCATCAAGGAGACCAGGCGGAAACCCTCTTGCTCCGCCTCTTTCGAGGAGCGGGAAGCCGGGGCCTGGGAGGGATTCGACCCTTTTCCTATCGACAGGGGACGGGGGGAACCTATGGCGTGTTCCGCCCCCTTTTGGAGGTCGCCAAAGAGGACCTCTTGGCCTATGACCGCGCCCATCGGATCCCATGGCGGGAGGACGCCAGCAATGGGGACCTCCTTATACCGAGAAACCGGATTCGCCATGAACTCCTTCCGCTTTTGCGATCCTCCTACCAGCCCTCCCTGGATAAGACCCTGGCCCAAACCGCCCGTATTTTGGCGGAGGAGGATGCCTACCTTGCGGAGGAGACGAAACAGGCAGCGGCTGCGATGGTCAAGGACCTGCGGCAGATTCCATCGACAGAGCAGGTGGAATCCCTCTTACGGGAGGCACAAACGGGAAATGCGAGGTCGCTGTTACGAAGAAATGCGCTTTTCCTATCGGGCATGGGGATTCCCCGAGAGGACTTTTTAGCCATTCCGGTGGCGCTGCAACGCCGCTTGCTTCGTTTGGTATTTGGAGCCATGCAGAGGAAAAAGGAGGACGAAGAGGACTTTTTATCCTTCTCTGAGATTGAACAAATTCGTCGACTCTTTTATCAAAGCCCGGGTAAAAAACAGGTGCTTTGTGGTATTATGTTTTTAAGTGATTGGGGGGGCGTTATTGCATGTCCTGCCTCTGTCAGGGAGGGGACATTCCTGCAAAGCCTCCGGTCGGATATCGTTGCCGTTTCCTATGAAAAGGAGCCGGATGCCGATCAATTGCGGAGTCAGCGCTGTTATTTTTATCGAAGCCGGGAGAAGCCGGCCTTCCGGACCGTGCAACCCGGAGATAAGATGGAGCGCTTTGGAGGCGGGCATCGTGCACTTCGTCTCCTTTTTTCAGAATGGAAGCTGCCGGTTCCGCTTCGTCGGGAGTGGCCGGTGTTAGCAGATGACCGGGATATCCTTTGGGTGGCTCTTTTAGGGAGAAGCCCTAAGCATAAGCTTAGGGGAGGGGGACCGGTTTTTTCAATAGAGTGGAGGAAGAGATGATTACCAATTTGAAGAACAAATATGTGGATCGGGTTCTATTCTCACAGGAGGAAATCGCACAAAGGGTTCAGGAGCTGGGAAAGGAGATCACCGAGGAGTACAAGGACGATCGGGCGGACCTCCTTCTGGTGGGAATCTTGAAAGGCGCCTGCTTTTTTATGACCGACCTGTTGAAGCAGATTGGCTTGGATGTGGAGATTGATTTCATGTCAGTTTCCAGCTATGGAGCGAGCACCGTATCCTCCGGAGACGTACGCATCATCAAAGATCTCCAGCAGCTCATCACGGGCAAGAACATCATCATCGTGGAGGACATCATCGATACGGGATATACGCTCGATTATCTCACCAAAAATCTGAAGCAGCGTGGTGCAAAATCGGTCAAGATCGCCGCCCTTTTGAACAAGGAGGCGAGACGCGTTGTTGACCTCCACGGAGATTATATCGGCTTTGAAATTCCCGATGAGTACGTGATCGGTTACGGGCTGGATTTCAACCAGAAGCTTCGCAACCTCCCCTATGTAGCCACCTTAAAGCCGGTCTACTACCGGGAAGACAATCCCAAGACCAAACAGCTTATGCAGGGCGACCGTAAATAGACAGCAAATTCCGAAATCGGAACGAAAACGAGAAGAATGAGGAGATTCATGAAGAATAGAAAAGGGAACTTTCGGATGATCCTGAGTTATTTCCTGCCGCTCCTTTTGATTGTGGCGATCATCACGCTGTTCAATCAAAATGCACAGGTGCCGGATCGAATGACCCATGGGAAGCTCATCCAAGAATTTAAGAACAACAATGTGAAGAGTCTTGTCTACGAAGGAGACAAATTGAAGGGCGTCCTGAAGGATGCAAAAAACAGCACCTTTGAGGTGGTGATTCCTTCCGCGTATTTCCCGACATTTTACGAACAATACATTCAGGGAAAGGTGGAGGATTCCTCCCTGGAGCTGGTTTTTAAAGAGGAACCCAAACCCAATGCCTTCCTTTTAATGCTCCCCGATCTGCTCTTCCTGGGACTCATGGGCTTTATGCTCTATTCGATGCTCAGGCGCACCAGCCAACAGGCGGGAGGAATGAATAACTTCGGAAAGAGCCGCGCTCGGCTGGATCAAGGGGATGGCAAGCGCATCCGCTTCGCCGATGTGGCAGGGCTCAAAGAAGAGAAGGAAGAACTGGGAGAAAT
This sequence comes from uncultured Tissierellia bacterium, assembly GCA_937923265.1. Lineage (GTDB taxonomy): Bacteria > Bacillota > Clostridia > Tissierellales > Peptoniphilaceae > CALAJY01. The sequence continues at coordinate 14,924 of CALAJY010000012.1, forward strand.
TGTCGATTTCTTGAAAAATCCGGGGAAGTTCACCAACCTGGGCGCCAGAATTCCCAAGGGCGTTCTGTTGGTAGGACCTCCGGGAACGGGGAAAACCTACCTTTCCAAGGCGGTGGCCGGAGAAGCGGGGGTCCCCTTCTACAGCATCTCGGGTTCCGACTTTGTGGAAATGTTCGTCGGTGTGGGTGCCTCTCGCGTCCGCGACCTCTTTGTGGAAGGAAAAAAGCACGCTCCTTGCATCATTTTTATTGACGAGATTGATGCGGTGGGGCGGCGCAGAGGTGCCGGCCTGGGTGGCGGCAATGACGAGAGGGAGCAGACCCTGAATCAGCTCTTGGTGGAGATGGATGGTTTTGATGTCAATGAGGGCATCATCATCATGGCCGCCACCAACCGACCCGACATCCTGGATCCCGCCATCCTGCGTCCCGGCCGTTTTGACCGCCGGATCATGGTGGGAATGCCCGATGCAAAGGAACGCGAAGAGATGATCCGGGTTCATCTGCGCAACAAGAAGGTCGCCGACGATGTGGACCTGAACGCCCTGGCTCGGCAGACGGCAGGCTTTACTCCCGCAGACCTGGAGAACATGACCAACGAGGCAGCGCTATTGGTGGCCCGGGAAAATCGATCGGTGATCGACATGGCAACCTTTGAAGAGGCCTGCATCAAGGTGATGGCCGGTCCGGAGAAGAAATCCCGGGTTGTCATTCAAAAGGAGCGGGAGCTTACGGCTTACCATGAAGCGGGTCATGCCATCGTAACCCGGGCTCTGCCGGAGATGGATGAGGTCAATTTGATCACCATTGTTCCTCGCGGACAGGCGGGTGGTTTCACTTCCTTCCTTCCGGAGGATGATCGGCAGTTTATGTCAAAATCCATGATGGAGAAGGAACTGGTTACCTATTTGGGCGGCCGGGCCGCCGAAGCGGTGAAGCTGGACGACATTTCCACAGGGGCTTCCAACGATATTGAGCGGGCAACGGGCATGGCGAGAAACATGATCGTGAAGTACGGCATGAGCCCCAACCTGGGACCGGTAACCTATGAAGAGGGAAGCAACAATGTCTTTTTAGGAAACGAATTGGGGCAGGTAAAGTCCTACTCCGAAAAAACGGCTCAGCAGATTGATGAGGAAATTCGGCAACTGATGACCAAGGCCTATGAGCTGGCCAAGAAGATCCTCCAGGCAAATGACCAGTTGCTGGAGGCGGTTGCACAGAAGCTGTTAGATGTGGAGACCCTGCGAAAAGAGGAGTTTGAACAGCTCTTCCGGGAACTGGGTCGCAGCTATAATTGGAAGGAAGGTGTCTTCAATGAATAGTTCGCAACAGGTGAGTCAGGGAGCCGCCAAGGCGCAAGCTCCCCTTCTTTCCAATCAATTGATCATCCTTCTCTATGCGGGCCTGCTCCTCTACTTTGCCTATGTGATGTACAAGGGAAACCGACAGAAGAAGAAACTCCAAGGAGCCCAGTTCGCCTACCGGCCAACACTCGGAAAACTTAACATGATCCTGTCTGTTTTTGTTCTTCTGGCAGGAGTCATGAGCATTGTGGCACACCAGTGGATTTCCGGAATTTTAATGATGCTGGTTGTTGTCATGCTTTTTGTGAAAAGTCGGGAACCCGTTATTCTGGCAAAGAACGGAATCTTTGGGGATGATAAGTTCTATGCATGGACGGAGGTCAAGCAATGGGCCTGGGACAAGCAGCGAGGAGACTTGGTGCTTTTGACCAAGGAATTTGGAAAAAATGAGGTTCGCAACATCATCCATGTGGGCCCGGATCATATGATGGAAGTCAACGAGAAGATTCGCGAATTGAAATTGAACAAAGGCAAAGCAAAGTAGGAGCTTCGGCGAAGGAGAAAAGGGGAATCATGGCAAAGTTTATTTTTGTAACCGGGGGTGTGGTCTCGGGAATCGGAAAGGGTATCAGTGCAGCCAGCATCGGAAGACTGCTCAAAGACAATGGATTTTCTGTTTTTATGCAGAAGTTCGATCCCTACCTGAATGTCGATCCGGGAACCATGAGTCCATATCAACACGGGGAGGTTTTTGTAACCCGCGATGGGGGAGAGACCGATCTGGATTTGGGACATTATGAACGCTTTATTGATGAGGAACTGACCAAGAATTCCTCCATTACCAGTGGTCGCATTTACAACACGGTGATCCGAAAGGAACGTGCCGGCGACTACCATGGCAAAACGGTGCAGGTGATCCCTCATGTCACCGATGCCATTAAGGCAAAGATCTACAAGGTTGCGGAGGAATCGGGAGCGGATTTCATCATCACGGAGATCGGAGGGACCGTCGGAGACATTGAGTCCCAGCCTTTTATCGAAGCCATTCGTCAGGTGCACTCCCAGAATCCGGAGGATGTGCTTTTTATTCACACCGTACTCATCCCCACGATCCCCGGGTCGGACGAGCTGAAAACAAAGCCCGCCCAGCATTCTTTCAAGGAGCTCATGAGCTTTGGCATCAAACCCGATATCTTTGTCCTTCGTGCTGCCCGTCCCATCACCGGGGAGGTGTTTGAAAAAATCTCCCTCTTCTGTGACCTTCCCCGGGAAGCCATTGTGGAATCGAAGAATGTCGATTTGATCTATGAGGTTCCCCTCGTCTTCCATGACCAGAAGATCGATCAATATATTTTAAAGTTTTTCCACATGACCTCAAAGGCAGACCATGTCGGAGACTGGAAGGAAATGTGCGATCGCTTCAAAAAGGCAGACCAACCCGTTTCCGTGGCACTGGTGGGAAAGTACACGAAGCTTGCGGATGCCTACCTATCCGTGAATGAGGCCCTTTACGATGCGGGCTTCTCCCTCAGCGCGAAAGTTCGCATTCAGTATGTGAACAGTGAGAATCTAACGGAAGCCAATGTGGACCAAGAACTGGGCTTTGCGGATGCCATCATCATGCCGGGCGGCTTTGGAGAGCGCGGCATCGAGGGCATGGTCCTGTCTGTGAAATATGCAAGAGAGCACCGAGTTCCCTTCCTGGGCATTTGCCTGGGCATGCAAATCTCCCTGATTGAGGTTGCAAGAAATCTGCTTGGTTTCCAAGGAGCCTCCTCCACGGAATTCGACGGGGAGACCCCTTATCCTGTGATTCATCTTCTGGATAATCAAAAGGAGGAAGGAGATATTGGAGGAACCATGCGTCTTGGAAATGGCGACGTACATGTGGAAAAAGACAGCCTCTGTTACTCCCTCTACCAAAAACAGGACATCGTGGAACGCCATCGTCATCGGTACGAATTTAATAACAAATATCGGGAAGAATACAAGGAGCGGGGTGGCATCCGTTTTGCGGGGATTAATCTCTCCTCCAATCATGTGGAGCTCATCGAGCGGACGGATCATCCCTATTATGTTGCCTCCCAGTTCCATCCCGAATTCAAATCTCGTCCCAACCATCCCCACCCGCTGTTTGTCGGCTTGATTCAGGCAGCCCTGGATCAAAAAGAAGGGGATAAGTAGGGGAGAACACAGTGATGGAGAAAAAGCCGGTTTTCACCGGCTTTTTTTGAGAGGAGGAAAAGATGGAGGCAAGATATTCAGGCTTTTTTTGCGATGTTCCCGGTTTTCTATTAGGAAACAATCAGGACATTCCGGGCGGCACCGGAGTAACGGTCATTCGCTGCCCGGAGGGAACCGTGGGCGGCGGAGAGGTCCGAGGAGGTGCACCGGGCAGTCGGGAGACGGATCTTCTCCGGCCGGAAAACACGGTGCAAAATGTTCATGCGGTGGTGTTAGCGGGAGGGTCTGCCTTTGGCCTTGCTGCCTGTGATGGGGTCATGAAACGGCTTAAAGAAGAGAATATCGGCTTTGAGACCGGCTATGGCGTCGTTCCCATCGTTCCCGGCTGTGTGCTCTTTGATCGGGGAGTGGGGGATGCCGATGCCTTCCCCACGGCGGAGATGGGTTATCGGGCCTGCCGTTTCGCTTCCAACGACGAGAATTCCCATCGGATGGGAAACATCGGAGCGGGAACCGGCTGCAGTGTCGGCAAGCTTCACGGGGCGGATCGGGCGATGAAGTCCGGCTTGGGCCAGGCCAGCATGAGCAAGGGCGATTTGGTCGTCTCTGCCGTGGTCTGCGTCAATGCCCTTGGGGATGTCTTTGACTTTCTTCGTGACAATGAGCCCATTGCGGGTTTATTACAGGAAAATATGTGGTATGATTCTACAGTAGCGAATTTGCAGGCAACCTTCTGTCCTAACCTGGAAGGTAGGAACACAACGATTGGGGTTATCGCCTGCAATGCAAAGCTGGACAAGGCTTCCTGTTTGAAGCTTGCCCAGATGGCACAGGACGGCTATGCGAGAAGCATTCGTCCGGTGCATACTCCGGCAGATGGGGACACCATCTTTACCCTGGCCGGGGGCGAGAAGGAATGCGATCTTCTCACGATCGGCGTGATGGCGCAGGAGGCCATGCAACGAGCCGTGGTCAACGCTTGCCTTTGTGCAGAAACCGCATATGGCTTGCCGAGCTACTCCTTTCTGCAACAGAATCGACAGTAGACGGTGGTAATGACCGGCATCCCCAGAGGAGCCGGATCGGAGGAAAAAATGACAGAAAATACGCATGAACCGTTTTTTACGGCAAAGAACATTGCAACCCTAGGGGTCTTTATCGCAATTATGCTCCTGCTGAGCTCGACCTCACTGGGCTACCTGCCCTTGGGGCCCATCTCGGTAACAACGATGCACATCCCGGTTCTAATCGGAGCGATTTATGGCGGAAGGAAGTATGGGTTGATTCTAGGGCTCGCTTTCGGGCTGAATTCTTGGATCAAGTCCATGCAAGGAGCCAGTGGTGCTCTCTCTTTTCTTTTCATGAACCCGGTGATCAGTATCTTACCCAGGGTATTTTTCGCCTTTGTAACCGGCTGGCTTGCCGAACTTTGGCGGAAGAGAAATCCCGTCTTGGCCTATGGGTTACCCGCTCTTGTGGGATCCCTGTTAAATACCATCTTGGTCATGGGGCTCATCTATCTCATTTATGCCCAACAATATGCTCAAGCAATGTCCATGGATTCGTCCGCCGTATTAGGCGCCGTTTTAACGATCTCATTCACCAATGGGCTACCGGAAGCATTGGCTGCGGGATTTGTATCGGTACCGGTGATGTCCGCGATTGATGTCGCCCAAAAAAGAAGAAAACGGGCCACAAAAGCGTGAGCCGTGGCCAAGAGTAGATTCTCGAGGGAGTTATTATGGAAATATTGAGGGAGCCACACCCTTCGTTAAATCTCCTATTAACGATCGATGTGGGGAATACAAATTGTACCTTTGGATTGTTTGATGGGGAGAAAATCACCCACCAATGGAGAATTCAAAGCAATCGCATCAAAACCAGTGATGAGTATGGAATCGAACTGGAGATGATTTTGAATCATTTCTGTTACGACCGCACGGATATTAAGGATGTGATCATCGGATCCGTGGTCCCTGATCTGATTCATCGCTTCTCTGCGATGTCAAAGCGCTTTCTTCACATCGATCCCATGGTTGTCGGGGACAACACCAAAACCGGCGTTCCTCTCCGGCTGGACAATCCCAAGGAGGTGGGAGCGGACCGCATTGTGAATGTCGTCAGCGGCTTTGAATTTTATGGGGGCCCTCTCATCATTATCGACATCGGAACGGCCATCACCCATGATGTGATTTCCGAGCGCGGAGAATACCTTGGTGGGTCCATTGCCCCGGGAATCGGGATTGCCTCCGAAGCGCTTTTCATGAAAACCGCAAAGCTCCCGAAAATTGAATTGGTGTATCCAAAGAGCGGAATCGGTCACAATACCGTGGAAGCCATGCAGACGGGAATCGTTCTTGGCTTTATCGGTCTGATTGATCGCATCACGGAGCAGATTATCAAGGAAGTGCAGGAGAGCGAAGGGAAACGCCCCCGGGTGATTGCCACGGGGGGCTATTCCTCTCTCATCGCCTTTAATTCCGCCTACGTGGAAAAGGTGGACAAGGATTTGACCCTTCACGGTCTCCGACTCATTTATGAGAGGACGATGAAGGCACGGAAGTTGGAAGGAGAACGAAAAGCATGACCCTGCGAATCGGCTTGGCCCCTCTGGCGGGGGTGAGTGATTTAGCCTTTCGAGAGCTTTGCTTTGACCAAGGAGCCGATTTTGCGGTGACGGAAATGGTCTCTGCAAAGGGGCTCTACTATGCGAATGACAAGACAGAAACGCTCCTTCAGAGTTCCACGAAGGAGCGTTCGCTTATCTGTCAGCTTTTTGGCCATGAACCGGAAATTTTTCGGAAGGTGATTACGGAACATCTCAATTGGCGGGAAGAATTTTGTGCGATCGATCTAAACATGGGCTGTCCCGCCCCCAAGATCATACGAAACGGAGATGGGTCCGCATTGATGAAGAACCCTCTGCTGGCTGCTCAGGTGATTCGAGCCATGGTGGAAAGCTCCCAAAGAGAGGTTTCGGTGAAATTCCGTCTGGGCTTCACGGAGAGCCACAAGAATTTCCTGGAAATCGGCCATATCTGCCAGGAAGAGGGCGCCTGTCGGGTGATGTTGCATGGGCGAACAACCGAGGCCATGTATTCGGGAAAGGCGGATTGGGAGGCGATTCAGGAGCTGAAAGAAAGCCTAAGAATCCCCGTGTATGGCAATGGGGACATCACCACGGCAGAGGACTGTCTGCGGCGGGCCGAGCAAAGTGGGGTGGATGGAATCGCCATTGGGCGTGGTGCCATGGGGAATCCCTTCCTATTCCACCAGATCAAGGACCTCTTGGCAGGAGAAAAGCCCAAGGGCGTTTCCCCGGAGGATCTCAAAGCGATGATTTCTCGGCACTATGAGACGGCCCTGCATTACAAGGGAGAGAAGGTGGCACTTTTGGAGATGCGTAAGCATCTCGCCTGGTATCTGTCGGGCATTCGAAATTCTGCCTCGGTAAAAACGCAAATCTTCCAGGCGTCCGGTTACCGAGAAGTGCAAACCATTCTGCACCGGTTTTTCGACCAACTGGATCCCAAGCAGCTGCTTTCGAAGGGCCTTTCATC
>CALAJY010000013.1 GCA_937923265.1 uncultured Tissierellia bacterium
TCGAGTTCAATTCTGACTCGTTAATTTTGAATTATTTAAACTCAAAGTTATTCACGTATTCTTTTGACAAGGTTCTTTGTCGTCCTTTTCGGTACGACTTTTCTATAATACCATCACTTTTGACTTCTGTCAACTCTTTTTTTGAATTTCTTAAAAATTCTTTTTGAAATCATTGACCCGTCTCTCGTGACGACTCGTATACTATACTCTCTTTCATTTGCCTTGTCAAACTTTTTTTGGATTTTTTTCGTTTTTTTTCCTTTCAAATTGATTCCTTTCTAAATCGCTTATTTTACACAAATTTAACTTTATTCATATTGTTTTTCAATATAACTTCTGCTAATATCATTCTTGTAGAGGTGTTGATGGGCTTTACCCTTTAGGACGCTGAAGAATGAAAAAAAAGTATTTCTGCTTGTTGCTTCTTTGATTCTCGTATTACCAACCATTGCATTTGCAAAACTAACCGTTATTGAAAGATGGTCATCAAACACTTATGTGCAAAGCTATCATCTTGACGACTTTTTTGCTGACACCTATACAGGTACCATCAGCGTTCGAGGGATTGATCGAAAAATTCGTGGTGCAAGCTCTTGTGTTTATTCAAAAGAAGCTGTTATTGTCTATAACGTTCAAGGCGATGTAAAGAGGTATGTTGTTTCTTCCGATGGGGATCGCGATCAACAAACTCATTCCCGAAAAGTAACCATAAAAGATCAATGGAATTTCGGTCCGGTTACCACCGTTAAGGGTCATATTACGGAAGGCGGAACGAGTTTCTGTCCTGCCCGTTCGTACTTTTTTCACTAAGAATCGGCATCCTATGTCGATTCTTTTTTTTACGAAAGGAGTCTATAATGAAATCGTCCTATAAAAATCGCAATCGCTTGTTTTTTATTCTTAGTTCTTGCCTTCTGTTTGTTGCTCTATTAATCCTCAATTATGCTTTCCATAAAATCAGTCAAAGACAAAAGACGTCTTTTCTGCTGAATGCGAATGTTCGTTTGCTAGAAAAAGATAATCAAAAAAACTCCTCCGATTTTCGGAGAGTTTTTTTCAAAAGTATCAAAATTTTACTGCAGTGCAGGAGGAAAACTCTAATGTGCTTTCCGTTTATGACCCTCAGATGCACTATGCTTTAAGCCCCCTGATTTATGGCAAAAAGGCAAGAAGATATTTTTCTTTCCAGGATTACGAAAAAGACACAAAAGCGAAGCTCGCATATACCGATTCCCTTGCGGATTCTTTCGATAAGAAGAAAACCTTGGATGATAACGGGAATCGAGTGATCTCCTTTTTTGATGGCTCTCATCCTTTTGGGGAGCTTGGTTATGAAGAAGTGTTCCCTCTTCACAGCCAGGTTCCCCTAAAAAACAAGATCTGGCTCAGTGGAGAGAAAGATCAGCTACAATCCTGCGTAAAGGAACTTCTCAAAGCCGGTTATACCGTGCAAAAAAATCCGGGTCCGCCTTTGGGGAGATCTCTTCTTTCTCTTGTTCAGCAAAGCACGGCTTTCCAAATTCTATTTGTTTCGCTTTTCGTGCTTTATTTACTTTACTTCCTTGCCCGCCTAGAGAATGAAAAATCGGATAATTACTATAAAGTGGGCCAAAGCATGGGAATCCCAAGGTTCCGCATGTACCAAAAAAATTAAGGCCCGTCACCATCCATTCCCGTCTTTCTATCGCTTTGGTTTCTCTTCTATCTGCCATTTATTGGCGGTTCGGCTCTCATGCGATAGTTACCGTTTGTTTTTTCTTCCTGCCAATCCATTTTATTCTTATGATAATTGGACAGTTTTTCGCAAGTTGGTTTGCTTTTCATCGTTTGAATCAACCTGTGAGCTCGACGAGTTCCTTTTTCTCCCAGTTCTCTGGTTACTGGCTGATCGGCGTCGTTTCTTTATTTGCTCTCACCTTTCTCTTTAGTCAATCCACCCAGTCCATGCTAAATACATTCAACAACAAGGCTTCGCATATTCAATTTCCAATCTACAGCACAAAAAGCGCCTTCCCCCAACCCGAAAAGTGGGCTGAAAAAGTCATCTCTCAATTGTCCAATGCGAACGGTTATCTCATGGTCTCCGATCCTACCCTTCCCGACAGTGACAAGACCATCTATCTCCTGGGAAATCCCGGCTATTATTTCCCGGATTCCCGCGTTCCCACAAATGGGGTCTACTGCGTAGACTCTCTTCCCTCCTCTTGGAAAGATCCCCATTTTCATAAAAGCCATTCCTACCAAAAAATAAAGGTACGACAAGAGGAGCAATTCTCCTATGTCCCTGAGATAGAAGATAGGGATGGACAAGAACAGGTGCAGCACTTTCGCTTTGTCGCCTGCACCTCCAAAGAATTTTCTCAACTTTTAGGTCGAGCAAAAGACGAAGAAATCGCCACTTTTTTAGTTTTCTGTCCCTCCCCTCTTCCATTCAAAATACCGAAAATTTTGTAAACAAGCTCTTAGAACCGACTCCATGGATGACCCAACGAAATAAAGGAGAGAGTACCAATCCGGAAACCGCCTTTGTTGTTGGTTATCTGTACCCGATGATGATTGCCATTGCCATCGTTACGATGGGATTTTTCTATATCATTTTCGAAAACAAGACAAACCGTTTCTTACAAAAAGTAGCTTTTTAAACCAGCCTTGGCTTACCTTTAAGAAGGGTGCGCACCCGGCTTCTCCTCTTCTGTGTCAGCCTTTTCTTCGTGAACTTGCTACTCCATGGAATCACCGGTCAACTTCAAGAGATGCCGATCTTGACCACTGCCATCAGCATGGTTTACGTCGGCTTGCTGGGGATTCTCGCTATGACTCGTTTACAAAAGGGGAAAATCGCTCAACAGATAGAGAATAGGAGGGACTTATGAACATTCGAGCGGAAAAATTCGCAAGAACTACCATTGGAAAAACACCACCATACCGGCGCTTCGGGAGGTTTCTTTTCTTCTCAAGGAAGGAGAGCATCTATTTATAGAAGGTCCCACCGGTTCGGGGAAAACCACCCTGCCTAAGATTATTGCCCTTTTGGATTCCTAATATGAGGGAAAACTCTATTATGAGAACGATGAGGGAAAGGATTTATCGGATGAAAAAAGGGGGCAATACAAGGCGAAGATCGGCTATGTCTTTCAGGACTTTGCCCTTTTTGAGGGGGAAAGCGTCTTTGATAACGTCCGTTTTCCTCTGCAGTTCAAAAAAATTTCCAAAAAAGAGCAAATGGAGGCAGTGGAAAAACTCTTAACCGCTCTAGAAATGGAGAGCCTCATCGCTCGGCCGGTTGCTCAGCTTTCGGGCGGACAACGGCAAAGGGTGTCCATTGCCAGAACTCTTATGCAACATCCCAGCATTCTTATTGCGGATGAGCCCTTTCAGTCCATAGATCCTGCCACGGAAGAAAAAATTCTGGACCTTCTTTTTCATCAAGAAGTTCCCTTTGACCATATCACCCTATCCTCCCACCATCCCCTGGTAAAATATGGGGAGTGCTTTCAAAAAATAAAAATCGAGCAAGGGCGTTGCCTTCTGTTGGATTCATAAAGACTTAAAAAAGTCCATGGAAGCCTCCCCGGTCTGCCGGTCGGGACTTCCATGGACTTTTTCTTTTGTTGTTTTCTTCGAACTTTCCTACCGGTCTTCCTGCAAGGGAGTCAGTCCGTAGGGAGGCGCTTCCGGATCATCCTTGCTAACATGCTCGCCATAGGTGTGGTAATGCTTAAAGGACGCCAGCCGCATTCTCCAGTATCTCCAACGCCGCTTGGCATTTTTGTCCTTTTCATACCAGATCGGATAGAGCGGTTTTCTCTTCAAAAGCTCTTTGACCAGAGGGAGCTTATTCGGGTGCACGTATTTCTTTAAAACGAGCGGATCGATGTTATTCAAAAAAAGTCGTCCGGTTTTGTGATGGTAGTAGCAATCCTCCTCGAAGGGAATTCCCAGCATGTCGCGTACCAAGAAGTCCAGACAATTCAGCCCCCCTGCCTGCATGAAGAAATTGGATGCCGGTAAGCGTAGGTTCATCTCGAAGCACTTGTACTCCCGGTCCCTGGGATCATACTTCAGGTCAAAATTTCCAAAGCCGGTGTAATGTAGGTCATTCATAAAGGCTTCAAAACGATCATACAGTGCCTGATCTCCATGCGTGTACATGGCGTCATAGTTTCCAATCATCAGAGGCAACACCGAGGTGAGAAGGATTTGACCGGCACAGCACATCCGCACCTTCCCCGTATGGTCCGAGTAGACGTTCATCGAAACGCAGTAGGAAGCATCTCCGGGAATGTAGTCCTGGATGATCATCGAACCTTGATAGCCTGCGCCGTAAATCGCGGAGAGGGCCTCTCTCAGCTCTTTCTCGGACTGCAAGATGTAAGCCTTCTTTTTCCCGGGAAACGATGTTTGATAATAGCGAATGGAGTCTGCCGCCTTGGCGACAATCGGGTAGCGAAGCTTGCTGTAGTCCAGTTCCTTGGGATCATGGATCGAAATCGCCTTCGGATAGGGTATGCCATGCTCCTCACAGACCCGATAAAAGCTCATCTTATCTTCGAGCAGGCGATTCTGCTCCCGGCTCGGCACGTTAAATAAAAAGCTCCCCTCCAGCTTTTCCCGGTGGATGGCCAACATTTCGCTGTATTCATCGCTGCAGGGAAAAATGATCATCTTTTCGCCCGCATGATCCTTGGCAAAATCCAGCAACCCTTGCACAAAGCCCCGATGATCCTTGTCAAAGGGAAGGGAATGGCGAACCAAGATGCGACTATCCGCCGTCTGTGCGAAGAGTTGGTGGGCAAAAATATGAGAAATCAGCCCATAATTCTCATAAATGGTCCTGGCCACACTATACGCATTTACGTCCGAACCTAAAACGATCGGTAAGAAATCTATTTTCACACGCCCCTCCTTCATCCTTGATTCATCAATGATACATATTACATAATAAACTTCCTTGCTGAAATATGCCAGCCGTTTTCCCGAAAAAGCAAAAAAAAGAGGGCGGTGCATCGCCCTCTCCCATTGTGTATCATTCTAGGAAAGTTTCCTGCACCCGCCCTCTTTTTTCAAACCATTTGTCTTCTCTACTCTTCTTCCTTTCTGCTTACCAGGTAGAGACCGACAGCGGCAATCACCATGGCGAGTCCGATTCCATAGACACCATAGTCGCCCGTAGCAGGCGTTGCCGTGGTTCTTCTGGTGGTTCTCGTAGAGGAACATCCCTGTCCGGAACCATTCTGATTATTCGTACCGGACGGAGTTTGCGACTGTTCTTCTTTCTGTGCCAACGCATAGATCGAGAAGGTCTTGCCCTCAAAGACAATCTTTCCGTTGACAACCTTGCTCGCCAATTTCTCCGGCTTGGTCTGCCCATCCGCAAAGTGATAAACCTCTACCTTATCCGCATTGAGTCCCTTCGGGCTCATGGTAAGGGTTACCGCCTTCTTCGGCTGAACGGGCTTTCCATCCTTTAAGAACTGAATGTCGTACGCTAAGGTCCGATAGCCGTCCAGTTTCACGCCTTCCACTTCTTTCACGACCATAACAACCTCACCATCGAAAGCATCCTCATCAAAGGCTGCCAGGACCTGGTGGTCCTTGTCCTCAATCTGTACCCGCTTGGTTGTGGGAGTGGTCGGCTCTTCCGTTCCGGGATTCGGCTCGGGATCCGTGCCGGGGTTCGGTTCCGGATCGGTGCCGGGGTTCGGCTCGGGATCCGTGCCGG
>CALAJY010000014.1 GCA_937923265.1 uncultured Tissierellia bacterium
CCTATTTGCAACAACTAAAGGAGGAGAATCATGAGTAAAGAACAAATAAAACGATTAAGAAAAACCTACACGGCGGAATTCTTTCGCCAAAACCGATTGGCTGCCTTTCTGGGAATTCTCTGTGCTTTTGTGAGTGCCTTGTTAAACATTGTATTATCATGGTTTTTGCAGCAACTCATCGATACTGCCAATGCCAACGGCAATCCATCAAGGATGACCTTTCTCACGTTTCTGGCCCTTGGAATTATTCTGATTGCAGCACTCGTTCTATTTATTGAAAGCCGCAGTGTGCCTCGTTTTCTGAGGAGAGCGATGACCCAGTACAAGAATCAAGCCATGAAGGACCTTCTGAAGAAAAACTTGGCAAGTTTTCAGAAAGAATCCTCTGCCGATTATATCTCTGCTTTGACGAATGATGCGGTACAAATTCAAGATACATATCTCGTTAACCTCTTTCATGGCATTGAACTGCTACTCTGCTTTTTCTCTGCCTTAGCACTAATGATCTTCTATAGTCCCCTATTAACGGTGATTTCCATCGTGCTCTGTCTCTTGCCCATGATCCTCTCATTGCATCAGGGAAAAAGGCTCAGCAGCCTGGCCCAAGCAGTTTCTGAGAAAAATTCCCTCTACATGTCTCAAGTGCAGGATATTCTGCAGGGCTTTCCCGTCATCAAGAGTTTCCAAGCGGAATCCCACGTTCTCTCTCTCTACCGGGAGGGAAATAATCAACTGGAGCATAAAAAGGAAGAGCAAAGTCGGGTGAGTAAGCAAATCGGTCTCTTATCCTACGTAGGAGCCCTTACCACGCAACTTGGCGTTTCCCTGATCGGTGGCTGGATGGCCTTATCTTCAATGGGATTAACGGGAGGTATGGTATTGGCCTTTACCAACCTCATGAACTTCGTACTTCAGCCGATCCGGGAACTCCCCGATCTCCTTGCCAAGAGAAAGGCGGCCCTGGCTCTGGTTGACCGCCTCGCCCAACGGCTTCAAGAGAACATTCGGGAAAAGGGACAACCCCTTCCGCAATTACCGGGCCAGGCTCCCCATCAAGTGAATCTTCAGCTCCATCAGGTTCACTATGCCTATGAAGAAGGAAAGCCCGTCTTACGGGGACTTACCGCAAACTTAGAGGCGGAAAAGGCTTACGCCCTGGTCGGTGGATCCGGCAGTGGCAAATCCACTCTTCTTCAGCTTCTCCTGGGGGCGGATTCGTCCTACAGCGGACAGATTCTCTTCAATGGAAAGGAACTGAGAGAGTTGGATGCAAACGCGGTTTTTGGTGCGATTTCTCTCATTCAACAACAGGTTTTCCTCTTCAATGCCACAGTCGAGGAAAATATCAGTCTCTTTCAGGAGATTCCCGAAGAAAAATTGCAAATGGTCATGAAGGAAGCCGGCTTGGAGGAGTTCATGGGAGAAGAAGGAAGAAAGAAGCTCTGCGGAGAAAACGGCAACCTTCTATCCGGAGGGCAGAAGCAACGCATTTCCATTGCAAGAAGCCTGCTTCGGGAAACTCCGATTCTCCTGGTGGATGAGGCAACCTCAAGCTTGGATAACCAGACCGCCTACCAGGTCACGCAATCCATCCTGAATTTAAAGACTTATCTCCGCCTCGTTGTCACCCATCGGCTGGAGGAGAAACTCCTGCAACAGTATGATCAGATTTTGGTCCTCAAAGAGGGAAAAATTACAGAAAAAGGAACCTTCCGGGAGCTTATGGATCAAAAGGGATACTTCTACTCCCTCTACACCATCAGCCAGTAACTTGTTCCCATCCGGCTCTCAAAGACTCCACGCTCCCCGCACAATCACAAAAACCGGTGAGACTTGGGCATTCCCGACCGAATCTCACCGGCTTTTTTTGATCTTCCCTTCCCCGCTTTTCCGGTCCCGGGAAAGCCACCGCTTCCTCCTCGGTGGCAAGGGGACCTTTCCGGTCCCTTTCGTGCCGGGCACTATCGATTTTGGAACTTTTCCTGAAGACGGCGGGCAGACTCCTCTAAGGAAGACTGCTCCGTTTCATTCAATGCTAACTCCAGAACCTTTTCGATTCCCTGCCTTCCCAGCACACAAGGCGTCGAAAGGAACACATCACGGATTCCGTATTCCCCCTCCAAGAGGGTTGCAACCAAGATGCTCTCCCTGCAATCATTCACGATGGCATCGATCATGTTGCAGACGGTGGATCCGATTCCACACTGGGTGTGCTTCTTCCCATCGATGACCCGCCAAGCGCGTTCCCGAACCTTTTGCTCCACCTCCTCGCGAGAGAAGGCATCCCCGGTCTGCTGCAGGTACTCCTCCAAGGCAATCCCCGAAATGCGGACATTGGACCAGACAACGAACTGACTCTCGCCGTGTTCCCCGAGAACCACGCCCTTTACATTCTTGGGATCGGTGTCAAAAATCCGGGCCAGGGTCGTGTTCAACCGGGCCGTGTCCAGCGCCGTCCCTGCGCCAATCACCCGCTCCTTGGGAAAACCGCTTACTTCATGAACCAATTGGGCCATCAAATCGCAGGGGTTGGAAACCACGATAAAGATTCCCTGAAAGCCCGCTTCCACGACTTCCCTCACATATGCCGCCGTGGGGTCCTTGAACTTCTCCCATTCTTCCAGCCGATCATGAACCCCTTCCAGATCTCCCGTTGCCAAGACCAAAATGTCCCGGTCCGCCATCTCCGGGATGGTCCTTGCCGAAAGCCGCAGGGGATGCGGATAGTAAGCCAGGGCATCCTCAATGTCCATGGCTTGTGCCTGTGCCAGTCCTTCTTTCTTATCCGCGAAAGCAATGTCGGAAACCAGTCCGAGTCTTGCAGCCGTGTAACCAACGGCAAAGCCAACCGCCCCCGAGCCAATAATGCCAAGTTTATTCATAATTATATCCTAACCTTTCCAGGAACTAATTATACCAATCTCCTGCCGGGTGTAAATATCGAGAAAGGGAATCAAGAATGGGGGATCTCCGGTGAATATACAGGAAAAGAAAAAAATTCTGACAGGAGGACCCCGAGAGCGCATGGAAAAGAGCCGGAACAAGAGAATCAGGGGCCGGGGAACACAGAGGGGCGGAGTTTTCGCCGACGACGAGACCTCGGGATATCGGCGAGCGAAAAGCCAGGGGAAAACCCCTGGGAAAGAGTGGAATGGTCCAACAAGCGAGCAGCAAAACGGCGAGCGTGTTGGTTTACCATTCCATTCGCAAAGACTTCCCATGAGACGAGTGCGAAGCACGAAGGCGAATGGCAAGAAGTCGCCTGCGGGGAAAGGGAGCAAATAGCCAGGGGTGAGGACCCCTGGGAAATTTCCTAAACCGGGGTTTCCCAGGGGTCCTCACTGCCCTCAAGCTCTCCGGTGTTCCCATCTCCAGGTCCTCCGATGAGCGCCCAATCAAAAAAGCCGAAAAGGGAAGGCCCTCCTCCCCTTTTCGGCTCTCTCATTGGAACGTCAGTCCCTAGGATAGGGCTAACGAATTTTCTTCCTTCGTTAGGATATGACTGGTCACGGTCGCGCCCAGGTACTTCTCCAAATTTTCCTTGGCAAAATCCAAAGCAGCTTTCAGATCCTCCAGTCTTTCTCCATCCGTGAGTTCGAAGATCATGAAGGCATTTTTTGTGGTTTCCGTGATCATGGTGCGCTCGGAATCTCTCCAGTTGAAGCAGCGGCACACCGCCCCCGCATCATCCTTGTAGCAGAGTTCTCCCGGCAGGGTCTCTTCTCCCTCATCGCCAATGCCTCCAAACGGATCTCCGCCCTCGGTGACGGTAAGCTGTAAATCCCCTTGGAACTGTTCGATATCCTCAGCGCCACAAGGAAGGCCGAATTTCAAAGAAGTCGCATTGTAAATGTCCACCAGAGGAAGGATGGAACCAACCGGATTCCCCTTTTGCACTCTTTTCAGAAGAGCTTCGATGGAGCAACGCGCCCCCTTTTTCGTTTTGAATTTCTTGTAGGCCTCTCTCCATACGGCAACCACGGGATTCTGGCTGAGCTGATCCTCCACCAAGAATTTCTTTGCTTCCTCATTTGCCTCTTCCAGAAGGTCCTTGACTTCTTGTGGACTCACATCGGAAGACGGAATATCTTTCACCAAGAGAATTCCGAGGTGAGCATCCGGAAAAAGATCAAAAAAATCTTTCTGTGCGATAAACTGGGTCATAAATTTTCCTTTCGGTTCACTTCGTTTTTCTCATTATATCAGGAAAGGGAACGAATTTTAGGAATTCCCCTAAGTGCGCACATCGCAAGGAAAGAGGACCATTCTCTTTCCCGCCTGTGATGAGGCTCTTCCCAAGACTTATATCGGAGATCGATGATTTGCTTTTCTGCCACCGGTTGCGGTCCCTCCTGCCGTGTCGACTTTCTGACAGGAGCAGGATAACAGAAAAAAAGACTCCCCATGATCATGAGGAGTCTTCATCACTTTATTTGTCTTGCTGCCTATTGGTTCTGCTCTTTTTTCCGGCTCTCTAAATAGAGGGCAGCGGCGACCACAAGAAGACCGAGAGATGCAAGGATGGGGTCTCCCGTTCTGACCGATTGCGACTGGCCGGAGGAACTTCCCCCGTTCCCATGGTCTTGCCGGTTCGAATCTCCGCCATTATTGGAATCATCCTTATCACCGGAGGAGCCTTTCCCGGATCCTTCGCCCGTGGAGCTTTCGTTATCCGAGATTTTTCCGGGCATCTCGGGAACTTTCTCCCCTTCCTTCACGATGAGGATACGACCCGTACCTTCGGGCTTTCCATACTGGTCTGCAGGAATCTTACCCTCCAGGTTTTCCACGATGTACTTGTTCAAAACCTCCACATCGGGCCATGCCGGCTGGTCCACCATCTTCATCTTGGCCAGGTTGGTGTAGCCGTCTCCTGCCATCTGTAAGACATACTTGGTGCTGGCGATGGTGTAGATCTTCTTGGGATCCAGGGGCTTATTGCCCACCATGACATTCTTGATGCGACGGGGAGCACCCTCTTTGATGGACTGGAAGGCTCCCTTGTCATCGGTGACGACCGGGCTCTCTTTGACATTGAGGTCAATGACATAGGAGAGGCCGGAGACCTGCAAGAAACCGCCGTTTTCTTCGGGCTGCAGACGAGCGCCATGCTCCAAGGCATCCAGAATCGTCTGTCCATCGGCCTCAATCACACACATCTCATTCGACCAGGGATTGACCGCGCCCGTGCTCTTCCGGGTCACATCGCCCTTGGGAATGGAGGCACGAATTCCACCACCGTTGACCAGGGAGATATCCGCATGGAGAACCTTGCGATAAGCATCGGCCACCAGGTCTCCCATGTTGGTCTCTGCACTCCGAATGGCCCGCTTGGATCCATCGGGAGTCTGCACCGTGAGATCAAAGTCCACGGTTGCAATCTTTTGGCTCAGCTTTTTCTCAATGATGGCATTGTACTTGTCCAACTTGGCCTTGACGGCTGCATATGCGGCTTTGGCCTTTTCCGACTTGGGGGTGACCTTGGCATCCTTTAAGGAGTTGGTGTAGGATCCATCCTTGTTTACCAGGATTTCCCCGTACTTTTTCAGTTTGGTACCGGTCGAAACGATATTGACGGTTTTTCCCGTCTTGTCCGGAACCGGAAGGCCTGAAAGGGTCTCATGCGCATGACCATCGATGAAGATGCTCAGACCGCTGGTGTTATTGATGAGATCACTGGATTTCCAGCCCTTGGTGATGCCTTCGTTTCCGATATGACCCAGGGCGACCACGAACTGGGCTCCCTCTTTGCGAACCCCATCAATGGCCTTCTGGACCGTCTGGTAAAGGTTCTTCTCGCTGAAGGAATAGAGGTAATTGCCCTTGTCATCCTGGAAGTACTTGGGGGTGGACTTGGTATAGGTTTCCGGGGTGCAGATTCCCACGATTCCCACCTTCACTCCATTGATTTCCTTCACCACGTAGGGCTTGAAAACCGGGCTCTTCTTGACCAAATCCATGAAATTACAGGAAAGGGTCTCGAACTTAGCCTTGCCCAGAATCTCAAAGTAGCGGGGAATCTGGTAGTCGAACTCATGGTTGCCGGGAACCATATAATCATAGCCCACCGTGTTCATGATGTCGATGATCCAGGATCCCTTGGATTCCGAACCGAGGGCATCTCCCTGGATGGCATCGCCCGCATCCAAGGTGAGCACGGGAATGCCCGCCTCTTGCAAATCGGCACGAGCAGCGGCGAGGTCCGCATAGCCTTTGGCTCCACAGTGCACATCGTTGGTATGTAGAATGGCAAGGGCCGGTTTGCTTGCTTGCTTGTTCTCTTCGGGCTGACTTTCTTCCTCTTCCTTGCTCTCCCGGGCTTCCGAGTCAGAGACGGAAGAGGCTTTCTCCGAATTCGCTGTGGTCGAATCCTGCGATTTCTCTTCTTTCTTCGAAGAATCCTGTGTGCTCACTTCGGCCGGTTTTTCTTCTTTCTCGCTCTTTTCTTCCGCAATCGACGAATTCGTCGAAGAAGAGAGGGAAGAAAAATCCTGAGCCTGGACCGGAGAGCCTGCTTGAACCAGCAGGGCCAACGATAACAGACTCCATAAAAGGGTCATTGAACGCTTATGCTTCATGGTGCTTCCTCCTTTATATACTTATATTCCCCTCTATGATAAACTTTCTTGAAAACAGAAACAAACGATTACGAAGAAAAAAGGTTAATATTATATTAAGTATTTGTTAAATATGGAAAAGGAACCAAGGGGGATCATCCTCCCCGGTTAAGGAGCCGGAAAGACATATTCTGGTGGAAAGGAGAGAACCGTGCAAATCCTTCATCTGCTCGCCCAACTCCCGGATAAAACGGGCAGTGGCATTTATTTTAAAAACCTCTTCGACGCTTGTGAAAGGGCGGGGGACCGGAATGCGGGCCTCTTCGCCATCCAGCCTCCCTTTCCTCCCCCGACTTCTCCCTTCGCCTATCCGATCTCTTTTCGCAGCGAGGAGCTTCCCTTTCCCATTGTGGGAATGAGCGACCAGATGCCCTATCCCAGCCGCACCTATGCCTCTCTGACGGAGGACGAACTCCGGGCCTGGATCCGGGCCTTTCGAGCGCGCATGCAAAAAGCAAAGGAGGAGTTCCAGCCCGACCTGGTCCTCTGCCACCACCTGTGGATGCTGGCTTCCCTCGCCCGGGAGACTTTCCCGACCTGTCCCGTGATCGGAATCTCCCATGGAACGGACCTGCGGCAATGCAAAAAGAATCCCCGACTCAAGGAGACCTATGTACAAGGGCTAAATCGCTTGGACTTGGTCTTTGCACTTTCTCAAGATAATAAGGAAGAAATTCAGCGGGAATTCGCAATTCCCGCTCATAAAATTAAGGTGACGGGCGGAGGCTATGAGAGTGCTTCCTTTTATCCACCGGAGGAAACCCTTCCCCTTTCAAGACGAAAGATTCGCCTGCTCTATGCGGGCCGACTGGCAGAGCCCAAGGGAATCTATGATCTGGCCCGGGCATACTCCCTGCTGTGTAAGGACCGCCGGGACATGTGCCTCACCATCGTCTGTGACGGGAATAAGCCTGCCCGGAAAAAACTGCAAGCCTGCCTGCAAGGCGCAGAAGATGTGGAAATCCGGGATTTCATGCCCCCAAAAGAACTGGGGGAAACCATGCGAAATCATGACCTCTATCTACTTCCCAGCCTGTATGAGGCATTGGGACTCACGGCCATTGAGGCCCTGGCATCGGGCCTCTTTGTGCTCGCCGGGGACCATCCCGGTCTCCATGAACTGGTCCGAGGGCCCATCGAAAACAGCGGGGTCATCCGTTTTGTGCCCTTACCCCACCGCATCCATGTGGACCAACTTTCCCCATCGGGTCATGCGGACTATGTTCGTCGCCTGCGGCAGGAGTTAAATGCCATGCTGGATGCGTTCCGAGGGGGCCTGTCCTTCCCCCCTTCCCTCTTTCCCCGGATTGAAAAATATTCTTGGACGGAGATCTTTAAACGCCAAAGGGAGACCATGAGAAAGCTCCTTCCCGACAAATAAGTGGCCTTCCTTTGTCGATGTTCCCAACAAAAAAAGAGGAATCCGGAATCCGGATTCCTCTTTTTGATTTCCTTTATCCTCTTTTCCCTCGTTTTTTCTCCTGCCGCCGTTCCCTGGCTCTTTCCTGCAGCCGTTCCATGGCTCCTTCTCGGTAATCCTTTCCGTCAAAGATGGCGATCTTTGGATTTTTCTCCTTCGCCAGGGCAAGAATTGCCTTCCGCGAAGCGCTGGGAAAGACCCTGCGCCGCGTCACGTCACCACGGGTGAAATAAAAATAGTGATAATCGGGATGGCCCGGGACCTTCTCATAGGTCAGGGCGCGGATTTCCTCCCATGGCCAGAGTCGGTGATTCGTTGAGAAAAACATGTTGCTGAAGCTCTCCACGCCCACTTCGGTGCAGGCGGAATAGTGCCGAGAAAAAAGAGCCAGAAGCAGGAGCAGGCTGAGAAGAAGGGAGAGGGGATTTCTCTTAATCAGCCCCAGGGCAAGTAAGAAGAAGCCAAAAGGAAAGGCCAGGCGGTCCACCCATTGCTTGCGAAAGGCAATTTGCTCCTGTTCCTGCGTGACTTCCTTGCCCGTCCATTGGGGCTTTCGATGAAAAATTTCCAAATCTTCCTTCCTTCTACGCCGGACTCCTCCGACAAAAATTTCTTATTTGGTAGCCACATTCGGTGCCAAGCCGGCTTTTCTCCGTTCCTGAAGAGCCTGTAATGCTTTTTCGTGAGCTTCTTTGGGAGCTTCTGCAACTCTTCCCATCTTGGTCTTTCCAAAGAGTCCCGTATAGGACCCATCTGCCCAGAAGATGTTCCGTCCCAAGTATGCGGTGATTGCCGCGTAGATGGGGTTGAGCAGGTTCACAAAAGCGAAGGGGAAGAACTTAAAGGGAGAAATCCCCAGCGTGGTCTGCTGGTACGCCCCGCAGGCGGTCCAGGGGAACATCACGGCCCAAAGGGTTCCGGCATCTTCCAAGGTTCGTGAGAGCATGTTCCGGGAAAGCCCCAGCTCATCATACTTGTCATCATACAGCGGAGCAGGTACCCCAATACCTAAGAATTGATCACACATCGCAGCATCACAGAAAATAGAAGTCAACATGGTCGTTAAGATCAGGCTTCCGACGGAATGAATCCGCTTCTTCAACTGGCCAAACAAGCGTTCCACAATGCCGCAACGTTCCAGGGCACCGCCGAACGAGACCGCTAAGATAATCAGGTTGATCGTCCACATCTGGTTATCCATGCCGCCCTTCTTCAAAGCGCCATCCAAAAAGGCGTTGCCGGTTTGCACATCCGGGCCATAGTGGAGAATCGCAAAAATCTGTGCTAAATTTTTTCCACCCTGGAAAATCTCGGCAAAAATCACGCCCACCAATACGGAGATGAGCACGCCCGGCAGACCGGGGACTCGGAGCAGGCAGACGACGATGATCACCACCACCGGCAAAAGCACCAAGGGATTCACATTGAAGTTTGCGGCAATGGCAGAACGAATTCCTTCGGCGATGCTGGCGTCATAGCCATCGGCCGACATGGTCAGGCCCAGAATGGCATAAATAATCAGAGAAACTATGAAGACCGGTCCCGTGGTGGAAATCATCGCGGTCACATGGTCAAACAGTCCCGTTCCCGACACTCCTGCCGCCAGGTTGGTGGTATCGGATAGCGGAGAAAACTTATCCCCCACATAAGCTCCGGAAATTACCATGCCGGCGGTGATGGCGGGGTTGATCCCCAAACCGGCACCGATAGTCATAAAGGCAATTCCGATGGTCGCCGTGGCCGTCCAAGAGGAGCCGCAGGCGAGGCCCACGATGGCACACAGAAGACAGCCAACCGGTAGGAACAGCTTAGGACTCAAGAGGTCCAAGCCATAGTAGATCAAAGCGGGAATGGTTCCCGACATCATAAAGGAGGAGACCAAAAGACCCACCGTAAGTAAAATCAAGATGGCTTCCAAGGTGGCAGAAATACGCTGAATAATTCCATCCATCATATCCGAAAAACTATGTCCGCAAAGAATTCCGATTGCTACGGTAATCACGGTAGCAACAATTAACGGCATGTGTGCCGCAGAATACGTTTCATCACCCGTAAATACATACACCATCATTGCCACCATGGCGATGATGGGAATGACCGCCTCCACGACGCTGGGTAAGCGTATGGGACGGCTCGATTTCTTTTCCATTATTTTCCCCTTTCCTGGTTTCCGTTACGTCGACTGTACCTCCTCCTCCTTTCTGTGAGTATCGTGGCTCCCCCCCTTCATCAAGAAAACGTTTCTATAAAAGGTTGGAACCGGCTAGCTGTTCTCATTATACTATAAACGATTGAATTGCAATAGATTCCGATGATTTTTTATGAAATTATTTTATCAATCGGAATTTTCTTATTTCTTTTGAAAGCGATTACAAATAATTATTTATCTTATTTATTATAATATTATTTTTTTTATTTAACCTATATTCGATTTGAAAAAGGGCCCTTCCCGGGGTGTGTCCTCTCGGGAAGAGCCTTGCGAACGAACTTCTTCCTGTTGAATTTTCTTATTTGCCAAGGCTCCAAGTTTTTCCTCGGTCCAAGGATTCGAGCAGGATGTCTTCCTCTTCCCCGGCACCGGGCGATATTTTTAGCAGGTAGCGCCCTTCCTCTTTTTGCGGCATCTGATAATACGCATAGTCTTCCGGCTTTAAGCCCATCTTCTTCCCGCTCTCCGGGAGATTTTCTTCTTTCAAAGGAGGAAACGACAACGGGGTCCAGGTCTTTCCTCCATCTTCGGATCGAAAGATTTCGGAGGAACTTCCCCCACCGTGCTCTAGGCCGATAAAACCCAGCCGGTCGTCTTCAAAGAAAAGCCCTTCCGCCTGTCCAATATTTCCTAAAAAGGGATCCTCCGACCGAAGAACCCAGGTCTTTCCCCCGTCAAGAGTGGCTTCCAATTGATAGAAATAGGACCCCGTGGCGGCATCCATGACCCGGAGGCGAAAGCCTTGCTTGTTCCCCGAAAGGAAGGTGGTGACGGTTCCATCCTGCCGGTCCACGACCCAGGAGGACGCGCTCCGGCCGGTCTTATCCCGAACTTCCTCCTGCGCCTCTTCCCGGACTTCTTCCTCCGATTTTCGCCGAGGCAGAAGAACGTAGTGACTCTTCCTGCCCTCCTCTTCCGGAACCTCCAGGGTCATGCTATATCCCACCAGCTGCTCCCCCCGGAACAGGGAAATCTCCGAAAGAAGGTCCCCCGACGGTCCGATTCCCTTCACCTGATAGAGGGAGTCAAAGGTCTCTTCCCCTTGATAGATCAGGCGGATGCGCTCTTTTCCCATCCGCAACAGATCCTGCAGCTCCTTTCTCCAAGACGGAGCCTGTAACAGCCGCCGAAGACCGGACGTGCTCTTTTCTTTCTTTGGGAGAAATTCTGCCTGTCCTGTCCAGATCTCCACCCGATCCGCTTTTTTCTTCGAATAGGAGAGCAGGTAGGTTGGCACTTTGTTACCAAGTCCCTGCCCATAGAGGAAAACCTCCCAACGAATCAGCCGACCCTCGCTATCAAAATCCATGATCCAGGGTTCCGCAATATAGAGCGAATCCAAGGAGCCCAGTCTCCCTTCCAGCTGTGCCAGCAGTCCATCCATGCCCTCTGTAGTGGCCCGAACCTCCCCGATAGAAAATGTTTCATGATTCCAAAGTTCCTGAATCTTCCAGGCCAGCTTTCCATGGTAGGGAAGGCCTACATAGACGGTAAAGCAAGCGAACAGCAGGCTCACGACGAGGAAAAGAGCAGCCAAGAGCGGACTCTTCTTCTTTGGATTCTCCCGCCGCTTTTCTCTCCACCAAAAGAAGAAAAGAACAAGAACGACGAGAGACAGGGGCAGGAGGATCATGAGATGCTTCCGCACCCCGCCCTTCCAAAACAGATGGGCCAAGCTTGCCAGCAATAAAGAGTAACTAAGAAAAAGTAGGTAGGATAGAATTTTTTTCATAGCAAATAAGCTGCGCGACGCAGCCTCATCCTTTCTGTTATTCCAAAATGTTCCTTTCCAAGGGTACCGTAACTCTTAGCGGATGAATTCTAGGTTTTTGATAAAACCGTGGTCCAGCCACCACTTTCCCAAGGCCTGTTTGTACGCCTCCGGATCATCCATCGGTACATCAATGCGCTCTAGCTCCTCCATGTCCTTGTCCACCTCAAAGAGATGAAGCTTTCCTTTTACCGGGAAGGGCACAATCGGAACAATTTCGTCGAAAACCCAGGAGTAGCCCTCAAAATGCTCCTCCTCAAAAAGAAAAGCATCATAGCGATCGGTCTCATCCACAAAAGGACGAACGTCCGCCAGCTTCGCCAGGGCCACCGCCTTTCCACTTACCATGGACTCCCGCTCGGCCTTCCGCTGTGCGGAAGAAGAGCAAATCAGAATCCATCCCCGATAATCGGTCTTCCAACTGCGGGATAGTATCAAGATATGTTCGCAAAAATCTTCGGACTCACGTCAGATTGATTAAGCGACTTCCTTTGGTAACAAGGCTGACATCGACTCCTCTTTGATAAATGCCCTGGATGATGACCAGTCTTCGGAGTATTCCATCAGATAGGCTGTCACCAGTCTGACATACGAGGGCTCATT
>CALAJY010000015.1 GCA_937923265.1 uncultured Tissierellia bacterium
GATGCAGAGGGCCAAGCAACTATAGAAGTCCCGCTCCTGCCGCATGGCGATTTTGATGCCCCGATAGAACAAAAGGAGAAACAGAAAGATGAGGCAGATGCCCATGAAGCCCCCCATCTCCTCCACCACGGAGGCAAAGATAAAGTCCGAGTATCCGAGTGGCACGCTTTCCGGGTGTCCCAGGCCCAAGCCGGTTCCGAAAAATCCGCCCTCGGCAATGGCAAAGAGGGACTGGACAATCTGGTAGCCCTTGTCATGGTAATCCGCCCAGGGATTTAGCCAAATATCCACCCGGCTTCTCACGTGTTGGAAGAGAAAATACCCCAGGGTCAGACCAACGAGCACCAAAAGAAAATTCAGGACAACCAGGCTCTTGTTTCGTTCAAATGCCACCTGTGCCATAAAAAAGATGCTGAAAAACACCATGGCCGTCCCAAGCTCCTTTTGCACAAAGAACAGGGCGATAAGCACATACACCGCAATCATCAAGCTGTACCGCTTAAGGGGGCTCGTCTGGTAGTCTTCATAGTGGCGAAACCAGGAAGCAATCATGAAGACGAAGGGAACCTTGGCAAATTCCGAGGGCTGAATCTGTACCCCGGCAATCGTCACCCAATTCTTCGCTCCATACAGAAAACGGCCAAAGAGGAGGGTCAAAAGAAAGCAGGCCAGGGTCAGGGCAAAATAAATCCAGGTCGCATTCTCCCAAAATCGATAGCTTGCCCGCAAAAGGAAAAACACAAAAAAGAAGATGACGACACTGACCAGGTAGATGAGGAGCTGGCGAGATCCCAAGTTCGGCCGAATGCGAAAGACCATGACGGCACCGATGGTAAAAATCATGTTGACGATGACCAAAAGATAGGGTTCGTTTCGGCTAAATCTCGCCATGATTCCCACCGACAGGAGGGTCATTAACACCAAGCCCGCTCCAAAAAGCAAAACCTGCCCATTCAAATTTTTATAGTGAAAGAGAAAGACAAGCAACACCGCAAGGAGCTGAAACAGCACCAGCAAAAACCGGGCGGGTGCCAGGGATCCTCGTTTCGGAACGGGCTCTTGAAATTTTAAAAAATTATTTTTCATCATCCGCTCCGTTGATAAAGGCGAAATCAATTCCTCCCACATTGATAAGATCGTGGGATAACAGTTCCGTCGGTTGATCAATCTCCGTCTCATTGACCATGGTGGGGTTGGTCGACCCCATATCATCAATAATGTAATGCCCCTCATTTTGCACAATATGAGCCTGGTGTTTGCTCATCTGGCGATCCTTGATGACGATATTATTATCATCGGCTCGGCCAATCGTCGTATTGTCCGACAGGTAATATTCATCCCGAATGGGAAAATCAAATTCTCTGGGGTCATTCAGCAGTTTCAGATACGCGGATTTCACGGGTCCCCGCTGATAGGAAGAGCGAATATCCAGGGTAATCATGCGAACGATCCGAGAAAGAAAGAGCAGAACAATAATCACAAAGACAAATTTGAGGCCGGTGGATAAAATTGCATAAAGGGTAACTTGACCGAATAATTTAGTGAAGAAAACCGATTCGAGTAGATTAAATAAAGCCTTCATTATGCATTCCTCCTGTGTTACAGATATTATAGCACAGCAATTATGTGAAAATTTTATACAAAAATCCCGAGAAGAGGTGCTCTTCTCGGGGCCATCCTATTTTACTTCTTTCATCTTTTCCTCAATCACCCGGAAAAAGGAATCAATCTTTTTTTCACTTCCCTCCTTGCTGGAGGATTTTGTGTAGATATAGACCTTGATCTTGGGTTCTGTTCCGGAGGGACGAATCGCATACCAGCTTCCATCCTCGTAGTGGTACTTCAGAACATTGGATTTCGGCAAGCCGGTGTCATCTTTTTGATAATCCGTAATCTCCTTGCAGGCGATGCCTTCCACCTCTTGAATGGGATGAGCACGAAAGTCATCCATGATCCTTTGAATTCGTGCACTCCCGTCGAGGCCTTCCAAAACAACCGACTGGAGCTTTTCATTGTAATATCCGTAGTGCTGATAGATCTTATCGAGCACCTGGAGGAGGCTCAGACCCTTCTTCTTATAAAACGCGGCCATCTCCGCGACGAGCATGGAGGAAGAAACCGCATCCTTGTCTCGAACGAAGGGACCGTGATTAAAGCCGATGCTCTCCTCATACCCAAAGAGAAAGTCATATTCTCCCGTGCTGTCCCAGTCGTTGGCGGGCTTTGCGATGTTTTTGAAGCCCGTGAGTGTTTCGAACACCGTGAGTCCATATTCCCGGGCAATGGCCTTGGAAATGTCCCCGGTCACAATGGATTTGATGATGGCTCCCTTCTTGGGCAATGTGCCTTGGGCCGCTTTCTCGGTCACAATATAGTAAATCAAGAGGGCCCCAATCCGGTTTCCATTGAGGAAGACATAGTCTCCCTGCTCATTTTTCACCTCCATGGCCAGACGGTCGGAATCGGGATCTGTTGCCAGCAATATGTCGGCACTCACCTCTTTCCCCAATTTCTCGGAGAGACGAAAGGCCTGCGGATCTTCCGGATTGGGATAACCCACCGTGGTAAAATCCGGGTCCGGATTCTCCTGTTCCTTCACCACATGGACATTGTGGAAGCCCCGTTCCTTCAGGATGTTTCGAACGGGAAGATTCCCGCAGCCATTGAGCGGCGAATAGACGAGGCAAATATCCTTATCCAATGCCTCCCCCTCATGAATGGTCAGGGACAGCACGTCTTGATAGTAGGATTCCATTAATTCCGAGGGCACATACTCCAGAATTCCCTTCTCCAACGCCTCTTCCCCTTGCAAGCAAGAAATCGAGGCATAGTCCTCCACCTGAGCAATCTTCTCTTCGATACGATTGGCCCAGTCATCCAGGATCTGGGATCCCTGGCTTCCGTATGCCTTGTAGCCATTATAGATTTTCGGGTTGTGGGAGGCCGTGATCATGACCCCGGCATAGGCCGACAGCTTTCGAATCGAGTAGGATACCACCGGCGTTGGAACGATGTGTGGGTGAAGAAACACATGGATGCCATGGGCGGCAAAAACGCCGGCGGTGATTTCCGCAAACTCCTTGGACTTGTGACGAATGTCATAGCCAATCACCACGCCCCGCTTCTTGGCTTCTTCCCCCTCCTCTTCCAGCATGCGGGCAAAGCCTTCCGTGGCTTTCGCCACCGTATAGATGTTCATGCGGTTGGTTCCTGCCCCCAATTTACCGCGAAGACCCGCTGTTCCAAAGTGCAGTTCCTGGTAGAAACGATCCTGAATTTCCTCATCATTTCCTTCGATCTGCTCTAATTCCTGATGAATCTCTGCATTAAAAAACGGATTCTCTTTCCAATTTTTATAGGCTTCTTGATACTCCATGTTTCACTCCTTTTCCAACCCTTCGTCCCTCTCCGCTATCTCCAGGGAGAACGTGGTTCCAGCTCATAAATCACGGTCGACAGCCCTCCTACCCGCAGCGTCTCCTGTTCCGCCTGAGAGATCTGCTCCCAAGCTTCTTCTCGTCGACCTCTCTGATCGAAAATTCGGCGGGCCCGAAGATGAAGAACCTGAAGTTTCTGTAATACTTTTACCCATTCTACCATGTTCTCCCCGGTAGCGTTGGAATGGATGATAAAAAGGAATCCCTCTCTCTCCCGATAAAGAAAGGCCACGAGGTTGGGAGAGCCGGTCTCCACCCTTTGGACCCGTTTGCGCACCTCTTCCCCCCTGGCGAGAGAAAGCACGGGGTGCTCCTTCCGGAGCGAAATCAGGTCCTTCACGTAGCGGAACAATCCCAGCTCCCGTTCCTTATCCGCCCAATTTATGGCATTTATGTAATAAGGAGAATGGTAGGAATTGGGATCCATGTGTTTGCTTCTTCGAAACTCATTGCCCGCATGAAAGAAAGGAATTCCCTCGGCGGTGAGAAGAAGGCCAAACGCCAAGCGGGTCATGTCCTCTTTTTGCTCGATGTCCCCCACGGATCGAGTGAGCTTGTCCTCCAGGATGAGATTATCGTGGGCATTAAAATAATTGATGGAGTTCACCGGATTCGGAATGGAGGACGCTCGCTCTCCAAAGGAGACGGAACCCACCAAGCCGAAGGCCACATCCTCTTTCTTGCCACATTCTCCCTGGATAAAGCCCCGGATGCAGCCATCATTATCTCCCCGAATCGCATCGCGAAAATGATCATTGAACAATCCAAAATTCAACCGTCCCTGGCTGGACCAGCGCACCTGTTGCTCTTTCGGCAGAGAAGACACGGCTCCCGCCCAGGGTTCCCCATAAAAAATGGTGTTCGGATTCTTTTCCCGCAGTCGCCGGAGGGCCATCTCGATGGTCTCTCGGTCGGTGAGCGCCATTAGGTCAAAGCGAAATCCGTCGATATGATACTCCCGCTGCCAAAAAAGAAGGGATTCCATGATGAACTTTCGGACCATCGGCCGCTCGCTCGCAATCTCATTTCCCACCCCGGAGCCGTTGGAGAATCCCTCGCCCTGCTGGCGATAATAGTAAGAGGGAACGAGCAGGTTAAAATTCGAGTCCTTGGTTTTGAAGGTGTGATTGTAGACGCAGTCCATGATCACACCGATTCCCTTGCGATGGAGGGCCTGAATCATTTGCTTGAGTTCCCGGATCCGATTTTTCGGATCATAGGGCTTGGTGGAATAGGACCCTTCCGGGACATTATAAAGTTCCGGATCATAGCCCCAGTTGTAATTATCATTGGCACCAAAACGCTGGACGTCCTCATCCACCGTCTCAAAATCATTGATGGGCATGAGATGAACATGGGTGGCTCCCAGCTCTTTCAAATGGTCTAATCCCGTGGCTAGCTGATTGAAATGTGTTCCTTCCTCGGTCAATCCCAGAAATTTTCCGCCATGCCGGCAACCGGAACTAGAGGAAAAGGTGAAGTCCCCAATATGGAGTTCATAGAGAATCGCTTTCGAAGGAGGCAAAGACAGAAACGAGGAATCGCGAAAACCCGGGGGATCCGTCTCTCCCAGGTCAAGAATCGCAGACCGTTTGCTGTTTAACGACGTTGCCACGGAATACGGATCCGTGACTTCCCGATCGCCGATTTGAAAGGTATAGAAATAACCCCGGTAATCTCCCTCCAGGGTGATTTGAAAGATTCCGCCTTCTTTTTTCATAGGGAATTTTTCGCAGCTCGGATCCGTGGCCGTGGGATAGAGATTGAGAAAAAGGGTCGAAAAATCCGGCGCCCATACCTGAATCCTCGTTCGTGATTTCTGATAGCTCATTCCCAGCTGAGCCCGGAGTTCCCGGTCCGTAACGGTTCTATTTGCTAACGCATCCACCATCGTTCCCCGATTCTTTCACTTACGATTGACGCTCTTCCAAAAGGGAATCGTACATTTCCCGGTAGGTCCGTGCGGACTGCCGCCAACTGAAATCCTTCTCCATCGCCCGAAGCTGAAGGGCGTGGTATTCCTCCGGCTTTTCTCGATAAATCCTCGCCGCCCGCTTCATGGTGAATAAGAGGTCGTGGGCATTGATGTTTTGGAAGGAAAAACCATCGCCCGTGTGGTCATACCGATTATACGGCTTCACGGAATCCCGCAATCCCCCCGCCTCTCTGACGATGGGGAGACTGCCATACCGCATGGCAATCATCTGGCTGAGCCCACAGGGCTCCGAAATCGAGGGCATGACAAAGAAATCGCTCGCTGCGTAGATGCGATGGGATTCTTCCTCCGAATAGTGAAGACGGCAGGCCATCTTCTCCGGATATTTGGCGGCAAAATAGCGAAACATCTCCTCATAGTCGCTTTCTCCCGTTCCGAGGACCACAAATTGAATCTCCTCCTGAAGAAATTCCTCCAGGATGTAGCGAATCAGATCAATCCCCTTCATCGCCGTCAGGCGACTCACCATGGCAAAAAGAGGATGGTCTTCTTCCGGCAAGCCAAAGGCCTGCTGGAGGGCTCTTTTGTTCGCTTTTTTTTGCGCCAGGGAATTGCCATTAAAATTCGATAAAAGATAGGGATCCGTCTCGGGATTCCAGTAGCTTACGTCAATGCCGTTCAGAATTCCCCGCAGCTTGTGGGAATAGGCCTGCGTGACCTTTTCAAGACCCTCCGCAAAGAAGGGATAGCGAATTTCCTCGGCATAGCTGGGAGAAACGGTGGTTATGCGATTTGCATGAACCATCCCCCCCTTCATAAAGTTCATGGAGTCATAAAACTTCAGATCGTAATCGCTCAAATAGGCGCTGTCCAGCCCTGTCCAATAAAATAAGCTGAGGGGAAACTGCCCTTGATATTTTAAATTGTGAATTGTGAAGACCGTCCGAATCGGATCATAGAAGGCATCCCCGCGGCGGTAATCGTCGACAAAGACCGGCACCAGGGCGCTGTGCCAGTCATTGGCATGGATGATATCACAGGCAAAATCGATGACCCGAGGAAGCCGTGTTACGGCCTTGGAGAAAAAGAGGAAGCGCTCTCCATCATCCACCTGCCCGTAAAGGGAGTCTCTGCGAAAATACGCTTCATTATCCAAAAAATAACAGGTGACCCCGTCCCAGGTTCCGGTCAGGACGCCGCAGTATTCCTGCTTCCATCCCATCGGCACCGTAAATTCGGCAATTTTTTTCATCGAACTCCGATATTCCTGGGAAATCTGACCATATAGAGGAAGCACCAAGCGACAGTCGCAGTTCACTCTTTGCAGGGCCTTTGGCAGGGATCCCGCCACATCGGCAAGGCCGCCCGTTTTTATAAATGGGGTTGCCTCCGCAGCAACATATAGAATTTTCATGACTACCTCTTAATTTTTTCCGATTTTGCGACAAGATAGGGATTGGAGACCGCGCCCGCCACGGTGATCCCCTCTCCAATCTGCGCATACTTATCGGTAATCGTGTTGATGACCACCGCATCCTTGGAGACATCCGTTTTCTGGAAGAGGATGCAATTTCTGACGATCGCGTTTTTATGAACATAGACGCCACGGAAGAGAATGGAGTTCTCCACCTGGCCATCGATAATGCAGCCGTTCGCGATTAAGCTGTTGGCTACCTGGGCTCCCTCCTTATAAAGGGCCGAGGGCTCATCTTTGGACTTGGTGTAAACCAGACCTCCCTGATAAAAGAGCTCCTGATAAATCCGGGGATCCAGGAGTCTCAGATTGGATTGGTAATAGGAGTTGATATCACAGATAATCTCCACGTGGCAATTCACATCATAGCATCCGATTTTGAGGCGGGACTTGTTTGCCGCAATCGCCTGAATCAGCGTCTGGGCATTTCCCTTCTCCATGGAGTCTGTCACCAGGTCCAAAAAAACCTTCTTCTTGATAAACAATCTGCCAAAGTAGAGGTTGAAATCGGTGTGAATTCCCAGGTTCATCCCCACGTTCACCAGCCGGTGGTCGGAATCCAGGATGAGTTTATACATTCCATAGTACAAATTCTCCTGATCGCTGACCGATTCATACATCAGGAGCGCGTCATAGTCTTTGTCCAGATACTCCTCATACGCCTTCTGAAGGTTTACTTTGGCAATGGCCATGGGATTCTCGATGTATATGTGCTCCGTCTTTGAGAACTGAAAATGCGGCAGGGAATCATAGAAGGTATGAAGTTCGGATTGCTCATGGGTCAATTCGTCAAAGCTGGGAGGATTGATCATGAGCCCATTGCTTCTCCGATTTAATTCCCAGTTCTTGCCATCCCCGATATGGTCCAGAGTCGAACGAACATTTCTGCCGGCATAGAGCATCACCGTGGACATCTTATAATTTGACATGTTGGAGAGGGCAAAGTCGATAATGCGGTACCGTCCTCCATAGGGCAGCATATAGTCCGGACGCGTCTTTGAGAGGGCTCCATAGTCTTTTCTTTCATTGGAACTGATAATAATTCCTGAGCAGTTTTTCATTCCCATCCCCCTACTCTTTACTGATGCTACCATTCGCCATTAGCGTAACATAATCGCTGTCCGATTTTCCCACGACTTCGCCGTCCTTTACTTCCTGATTCTCCCCCAGGACTGCCGAATAAACCCTTGCCCCCTTGCCGATCCGACAACCCGACAGAATGACGCTGTCTTTTACCACGGCATCTTCCGCAACGGTGACGTTGGTAAAGAGAACCGAATGATCCACCTGACCGTCGATGTGACAGGCTTCATTCACCAGGGAATTCTTGACCGAAGCCTTTCGGGACACGTAATGGGGAGGTAGGTTCTTGGCCGATGTGAAGATTCGCCAGGACTTGTCATAGATATCCAACCCATTATTGGGATCAATCATCTCCAGGTTTGCCTCCCAATAGCTTTTCACCGTCCCCACATCCTTCCAATATCCATCGAACCGGTAGACATAAAGTCCCAAGCCATCATGGAGCATCCTCGGGATGATATCGTGTCCGAAGTCATAGGTGGATTCCTTGTCGTTATAGTCCCGGATGAGCTCGCTTCGCAGGGTGGGCCAGTTGAACATGTAGATGCCCATCGAAGCCAAGTTGCTCTTCGGCTCCTTGGGCTTTTCCTCAAATTCGGTGATCCGGTCATGCTCATCGGTATTCATGATTCCAAAGCGGCCCGCCTCCTCCCAGGGGACTTCCATAACCGCAATGGTCGCCTCGGCTCCCTGCTTAATATGGACCTCCAGCAGTTTGTTATAATCCATTTTATAAATGTGGTCCGCAGAAAGAATAAGAACATATTGGGGATTCACGTTGTCCAAATAGTCGATATTCTCATAGATGGCATTGGCGGTTCCATTGTACCAACGACCTCCCTCCTCCGAATAGTAGGGAGAAAGGATGCGAAGACCACCATTGGTTCGGTCATAATCCCAGGCCGCACCAATGCCAATGTGTTCATTTAATTTAAACGGTTTGTACTGGGTGAGCACGCCAATATCACGAATATCGGAATTTGTCGCATTGCTCAATGCGAAATCGATGATCCGATATTTTCCTCCAAACGGGACTGCGGGTTTAGCCGTATCCTTCGTCAGGGCTTTTAGTCGGGAGCCCTGGCCCCCTGCTAGGAGCATACAGGCCACTTTATCTTGGTCTTTCATGGATTCCTCCTCCCACCATCGCCTGTGAATCGCAATCGTAAAACGTTATCATGCCTATAGTTTATCACATATAATTTAAAAAACGCATCCCGGAAACTCCGGAATGCGTTCTTAAATTTGTTTTATTGGTCTTCCTTGTCCGGAAGATTGTAGAAGGTCTTTTTCCCCAGGTACTGGGCGACATCGCCGAACACATCTTCAATGCGAAGCAGCTGATTGTACTTGGCAACACGATCGGTTCGAGAAGGTGCTCCCGTTTTTATCTGTCCTGCATTCAGCGCCACGGCAATATCCGCGATGGTGGTATCTTCCGTCTCCCCGGACCGGTGGGAGATCACCGTGGTGTAGCCGGCTCTCTTTGCCATCTCAATGGCGTCCAGGGTCTCCGTCAGGGTTCCGATTTGGTTAACCTTGATAAGAATCGAATTGGCAACTCCCAAATCAATTCCCTTCTTCAACCGCTCCGTGTTCGTAACGAAGAGATCGTCACCGACCAGCTGAATCTTATCCCCGAGGCGGTCGGTAAGCTTCTGCCAACCTTCCCAATCCTCCTCGGCAAGACCATCTTCCAGGGAGATGATTGGGTATTTCTCCACCATGCTCTCCCAGAAGTCGATCATCTCCTCGCTGGATTTGAGCTCTCCGCTCTTCCAGAAGAGATAGCCTTCCTTGCCGGCCTTCTTGGCCTCATCAAAGAGCTCCGTGGTCGCAGGATCCATGGCAATCATGAAATCCTGTCCCGGCTGAAATCCTGCCGCCTCGATGGCCTTTACCAGGTACTCCAGCGGTTCTTCATCATTCTTAAAGTTCGGAGCAAAGCCCCCCTCGTCTCCCACCGTGGTTGCGTATCCATCCTTTTTCAGGATGCTCTTCAGGGTATGGAAGACCTCGGCACAATTTTGCAGGGCTTCCGACCAGCTCTCGGCACCCACCGGCATGATCATGAATTCCTGGAAGTTCACCGAATTATCGGCATGCTTCCCGCCATTAATCACATTCATCATGGGCACAGGCATGGTTTTCGCATTGCAACCGCCAATGTAATTATACAGGGGGAGACCCAGCTCATCTGCCGCCGCCCTCGCACAGGCCAGAGACACTCCCAGGATTGCATTTGCTCCGAAGTTAGCCTTGTTGGGCGTTCCGTCCTGACGAATCATCTCCTGGTCAAGCCCAACCTGGTCAGAAACCTCCCAACCGAATAAGAATTCTGCAATGTCAACATTCACATGCTCCACGGCATTGAGAACCCCCTTGCCGCCAAACGCCTCTTCCCCATCTCTCAGCTCCACCGCTTCAAAAGCACCTGTGGATGCTCCGGAAGGGACAATCGCACGGCCGAAGCCGCCCGATTCCGTGGTTACCTCTACTTCTACGGTTGGATTTCCACGGGAATCCAATACCTGTCTTGCATAGATATCAACAACACAGCTCATCATTCACCTCTTTCTACGCTTCGTTATAATTTACCAGGTCGACGAAGCTCTCCGCTTTTAAGCTCGCTCCTCCGACCAAGGCACCATCGATGTTCTTCTGACTCATAATCTCTTTTACATTTTCCGGCTTTACCGAACCGCCGTACTGGATTCGAACAGCCTCCGCCGCTTCTTCCGTGAAGAGACGCGCAATCTGTTTACGAATAAAAGAACACATCGCTTCCGCATCTTCTGCGGAAGCCGTCTTTCCGGTTCCAATCGCCCAAATCGGCTCATAGGCAATGACGATATTTGAAAAGTCCTCCGCCCGAAGCCCTTCCAAATCCTTCTCCAGTTGCCCCTTGACCTTGTCCTCTGCCTGCCGGTTTTCCCTTTCTTCCAAGGTTTCCCCGACACAGAGGATGGGTTTCAGGCCGTGCTTTAAAGCGGATTGGATTTTCTTCTGAATCAGGGCGTCATCCTCATGAAAGATCTGCCGACGCTCCGAGTGTCCCAGGATCACATAATCAACGGCCAAATCCTTTAACATCAGGGGAGAGGTTTCACCCGTAAAGGCTCCGCTCTCCTCAAAATACATGTTCTGCGCGCCGAGACTCAGATCCGTGTCCCCAATCACTCCGCTGATGATCCCCAGGTCCACCGCCGGTGCACAGACACAGGCGTCCACCTCGGCATCCAACTCGTAGCGATCGATCGCTTCAATCAGCTGTTTCGCCTCATAGGGCGTCTTATTCATTTTCCAATTTCCTGCAATGAGTGGTTTTCGCATTTCCGATTCCCTTTCTCTGCTCCTGATTATTTCTTAGCGATCTTCTATCGCCGCAATTCCGGGAAGGTCCTTTCCCTCCAGGAATTCCAAGGATGCGCCACCCCCGGTCGACACATGGGTGATTTTTTCCTTATATCCGGCTCGCTCAACGGCCAAGGCAGAATCTCCGCCTCCCACGATGGTCACCGCCGAACTCTCTGACAAGGCTTTGGCGATGCCCTTGGTCCCCTGGGCAAAATCTTCAATTTCAAAGACTCCCATGGGACCGTTCCACACAACGGTCTTCGCCTGAAGAATCAAATCTCGGAACTGCTCCAAGGACTTTTCCCCGATGTCCAGCGCCATTCTATCCGCAGGAATTCGGTCGATGGAAACGGTCTCGATATCTTGACCTTCCGCAAACTCATCGGCGACAACCGCATCGACGGGCAACAGCAGGTTCACATGGTTATCCTCTGCTTCCTTCATGAGCTCCTTGGCCAAGTCCAGCTTGTCCTCCTCGAGCAGGGATTTTCCAATCTCAATTCCCTTCGCCTTTAAGAAGGTGTAAGCCATTCCTCCTCCGATGATGATGCTGTCCACCTTGTGGATCAAGTTCTGAATCACACCGATTTTATCGGATACCTTTGCTCCTCCCAGGATTGCCACAAAGGGGCGGCCGGGGTCCTCAAGGGCTTTGCCCATGACAGAGACTTCCTTTTCCACCAAAAAACCCAAGGCAGAGGGTAAGAGTTTCGCTACCCCCGCATTGGAGGAATGTGCCCGATGACAGGTGCCAAAGGCATCATTCACAAAGACATCTGCCAGGGAGGCAAGCTTTTCGGCAAAGGCGGAATCATTTTTCGTTTCCCCCGCAACATAGCGGGTATTCTGCAACAAAGCAACCTCTCCGTCTTTGAGAGCGGCCACGCCTTCCCTCACGGAATCATCGACAACCTGATCGCTGTCAAGAAAATGAACGGGTTGGCCCAGCAGCTCCTGCAAGCGCTCGGCAACCGGTTTTAACGAAAACTCCGCTTTTGCTTCCCCCTTGGGACGTCCCAGGTGACTCATGAGAATGACACGAGCTCCCTGGTCCAACAGGTACCGGATGGTAGGCAGCGAAGCCCGAATACGACTGTCATCCGTGATTTTTCCATGTTCCGTCTTATCCATGGGAACGTTAAAATCCGCACGAACCAAGACGCGTTTCCCCTTTACCGATAGGTCTTTCAGGGTTTTCTTAGCCATCATATTCTCCTTTTCCCGAAGTGGTTCGGTATAACAAAGAAAGCGAAAGAGCATCCCTGCTCTTTCGCTTTTCCTAAATCCTTACTTTGCTAACTTTGCAAAATAGTCCAGGGTACGAATGAGCTGGCAAGTATAGCCGTACTCATTGTCGTACCAAGCAACGGTTTTAACCAGCTGTGTGTCTCCAACATCGACAATCTTGGTCAATGTGGCATCAAAAATGGATCCCGCTGTGGTTCCCACAATGTCTGCCGAGGTGATTTCATCTTCGTTATATTCGAAGGAGGGATTGGACGCTTCCTTCATGGCCGCGTTGATTTCCTCCACCGTTACCTTCTTCTCTAAGATCGAATAGAGTTCGTTGACAGAGCCCGTGGCAACGGGAACGCGAAGGGCGGTTCCGTCAATCTTTCCTTGTACTTCCGGAAGAACGAGTCCCACGGCCTTAGCCGCACCCGTCGTTGTGGGAACCGTGTTCTGTGCAGCGGCACGGCCACGACGGAAGTTGTTGGCCTTATTCGGGGAATCCTGAAGGGCCTGATTTCCCGTGTAAGCATGGATAGTCGACATCTGAGCGGCCTTCAATCCAAACTTATCATTCAAGACCTTTACCACCGGAGCAAGGCAGTTGGTCGTGCAGGAAGCCCCGGAAATCACCGTCTCGGAGCCATCCAAAATCTCATGGTTGCAACCGAAAACGACCGTTTTCATTTCTCCCTTTGCGGGAGCCGAAATGATTACTTTTTTGGCACCTGCCTGGATATGTGCCTGTGCCTTTTCCACCGAAGTATAGAAACCGGTACATTCAAGGACAATATCAATGCCTAAATCTCCCCAAGGAAGCTTGGAGGCATCTGGTTCCGAGTACATGTTGATCTGGTCACCGTTTACCACGATTCCCTGTTCATTGGTCTCAATGGTGCCATCGAAGCGGCCCTGCATGGTGTCATATTTCAGCAGGTAAGCTAAAAAGTCTTTGTCAACAAGGTCATTGATTGCTACCACATCAATGTCATCCAATGTCTGAATACGGCGTAAAGCAAGACGGCCGATTCGCCCAAATCCATTAATCGCTACTTTTGTTGCCATAATTTCCTCCTCGTATTAACTTGTTCATGTCTGCTTCTCGGGGAAGAGAGCATTTCCCATACAAACAATTCGGTGATAGTATACCCCAGATTATAGGATTTTAACTCCGGTTAATTGTTTTTTGATGAAGATTCGCCGGTCGATCCGGAAGACTCGGTTTCCTGGGAAGAAGCACTGTCCTGAGAGGCTTGCGAGCTTTCTCCGTTCTGGCCACTCTCCTGCGAGGACTGTTCTACTTTTTTCCCGTCCTTCTCCACGTCGGCCTTCTTGACCTTATCCTTCACATAGGCCTCATACTGCTGAGAGAGAATGGTTTCCGTGATCTTATCTTTGAGCGCTTCATAGGTGTCTTTTCTCTCATCCAGCCGGATGATGTGATAACCCACCTGAGTTTTTACGGGATCACTGATCGCTCCCACCTTCATCGTCGTGACGGCCTGGGCAAATTCGGGCAGGTAACTGGAGGGAGCAGCTTCTTGCAGGGCTCCCCCATTATCCTTCGAGCCGGGATCCTGGGACAGCTTCTTGGCTAAATCTTCAAACTTCTGTCCCTTTCCGAGCGCTTCCTTGACCTGCTTTGCATCTTCTTCCGTCTTTACGAGAATGTGGCTGGCCTTCACGGTAATAAGCTGGTCCTTGTTCTTCTCGAAATACTGTTTCAACGTTTCTTCCTTGGGAGCATGCGTCTTGTTGTACCAAGCTTTATGCATCCGCGAGATCGTCTCAAACTTCAGGCTCTCCCGCATGGAGGCATCATCCACTCCCAAGGTCTTCAGGGTCTGGGAGTACTTCTCTGCGCCGCCATAGGACTGCACCGCCTTATCATACTCCACTTTATAGTCCTTATCGGAAGGCGTGATCTTATTGGCTGTCAAGTCCTGCAGCATAACCTGCTCCTGAATCAAAGACTTTTCAATGGTTAAGGGGAGCTGGTACTGCGCCGAGATCATCTTCTTGTACATCTCCAATTGCTGATCATATCTTTCCTGGGAGATCTTTTGTCCGTTTACCGTGGCAAAGGTGCCGCCGCCGGAGCAGGCAGTCAGCGTTAAGCTCAAGGCGAAAGCCGTTCCGGCAAGTTTAATCATGTTGTTCTTTCTCATTCTTTCCCTCCGATTTTGTAGATTTCTTAATTTCAAGAATTAATTTCAGGAGTCGATAGACATCCTTAATCTTATTGGCTGTGGATGCAATCTTAAATTTCGGCTTGTCCTGAAAATCAAAGCTAAGAGGCCCTTCATAACGAGTTGAAATTTCCTTCAGGCTTTCCACTGAAAAATCTTCAAATTTATCATAATGAAGATTGATAAATCCTTCCTTTTCTACAATTCTGGTAAAGCCGATCTCGGTTGCCCACTTCTTAATGAGCACGATATCCATCACATTTACCACACTGGGTGGAACATCGCCGAAGCGATCAATTAACTCCTCTATGATTGTACTATATTCCTCTTCGTTTTCAATTGCCGCAATCTTACGGTACATCATGATTTTGTCGGAAGTTTGAGGAATGTAGCTTTCCGGAATAAAGGCATCCACCTTCATTTCCACATTGATTTCCTCCAAACGCTGGCGGGTGTCCTCCCCCTTCGCCTTCGAAACCGCCTCTTCCAACAGCTTGAGATAGAGTTCGTAGCCGATGGATTCGATATGACCCGATTGGCTTTCTCCCAGGAGATTTCCCGCTCCCCGGAGTTGCAGGTCTCGCATGGCGATCTTATAACCCGATCCAAACTCGGTGAAGTCACGAATGGCTTTCAGGCGTTTCTCAGAGATTTCCGAGATGACCTTTTGCGGTTCATAGGTGAAATAGGCATAGGAATTTCGCTCGGACCGACCAATCCGTCCCTTTAACTGATAGAGCTGGGAGAGTCCCATGTGGTCGGCATTGGTCACAACCAGGGTGTTTACATTGGGAATATCCATTCCCGTTTCGATGATGGTGGTGGAGAGCAAAATATCCACCTGCCCGGAAACAAAATCCTCCATCACGTTTTCCAACTCCATGGTGCTCATCTGTCCATGGGCAATGGCGATGCGGGCGTCAGGCACCAAGGCCTGCAGGTGCTCGGCGACGCTGTGGATATCATAGACACGATTATGGACAAAATAGACCTGTCCGCCTCGGTCCAGTTCCCGATTCAAGGCATCCCCGATCACCCTCGGATCATATTCCATTACGTAAGTCGTTGTCGGAATACGGTCTTCCGGCGGCTCCTCCAAGAGACTCATGTCCCGGATTCCGCTGAGGGAAAGCTGGAGGGTCCGGGGAATCGGCGTCGCCGATAAGGTGAGAACGTCCACATTCTCCCGAAGCTTCTTGATCTTTTCCTTATCCTTTACGCCAAAACGCTGCTCTTCATCAATGATGAGGAGGCCCAGGTCTTTAAAGTGAATGTCCTTGCTCAGCAGACGGTGGGTGCCCACAACGATGTCTACCGACCCCTCCTTTAGCGCTTCGACAATATGCTTTTGCTGGTCCTGCGTTTTAAACCGAGAGAGAAATTCGATCCGCGCAGGAAACTGCAAGAACCGTTCCACCATGGTCTGATAGTGCTGCTGGGTCAGGATGGTCGTCGGGCAGAGGAAGGCCACCTGCTTGCCGTCCATCATGGCTTTAAAGGCCGCCCGAAGTGCCACTTCCGTTTTCCCATAGCCCACATCTCCGCAGAGCAACCGGTCCATGGGCTTATCGGACTCCATGTCCTCCTTAATCTCGGAAATTGCCCGGAGCTGAGAGGGAGTCTCCTCGTAAGGAAAGGCTGCCTCAAAGTCATTTTGCCATTGACTGTCGGAAGCAAAGGCATACCCCTTCGCTTTGGATCGGTGGGCGTAGAGTTCCACCAAGTCCTCCGCAATGGCATCCACAGCCTTTTTGACCTTCTGCTTAGATTTTTCCCATTCGCTTCCCCCGAGGCCGGAGAGTCGCGGGGCCGCCCCATCTTTTCCGATGTATTTCGCGATGAGGTGCATCTCGTCGGTGGGCACAAAGAGGGTATCCCCTGCCTTATACAGAATTTTTAGGTAGTCTTTCGTGACTCCCGCGATTTCCATGGTCTCCGTGCCCGCATACTCGCCGATTCCGTAGCTCTCGTGAACCACAAAGTCCCCGGGTTCCAGGTCCTGGTAATCGAGAAAATTGCGTTTCTTTTCCGTGCTGAAGCGTTTTTGCCGACGACGTTCCTTGCCGGTGATTTCGCTCATCGTCGTCACATAAAGACGCGTATCGGGATAGTGGAAGCCCGCATCCACCGAGAGATCCGAAAGATAGATCTTTCCTTCCTCCAAGGTCTCCAGATTCTCATCCGCAAGGGTGAAGCCCACATCGGCTTCTCGCAGGCGCATCTGAAGGGGAACAAAGCCCGCTCCCGCACAGATCAGGATTCGGTAGGATTGGCTCTGCCTCTGACGGAGCATCGCCACAAACTCCTCCCAGCGGCGGTTAAACCGATCCGCTTCCATGGACCGCATCCGGATCAAAACATCGGGACGAAACAAACCCAGCTGCTTCAGGATCTGCGTGATGTTAATGTTCACATAGGGTTTCAGATTCTGCAAAATCTTGGAAGGAC
Organism: uncultured Tissierellia bacterium; assembly: GCA_937923265.1. GTDB lineage: Bacteria > Bacillota > Clostridia > Tissierellales > Peptoniphilaceae > CALAJY01. The sequence goes on from CALAJY010000015.1 coordinate 17,155, forward strand.
CCTCCAGGAGATGGAGATGGCCTTCCAAAATCTCCCCTCGCTCCAGCAACCGTGTCATGGATTCTTCCATGGTTTTTTGCCGCGTCCGGGCGCCATCGAAGATGCGGGTCAGATCCTCAAAAACGACCAGACCCTCCGTGGGCAGATAATCGTAAAGGTGGGCGTAGGCATCCCGCGGCAGATAGGGTGCGAAGAGGTCCGATTCCCCAATCTGCTTTTCCTCTTCCACCCGGTCCAACAATCCTTCAAACTTCTCCTGTCGTCGATCCACATCCAGGCCATAGTGAAAGGACTCGGAGGACTGGAAGAGTTCCTTCCGCAGGTTCTTGCAGACCTCCTCCACCGCATCCTCCGAAAACTGCAGAGAGGTTGCCGGATGTATCGTAACCGTATCAATGGAGTCATGGGACCGCTGACTTTCGATGTCCAGGTGGCGAATGCTGTCCACTTCGGTGTCAAAAAACTCAATCCGGAAGGCATCCTCACCAAACATGGGGTAGCAGTCCAAGATACCTCCGCGAACGGAGTACTGCCCCCGATGCTCAACGGTTGTCACTCGTTCATACATCATCCGGTGAAGGCGAAGCACCAAATCCTCCATCTCCACCTCATCCCCCAGGGACAAAGAGAAGCCGGAAGCGGCAAAGTCCCTGGGCGGGGTAAGCCGTCGCCCCAGGGCGGAGAGCGTTGTCGTGACAAGAACCCGATCCCCCTGAGCAAGGCGGCTCATCGCCTGAATCTGTGTTCCCAAGGCCGGGGTGGAGGAAGAATCCGTGTGGAAAAATTGAAGCTCCTCCTCCTCAAAACAAAGGGCCCGATCGGGCAGAAAATCGTTGATCTGATTTGCCAGTTCTCGAGCTCGTCGTTGGTTTTCACACACCACAAGAACAGGCCGTTTCAGGTTCTCTGAGAGGGAGAGAATCAAATGGCCTGTACTCTGTGGAATTAATCCGTGTAGATAAATTTTGTTTGCCCCGCGGAGAATCTCCTCGGCCATTCTGGCGTATTGGGGATCTCCCAGGTAAAGATTCGTAAAATAGCTCATTGGTCGCCACAACGCTCCGCCGACTTTCGAAAGGCGTCCTGTTCTTTCCGTAATTTATTCTCCTTACGAGCTTCCGCTAACTCTTCCGCACTGAGCTTTGGCAGCTTCGACGCCTTCCACCCATTCCATCGGTTCATGGCAAAATCCATGTCCCGATGAAGAATTTCCATGGTGGCTTGCACGGCCGCTTCGATTTCTTCGTTGATGATGGGAAGTTCTTCTTCGGAAAAACGGGAGAGGACAAAGTCCGCCAGGTCCATTCGAGCAGGCCTTCTTCCCACGGCAAGCTTGATGCGGGGGAAATTGTGAGACCCAATCTCTCTTGCCACGGATTTCAATCCGTTATGCGTTCCGGCCGACCCGGTTTTCCGCAGACGAATGGTTCCCAAGGCAATGTCAATATCATCACAGAGGAGGAGCATCTCTTCGGGTTGCCAATGGTAGTAGGAAAGAATCGGCTGCAGTGCTCGACCGGAGTCATTCATATACGTGAGTGGCTTTACCAGAATCAGCTTTTGGTCCCCCACTTTTCCCTCCGCAAGAGAGGCGTTCCATTTTTCCTTTGTGAAGGAAATCCCTAATTCATCCGCCAGAGCATCCAGGGTCATAAAGCCCATGTTATGCCGAGTCTGCTCATAGCGGGCGCCGGGATTTCCCAGACCGGCGAGGACATGAAGGCTCATCGAGTAAAGAGGTCGCTCACGGATTTGTGGCTATGAATCCGGCGGATAGCTTCTGCCAGCAAGGGAGCGATGCTCATAACCACCATCTTGTCCGTCTTATGGGCTTCATCCAGCTGGATGGAATCGGTAACCACACACTTCTTCACTTCGGATTCCTCGATCTTCTTGCAGGCATCCCCACTGAGAATCGCATGGGAAGCGGTGATATAAACTTCCTTTGCTCCTTCTTTGATGAGATAGTTTGCGGCATTGGTGATGGTGCCAGCGGTATCGATAATATCGTCAATAATAATGCATCTCTTGTTTTTAATCTCTCCGATAATATCCACTACCGTAGACACGTTAGGCTTGGGTCGAACTTTTTCAATGATGGCAATGGGTAAATCCAGCAAGTGGGAAAAGGCACGAGCTCGGGTGACCCCACCCAGATCCGGAGAAACCACACACCATTCCTCGGGATTTTCCTTGACCAAGGGTTGGAAATAATCGGCCAGGAGACGGCCACCCTGGAAATGGTCCACCGGGATATCGAAATAGCCCTGAATCTGTCCGGCATGCAGGTCCAGCGTTACCACCCGATCTACCCCGGCCGTAGTCAGAATGTCTGCGACCAATTTCGCGGTGATCGGCTCACGACCGCTGGTCTTTCGATCCTGCCGTGCATAGCCGTAATAGGGCATCACCAGGTTAATCGAGGCGACGGAGGCACGTTTCAGCGCATCCGCCACAATCAATACTTCCATAAGATGATCATTGACTGGCTGTGAAGTAGGCTGTACTAAGAAGACGTCGTAGCCACGAACAGTCTCATCAATCTTCACACTGATTTCACCGTCCGAGAACCTTCCTACGGACATATCTCCCAGCTTTATTCCCAGTTCATCACAAATGGCTTCCGCCAAGGGGCGATTTGCTGAACCGGAAAAAATCTTCATTCCTACACTAGACATGCTTCCTCCTCTTCCTCCTTATAACAATCCCGCATCTTTCTTTCGCTTTACGTATCCCGAAATTGTCTTTTGTTCGCTCCGCTCTACCGCCAGAGCACCCTCTTCAACCTTCTTTGTAATCGTCGATCCTGCAGCCACAAAACCCTCATCCTCCACCGTGACCGGTGCCACGAGGTTCGCATTTGAGCCGAGGAAGGCGTCATTACCTACCGTTGTTCGATGTTTCTTCTTGCCATCATAGTTGCAGAAAATCACGCCGCAGCTGATGTTCACATTGCTGCCCACATCCGCATCCCCGATATAGGCAAGATGACCCGCCTTGGTCCCCTGGCCCAGGCTTGCCTTCTTCACTTCCACAAAGTTCCCAATATGAACCCCTTTGCCCAGGTGTGCTTGGGGGCGCAGGTGGGAATAGGGCCCAATATCCGCCCCTTCTTCCATCGTCGAAGACTCAATCAAAGAGGAATAAATGCGACAGCGCGGTCCGATCTCGGAATCCTTGATCACCGAACCATGAGAGACGAACACCTCATCCCCCAGCACGGTTTCTCCGAGGACTTTCACATCCCCCTCCAGGTAGGAAAACTTTCCGATCTTCGCGAAAGGAGAAATCTCGATGCGCTCCGGGTCATCCAGGCGAACGCCCTCTTCCATCCAGTGTTTATTGATGCGAAGTCGGAGAAGGCGGAGGACCTGAGCCAAACTCGCCATGTCCAGCACTCCCGGGAAAGAGAGTGCAAAGGTATCTTCTTTCTCAAGTTGAAGATCCTGCTTCTCTGTCCACTGCTCAAAACTTTCATTCCCCGGTTCTTCTTCACTGAGCAAGCCAATCACATTGCCATAGCAATCCTGCAGGGCTCTTTTTCCGGAAGCTAACCAATTTTGCCAATCCTCTTTGCTTAACCCACAGGCCGCGGTCGAAACCACCACTTTCGGATTATGGGAAGAATTCGTCTCCCGAGCAGCAGAAAAATCCGCTTGTTTCAAAGCGGACTCCACCAACTCTCTTTGCGAGCAACCCAGTAAATCGGTCAATGCTCTCTTCTCTTCCTTCTCGTAGGCTAAAACAAAAGCGGATGCAAGGATCTGAAATCTTGTCATTATAATCCCTTCTTTGCTTTCTGCTTCTTTTCCTTTTTATAAGGCTACGCTATCATTATACACAAAGAATTGAGTTATGGTATACTGATTGACCGGGTAAGAAAGAAAAGACGCTGGTTCCTATCCATAACGTTAGGAGGTTTCATGATGGAGTTTCACCTGGAAGAAAATTCCTCAAAAAAAATACATTTCATGGGCATTGGCGGTTGTAGCATGTCGGGAATCGCAGAGCTCATGTTCGACCATGGCTATCAAGTGAGCGGCTCCGATCGCGAGAGGGGAAAATATACCAAGCATCTGGAAAAAATCGGCATTCCCATCGCCTATCAACAGACCGCTGACAACATTAAAGACCAAGACCTGTTCATCTACACCGATGCCATCCCCGAAAGCTCGGAAGAATTGCAAACCGCTCGAAAAACAGGAAAGCCTTGCCTGAGCCGAGGACAATTTTTGGGCACAATCATGAAGAACTATGATCGCTCCATCTCGGTTTCCGGCTCCCACGGAAAGTCCACAACGACTTCCATGATCACGGAAATTCTGATGGATTCCAAGCAGGATGCGACTATTCTTTTGGGGGGCTCCTTTGACGGAATCGAGGGCAATGTCCATACGGGCTCCGGCGATCTGTTTTTGGCAGAGGGCTGTGAGTTTAAGGGAAATATTCGTTATTATTTCCCTCGGCTGGCCATCGTCCTGAACATTGATGAGGATCATTTGGACTATTATCGGAACCTGGATGATATCGTTCATGCATTCTCCGACTACATGGAAAATCTATCCGAGTCATCCATTGCCGTTCTCAACTTTGATGATCCGAACTGCAAAAAAATCGCAAGTTCGGTAAAGGGTAAGGTCGTCTCCTATGGAATGGGCTCCGACCAGGTGGACTATTATGCCCATAGTATTACCTTTGATGAGAAGGGCCACCCTTCCTTTGACGTGACCCTGCCCAACGGCCAAAATGAGAGTTTTCATTTGCAAATCATCGGTCGTTACAATGTTTATAATGCCACCGCGGCGATTGCTGCCATGGATCAAATGGGCGTCGGAATGAAAGAGATTCAAAAGGGAATTGCCGCATACCAGTCTCTCCACCGTCGGATGGAACTCATTGGGCAGTTCCGGCAGGCGGACATCCTGACGGATTATGGCCACCATCCCAAGGAGATTCAAGCCACCTTGGATGCCCTGGCGGAACACAAGAAGAATCGTCTCATCTGTGTCTTCCAGCCCTTCACCTACTCTCGGACCCGCACCTTGATGGATCAGTTCGCCACCGCCTTTGCTTCCGCCGACGAAGTGATCGTTACCAAAATTTTGGGAGGCAGAGAAGTGGATGATGGCAGCGTTCACTCGGAAGAATTAGTGGACCGTCTAAAAAAGAATGGTGTGAAGGCGCACTATTGCGAGACCTTTGATGATTGCCAGGCGCTTCTTTCTGAGATCCTTCAGCCGGAGGATCTGGTCATGACCACGGGATGTGGCAACATCGATCAACTCGCCCATCAGCTGGTGCAAGCCGATAAATAGTGACTCGAATAAACGAAGGTAAGGCTTCTCCGGGTTCATCGCCCGGGGAAGCCTTTTTTTGCCGATAAAAAAAGCGGGCATGAATCCATGAACCGATTTCTTAAGCCGTGTTCAGGCAAATTCGTAGAAATGCGGTTATCTCAAACCGGTTCCCCTGGGAACCCCACCCCTGGGAAACCCTCTTTTTAGCACTTTCCCAGGGGACCTCACCCCTGGGAAATCCCCTTTTTCGCACTTTCCCAGG
>CALAJY010000016.1 GCA_937923265.1 uncultured Tissierellia bacterium
ATGAGTAAAACAATGCTTAAAATTTCTTCAATTTGAATCGTCTTCGTAAACAGAAAGATGCCAAAAAACAGGCAAACCAAACTGATTCCCAAATTATTTCCTGTCGCTCGTTCCGATTCCTCCGCACGAACAAAGCTAAACAGCTGTAAACATCCCAGCACCAACAGAAGAACCGCCGATACGTTCACCACGATATCCATGCTTAAATTGGGATTGATGATAAAGAGCAACCCAAAAATCAAGTCCACCAAACCGATAATAAATAAGTGCTTCTGGATATCCGACTGAATATAACTGCGTTTCATAACTTCATGAGCATTCATCTTCCTTACCTCCCTCTTATTGTTCGATACTTCATTCGTACCCATCTTAAGGGACTTGAGGACTTTTTAAAGAAATTCCCCGCGATAGGGCGGGAAAGCGAAATTCGATCCACTGCTTTTCCCGTCTCGCATAGGCAATTCCATAAGAGGAAAGTTCCGTCAGCTGCACAAAGGGGCCCTTTAAAAGCACCCGTCCTCCCAAGAGAAGCGACTTTCCTCCTTCTCCCACTCGAGGAAGCAACCCCTGTCCGGCCGCTGCCGGTGCTTTGTCCACCGGAAGATTTTTCGCCCGGTCGAGAAACCGACTTCGTTCTTTCTCATCTACGGTTTGAACGGAGAGTAAGGAGCCCTGCCGATTCATCTGAAAGAGCTGTTTCTGATTCATGCCAAACAAGCCCTTCTCGGTGACAATCACCTTCTCAAAAGAATGGCTGCAGACTCTCCGCCCCTGAGAATTGACCGGAAACTCCCCTTGTTCATCGCGAAAGATGGCAAACCCATAGACCCAGGCACAGACCAGGTCCGCTTGACAAACCCTCTCCCGAGGATTTTCAAAGAGGGAAAAACGAATATTTTCTCTGTCCTTGCCTGACAACTTGTTTCCTTCTTCTGTTAGAATCTGCCAAGCCAGGCCTTCTTCTTGGTTGTGAAGACAGCCTTCTAACAGGGCGCGAACCCGGGACTCCTGCAAGAAATTTGACAAATTCTTCCCATACGCATAGGCTTCTTTCTCCCGCTTT
>CALAJY010000017.1 GCA_937923265.1 uncultured Tissierellia bacterium
ACGCATGACCTTCCAGAGCTTAAAAAATTGTTTATTCGGATTATAATCGGAGCGAAGATACAGATTCATGAAATTGAAGTTATAGATGATGCGTTCGGCAGTAACAGGCCTTCGCACCGCAACAATTTGCGTCACATCCCAGGGGAGGATGGCAATCATGGAATGTTCTGTCATCCTGTACTCTTCACCGTTGATACGGATGGTCGCATCGCCTTCACGAATATATAAAAAACGGCTCATGCTGTGGATCAACATCATTGTCGGTTCCTGATATACCTCTTGATCATAACTGGCCACGCGTTCCGGGGTGAGCAGAGAGGTGAATTTTGACTGCAGCATACTAATACTCATAGGTTCTCCTCTTAAAGGTCGGTCACTTTTATGCCGATCTATTGTACAATCTTGTAACCACAGTATACTTTTTTTAAGGATAAAGGGCAAAAAATTTGTTATTCGTGAAGTTCTATGCTATGATGCATTCAGTGAGTGCCATTAGCTCAGCTGGATAGAGCGTCTGGCTACGGACCAGAAGGCCTGGGGTTCGAATCCTCAATGGCACGTAAAAGCCGCCGATGTCATCGGCGGCCTTTTTTTGTCTGTTAGAGAGAAGCATTGCCTTCAGCATGATTCTTCCAATAAACGGTGGTAGATTTCCTTGAGCTTTTGTCCCATGCTCTCCAGGCTCACTTTTTTCACGGATTCATAGGCTTGATCGGTGAGGGAGGGGAGCTTGCCTCGGAGCATCAGAGATATCTTTTGAACGAATTCTTCCACACTTTTGCCCTTGTAGACGGTTTGATTGGCGGGGAGCATCGTTTCATAAATAGAAATGTCCCGAACCAAGATCGGCGTCTCCAGGGCCATGGCCTCTAAAAGAACGATCCCCTCGGTTTCCTCAAAGGTGGGAAAGAAGAACAGATCTGCTCCCACATAGGCTTCTCGTAATTTTTCGGGATCGATAAAGCCCGGAAAATGCAGGTTGTCCGGCTTATCGGCCATCGCGTTTCGTATCTCCGACGGAACCAGGGAGGGGGCGGTATAGCCAAACCAATAAAACTGGACCCCGGGTAAGCGTTTCGCACATTGTATGAAGTCGAGAATCCCTTTTCGTTGAATGTAATGGCCGACTCCCAGAACCAAGGGAGTCTTTTCCGATAGTCCGTGTCTTTTTCGGAAAGCCATGGCATCAATCTTCGTTCGATCATAAAGATCCAAGTCAATGCCATTGCTCAGGGCAAGAATGGGAGGGCCGATATGGTAACTTTCCAATAGCTGCTTGGAGTAGGGAGTGGGAGTGAGGATCACATCTGCCGTTCGATAACAGGCGATGATCCATTTTTTAAACACCGGTGCCACCAAATTGGATCCGGTAAAGGAATTTTGAAAATCCTCCATGGTGGAATGGGCGTAGTAGACGATTTTTTTTCGGAGGCGACGTGCCTTTTTTGCCGCCCTATAGGAAGCCGGAAAAATGGTGTTTATTTGCACGATATCAGCCTGAGCCATGCTGTCAACGCAGGGAATGTGGGCCTTTTCCAGGGCCTTTTTCTGGTGTTGATAGGCAACCCCTATCCCACTTTTCTGTGCGATTTTGATTCCGGATGGGTGTAGACAGATCTTCAAATTTGCCTCCTTCTATGAAAAAACGACGGTCCTTACCGATTCTATTCCCTTTTTATTATATAACCTGCGGCTCTTTTTATCCTTTTACTTTTCGGACAAAAGGAGCGTGTTCGTTCAGAGAAAGGGGAAGTTCTTGTTGAATGAGCACCCGGTCCCAATCCACCTGACAAGAATACGATAAAAGGCAGACTCCCATCTCCCGGGCCTCCACTAAGGCGCCCGCAAAGGCGGGATCCGTTCTCCAGTTGGGATGAAAGGCCTTCACGTGATCCATCTGTATCAAAAAGAGCAGGTAGGAGAGATAGCTGTCTTTTTTTGCTTGGATGAGCTCCTTAACGTGTTTCTTTCCGCGCAGCGTGGGAGCATCGGGAAAGAAAACATGATCCTCTTCTTCCAGGGTTACGCCCTTCACCTCTAGATACGCTTTTTGCCCCTTGGTATCTTCCAGATAAAAATCGAAGCGGGAGGATGCATAGGTTGTTTCCGGTTTTACGAGATCAAGGGGGCCAAGACCCGGTAAGGAGAGGCTGTGATCGAGAAGGGCCTCCTTCACGAGAGCATTGGGGAGCTGAGAATCGATGTTCACCGGGGAAGTACCGAAATTTCGCCTTTTTTCTACGGCGATGAGGTCAAAGGAGGTCTTTCTTTTCCCCAAATGCCCTCGAAAATCCTGGAGGGCCACTCTCACCCCGGGAACCAAGAGTTCTCCGCAGCGCCCCGTGTTTTTCACATGAGCCTTGACCGGGCTCCCTTCCAGATCAACAATGGATAAAAAATGGTTGGGTCTTGCAACAAAAGTTCCCAAACAAATATTTTTATAGTTCATGACAGGCTCCTTTCCTGTATTATAACCGATGTTTTTTTCTGCAGAATTTTTAAAAGTGGGCCTGGTTGGTATATACTATTAGAACAGGTTTAGGGAAAGGAGACACGGATGGGCGACCGGTTGGGCGATATTGAGAAGAGTTTGGAACAACGCTTTTTATATAATAATGATCCCATCTCCATGCACATTCTTCTTTCCATGCTCGATCACCGAAGATTTTCCGGCATGACCAAGCCGCAGTATGTATTGATGAAGCGGCTTATGACCTCTCTTCGTCGATTTTTGAAGGACCGGAAAGATCGGGAATATGTGATTCGGGCCTTGCGCAGGCTGATCAACGATGATGTGAATCGCTTTGAACTGGCCATTGTGATCGAGGTGAACTCTCTGACACAGGCCAGCTCCTATTGGACAGATCGGCTCGAACGCTTGGCCTTGGAGTTTTACACACCGGAAGAGCTGAGCGGAAAACATGTACTTTTCCACCATGTGAGAAAGGGGAGAGCCATGGGATTGAAATCCCAGCTTTTCCATGATTTAAAAAGGGACACCGAGGGATTTCGGGTTCTCAAGCATCTGGGGACGATGTACTGTCGCAAGGTGTTAAAGAAAAAGGTCTACCGCTTGAATGATTACATTGACAAGCAAATCGTCTTAGATTTTGACCACTTGGATCGATTGAAATTGGAAGAAAATCTCCTGACCGTTCGGGACTTAAGCCATCTGTATCACAAGCTTAACCAGTATATGTACAACAACATTACGAAGGTCTATAAGGAGGCCTTTTGGGCAGCGATCAATGATTCTGTGCTGGAGCGCTACAGCCGATGAGAATACTTGGAATTGACCCAGGGATTGCTCTGGTTGGTTATGGCGTCATCGATTTTGATGGAAACCGGTTACGCTGTTTGGAATATGGCGTCATCGAAACCTTGGCACACACGCCTCTCGCGGAGAGGCTGTTAATCATTGACCGGGAAATGGAACAGCTTATCAAAGAGTTTCACCCGGATGAGGTGGCCTTTGAGGAGCTGTTTTTCTATTCCAATAAAACGACGGCGATCATGGTCGCCCAGGCGCGCGGCGTTGAGGTCCTGGCGGCAATCAAGGCGGGGCTGTCTCTCTATGAGTACACGCCCCTGCAGATTAAACAGGCGATCACCGGCTACGGAAGGGCAAACAAACTGCAGATACAGCGTTCGGTGCAGGCGCTTTTGCGATTGAACGAGCTCCCCAAGCCGGACGATGCGGCAGATGGTTTGGCGGTCGCCATCTGTCACGCTTTTGGCCAGCAATTTAAAGAAGAGAATTTGATGAGGTGAGGAATGTTTTCCTACATTATTGGAGAAATCATTCGAAAAGATGAAGAAGGAATCGTTCTGGAAAACCAGGGAATCGGCTATCGACTCTCCTGTTCAAAGGCCTCCATGGTGCATTTCCAACAGGGAGAGCGGTATCGGGTCTATACGTTCCTACAGGTGAGGGAAGATGCCCTTCAGCTTTACGGCTTCTATGAGGAGGAAGAGCTGGAGATGTTTCTTCTTCTGAATCGTGTCGCAACGATCGGCCCGAAATCCGCACTTGGAATTCTGTCCGCCCTTTCCGTGGAGACCATTGCGCAAGCGGTTTTGCAGGCGGACATCTCCGTCCTTTCCACGGCTCCCGGTGTGGGGAAAAAGACCGCAGGCCGCATCGCCTTGGAACTCCTGGATCCGATCAAGAAGTTGGGCTATGTGGCGGGAGAGCGGCTTCCCGATAAGCCGGAGGAGGAGATGGGAGACCAGAAGGAAATTGCCCTGCAGGCCCTCATCAATTTGGGGTATCCCCGAAACGAAGCGGAAAAGGTCCTTCGATCCATGGAAAGCGGTCTGTCACTGGAGGATATGCTTCGTCGTGCTTTGCAACAGCTTTCATAAGGAGGAGCCATGGAATCGAATCGACATCGAATCATTGGTGCTGGCGTACAGATGGATGATCCGGAAAGTGAGCTGAATCTTCGTCCAAAATGGCTCTCCGATTATATTGGCCAGGAAAAAACGAAAAACCAGTTGCAGATTTTTATTGATGCGGCCAAGAAGCGGGAAGATCCCCTGGACCATGTGCTTCTGTCGGGTCCCCCGGGATTGGGAAAAACCACCCTGGCCACCATCATTTCCAACGAGATGGGGTCAAATATCAAGATCACATCGGGCCCGGCGATCACGAAACAGGGAGACCTTGCAAGCCTTCTGACCAATCTAAAGCGGGGAGACATCCTTTTTATCGATGAGATTCACCGCATTAATCGCAATATCGAAGAAGTTCTTTACTCTGCGATGGAGGATTTTGCACTGGATATCATGGTGGGAAAGGGGACGACAGCACAGAGTTTGCGGTTGGATCTGGAACCCTTCACCCTGATTGGAGCCACCACAAGGTCCGGGATGCTGAGTTCCCCCCTCCGGGACCGGTTTGGGGTCATGATCAATTTTGAAATGTATGAAAAAGAAGAGCTTGCTCGTATCGTTCGCCGTTCTGCCCATATTCTCCAGGTTCCCATCGCAGAAGAGGCGGCCATCGAAATCGGAAGCCGGTCCAGAGGCACCCCTCGTGTTGCGAACCGGCTCCTGCGACGGGTGAGAGATGTGGCCCAGGTCCGGGGAGATGGAACCATCAATCTATCCACGGCCCAAAAAGCCCTGGAACTTTTGGAGGTGGATGAGTTGGGCCTGGACCGGGAAGATGCGCGCATCATTCAAACCATCGCCCAGAACTTTGCGGGAGGACCGGTTGGCTTGGACACCATTGCGGCATCCACCGGGGAAGAGAGCGGCACCATCGAGGACGTCGTGGAACCGTATCTTTTACAGATTGGATTTTTAATTCGCACTCCGCGGGGAAGAATGATCACGGAAAAGGCCTATGCTCATTACGGGCTTCCTCGCCCGGGAGACAAGGAATAAACGTGGGAAAGAAGGATAGGAATGAGAACCGAAGATTTTGATTTTGACTTGGATGAGGACCTGATTGCCCAACATCCGGAATCCAAGAGGGAGAATTGCCGACTCATGGTCATGGATCGGACCACGGGAAGCCTGGAGCATGACCATTTTTATAATCTGGGATCATATCTGGAAGCGGGAGACACGCTGATCATGAATGATACCCGGGTTTTGCCGGCTCGTCTCTTTGGACATCGACCGGGGAAGGAGGAATCCGTGGAGGTGCTCCTTCTCAAAAATACGGAGGGAAGCAAGTGGGAAACGCTGGTAAAGCCGGGTCGCAAGATGAAAATCGGGCAGGACATTTCGTTTTCGGACGAGCTGTCGGGCACCGTCGTGGACATCATCGATGACGGTCAGCGGATCATTGATTTTCACTTTCAGGGGATCTTTGAGGAAATTTTGGACCGGCTGGGTGAGATGCCTCTTCCGCCCTACATTACCGAACATCTGGAGGACCCTTCCCAGTATCAAACGGTTTACGCCCGTGTCAATGGATCGGCGGCGGCCCCCACGGCGGGATTGCACTTTTCGAAAGAATTGATGAAAGAACTGGAAGAGAAGGGGGTTCATATCGGCTTTTTGACCCTTCACGTAGGCCTGGGCACGTTTCGCCCGGTAAAAGAAGAAAACATCGAAGACCATCTCATGCATTCGGAATTTTACCAGCTCTCTCAGGAAACCGCGGATTTGATCAATCGCACGAAAGCGGAGGGACATCGGGTGATTTCTGTGGGCACCACATCCACCCGCACCCTGGAGAGTGTGATGAAGAAGAAGGGCAAGATCACGGAGGATTCGGGTTGGACGGATATCTTTATTTATCCCGGTTTTCAGTATGAGGCCATCGACGGCATCATTACCAATTTCCACCTTCCGAAATCCTCCCTGATCATGATGATTTCTGCATTTGCCGGCAGGGACCATGTGTTGAACGCCTATCGAATCGCCAACGAGATGCGCTATCGCTTCTTCAGCTTTGGCGATGCCATGCTTATCTTGAATCGGGGACAGGAATGAGAGCGGTAACCTATGAGTGTTTACATCAGGACAAGAATAGCGGGGCTCGGGCCGGTATCCTCCACACTCCTCACGGAGATGTGGAAACACCGGTATTTATGCCCGTGGGAACCAAGGCGACGGTGAAGACGATGACCCCGGAAGAACTCAAGGCCATAGGTGCCCAGATTATTCTCAGCAACACTTATCACCTTTATTTGCGGCCGGGTTCTCCCTTAATCCGACGGGCGGGAGGCCTGCATTCTTTCATGAACTGGGATCGCCCCATCTTAACGGACTCCGGTGGCTACCAGGTATTTTCCCTGGCCGACAACCGGTCTATCACCGAGGAGGGGGTCTCCTTCCGTTCGCACATTGATGGATCGAAGCACATGATCAGCCCCGAGGTTTCGATCGGGGTACAGACGGATCTGGGATCGGACATCATGATGGCTTTTGATGAGTGCGTTCCCTATCCCGCAGACTATGAATACACGAAGAATTCCATGGAGCGGACCCTTCGCTGGTTGGACCGCTGCAAAAAGGCTAAGTCGAGGGAGGACCAGGCTTTATTTGGAATCGTTCAGGGGGGATTTTACGAGGATTTAAGAGAGCAGTCCGCCAAGGTCTCTGTGGAGATGGACCTGGATGGCTACTCGATCGGCGGAATCAGCGTGGGGGAACCCAAAGAGGAATTTATTCGCATTCTCAAGTACACGACCCCGTTCCTCCCTTCCGACAAGCCAAGATATAATATGGGGATTGGAACCCCGGACTATCTCTTTGAATCGGTGGAAGCGGGAATCGATATGTGTGACTGTGTCCTCCCGACTCGTGTTGCGAGAAATGGCCTTGCTCTTACCCACGAGGGAAAAGTAAACATCCGCAACGAGCGTTTTAAAGAGGACTTTCACACCCTGGATCCGGCCTGCAATTGCTACTGCTGTAAAAATTACACAAGAGCGTACTTACGCCATCTTAACAATGTCAATGAAATTCTGGGAGCCCGTCTCCTCACCATTCACAATCTCACTTTTCTCATTGAGATGATGAAGGGGATGCGACAGGCGATCTTCGAAGACCGGTTTTTAGAGTATAAAGCCGCCTTCTTGGATCGGTACGAAAAAGAAAAACATTGAGTATGGTAAAATAAAAAAAAAAAATAGGAGGAAATTATGCCACAAGGTGCTGGATTGCTTTTAATGGCGGTGGTCTTCTTCGGAGCGACCTACTTTTTAACCATTCGGCCACAAAAAAAGCGGATGGAGGAACAGAAGAATACCCTGAATACCCTGGAAATCGGGGACCAGATCGTAACCGTCGGTGGGGTTCGGGGAACCATCACAAGACTCAGCGATGATTCTTTCGAAATCGAAACGGGTAGTCAGGGAGCCCGGCTTGAGTTCCTGAAACAGGCTTTTTCTTACAAGGTAACGCCGGTGGAGGGACATCAGGATTTTAACGGACCCGTCGCCCATCCGGAGGATGGCACGGGGGTGGAGTTTGATTCCCCGGAGGAAGCGCAAGACGAGGAAGATCGTTTGTAGAGAACAGCGAGGAGAGGCGGACTGCGGTCTGTCTCTCCTTTTATTAGAAGGGATCCAAGGATGAAATGGTTTTTGATGAATCGGGGACAAGAGGCAAAAAAAATCTATGAAAAAACGGGCTGGCACCCCCTTCTCTGTCTCCTCTTAGCGAATCGGGACATCGCAGAGAATGACTGGAACTCCTACTTTCACCCTTCCATAGAGGCCCTTCCCGATCCCTTCCTCTTTCAGCAGATGGAAGGCGTGGTGAGCTACCTTTCGGACTGCCTGCAGGGAGGAATTCCGATTCGGGTGGTGGGAGACTATGACCAGGATGGGGTAGCTGCTACCACGATTCTTGTGAAGGGACTTCGCTATTTTGCAAAAAAATTGGGGGTGGATCCCTTCCACGCGGTCAGCTATGCCATCCCCGATCGAATGGCGGACGGCTATGGCTTGAATTGCCGCCTCGTGGACCAGGCACTCGAGGAAGGATGTGGACTGATCATCACCTGCGACAATGGGATCGCTGCCTTTGAGGCGTTAGAATACGCCGGTCAACAGGGGATACCCGTGATCGTCACGGACCATCATCAAATGGTCAAAGAGGGGGATGTGGAGAAGCTTCCTCCCTGCGAGCTCTTTTTAAATCCCCATGCGGAGGGATCGGGTTACCCCTTTGCGGACCTCTGTGGGGCAGGGGTCGCCTTTAAGGTGATTTCCGCGCTTGCGATGTATTTTCGGGATTCTGAGGCCCCTCTCTTGGACCTGCTCCAATTCGCAGCTCTGGGTACCATCTGTGATGTTGTGCCACTGACGGGAGAGAATCGGATGATCGTGAGCCTGGGGTTGCGGGAACTCAATCGGACCCAAAATCCCGGCTTACAGGCCCTTTTGGAGGTCAATCACTGGGACCGAGAGGTCACCGTTTATACCGCAGGCTTCGTGATTGGCCCCTGCATCAATGCCTCCGGCCGTCTCTTTACCGCCAACTTGGGAGTGGAGCTCTTTTTGGAAGAGAATCCGGAGACCCTTCAGGAGTATGGCCGGGAGCTCTATCGCCTGAATGAGGAACGAAAGGCAATGACAAGACAGGGCGTTGAGGACGCGGAGAATGCGATCACCGCATGGGAGAAGCTTCCTCCCCTCCTCATGCTCTATCTCCCGGAGGTTCATGAGTCGATCTGCGGGCTAATTGCCGGACGCCTGAAACAGCGCTATTTTCGTCCTTCCCTTGTCTTTACCGATGCAGCGCAAGAAGGCGATGAGTCGGAAAGGCCGGCCCTCATGAAAGGCTCCGGGCGGAGCATTCCTGCCTATAACATGTTCCAAAAATTGAATGTCCACCGTGAGGAATATGAATCCTTTGGCGGTCATGCCATGGCCTGTGGGATGACCCTGGCCAAGGAAAAATTTGAGCCGATTCGGCAGCAGTTGGTGGAGGAAGCGAAGTTAAACGCAGAGGATTTGATGCCGACACTCACGATTGACGCGAAGGTGTCCCTTCCTCAGATTGACCGGGCAGTGATGAAACTGGTTGAGGGTTTGGCTCCCTATGGGCAAAGCAATCCCAAGCCGCTGTTTGCGGCTCTCGGCTGCAATTTGCTTTCCGCCCGGCTCGTGGGTGCGAACCGAACGGTGCTGCAGATGATGGTGGAGCAAAACGGGGCTCGCTATCAAGCGGTCTATTTCGGCTGGGACCAAAAACTGGGGGAGTGGGAGGACCGCGGAGAAGAGGAGCTCCTCTCTCGCTTTTTCTCTCCCGATGGCGGGGGAATCAAGCTGGATCTGGCCTATTTCCCCGAGTGGAATGAATTTCGCGGAAACCGCCGGATTCAATTGAAGCTGGAGGATTTCCGACCGTCTTCCTCGCTTTAAAGACGAGGGTATTTCATGGTATAATTAATAACTATTTCTTTAGAAAGAGGGGAGCGAATATGGACATCAAAGATTTGATCCAAGAAGTAGAATCTTATAATCCATCGGCAGACTTTGCCCTGATTCGCTCTGCCTATGAATATGCGGCCAAGGCACACGAGGGACAATTCCGAAATTCCGGAGAACCCTACATCATCCACCCCTTACATGTGGCAATGATCCTGGCCAAGCTGCACATGGATGATCCGACAATCTGTGCGGGTCTTCTTCACGATGTCCTGGAAGACACCGAAATCAGCGAAGAGCAGATGAAAGCGGATTTTGGGGAAGAGATCACGCGATTGGTCGATGGGGTTACCAAGCTCAAGCAGTTGCAGAGCAAGTCCAAAGTGGAAAATCAAGTGGATAATTACCGAAAGATGGTCATGGCCATGGCCAGCGACATCCGGGTCATCATCGTGAAATTAGCGGATCGGCTCCATAATTTGCGAACCTTGGACTACAAGGATCGGGCGAAGCAGATTGAAAAGGCAACGGAAACCATTGAGATTTACGTTCCGATTGCTCATCGGCTGGGAATTTCAACGATCAAGAGTGAACTCGAGGACCTCTGCCTGAAGTTTTTGGATCCGCAAGCCTACTACGAGATTGCGGAGCTGATCCATCAGAAGCTATCGGAACGCCAGGAGTACATCAACCAGATCATGAAGCAATTGGATGAAAAGCTTGCACAGCTTTCCATGCATTATGAAATCACGGGGCGGCCCAAATCGCTTTACTCAATCTATAAAAAGATGTACCAACAGGATAAGACCTTCGATCAGATCTTTGACCTTACCGCGATTCGCGTCTTGGTGGATACCGTAAAGGATTGCTATTCCGTTTTAGGAATTGTGCACACCATGTGGAAGCCCATTCCCAAGCGGTTTAAAGATTATATTGCCATGCCCAAGCCCAATATGTACCAGTCTCTTCACTCTACCGTGATCGGACCGAAAGGGGAGACCTTTGAGGTACAGATTCGGACCTATGAAATGCATCGAACGGCAGAATATGGCATCGCAGCCCACTGGCGGTACAAAGAGGGGGGCGGATCCAGCACGGATTTTGATAAAAAGCTGACCTGGGTACGCCAACTCATGGAGTGGCAGAAGGCGACCACGGATTCCATGGAGTTCCTGGAAACCATGAAAGGAGATTTTTTCTCCGATGAGGTCTATGTCTTCTCTCCCCGAGGCGATGTGGTGGAATTACCCAAAGATTCTACCCCGGTAGACTTTGCCTACCACATCCATTCCGAAATCGGAAACTGTTGTGTGGGGGCAAAGGTAGACGGCCGCCTGGTTCCCCTGGACTATAAGCTGGAAAATGGAAATATTGTTGAGATCCTAACGTCAAAGAATTCCGCCGGGCCTTCCCTGGACTGGCTGAAGTTCACAAAGAGCAATGCGGCAAAGAGCAAGATCAAACAGTTCTATAAGCATGCGAATCGAGACAAAAATATAGAACTGGGACAAGAACTCATCGAAAGGGACCTCCGCAAGGATGGATATCGGGCCCATGAACTCATGACCCGGGACGCCTTGGAGAGCCTCATTGCTCGCATGAGCTTCAGCTCCATTGAGGATCTTTATGCGGCCGTTGGCTTTGGATCCCAATCGGTATCGGGGATCAGCTCTCGATTAAAGGATTACTATCGGGAGGAGATGGAAGAGAAGGAGCGGGAACGCCTCGAACGAGAGGGACAGAGCGGACAGAAGATTTCGGAGAAACAGACCCGCCATATCAGCGATGATGCGGTTCGTATCAAGGGGGAGGATCTCTCTAACCTGCAGGTCAAATTCGCTCAATGTTGCTCTCCCGTACCCGGTGATCCCATCATCGGCTTTATCACGAAGGGACGCGGCATCTCCATTCACCGCAAAGATTGCATAAACATTAAAAACACAAAGACCCCAGAGCGGTTGATTCCCGTGGAATGGGAAAACACCGGGAACTCCGTATTTTATGTGACCATACAGATCGTGTCCCTAAATCGAACGGGATATTTAGCCAACTTGGCGGAGATGCTTGCAAAGCTAAACATGAACATTGCAAGTTTAAGTGCCCAGCCCAACGATGATCACACCTCTCGAATTCAGCTGACGGTGAGTGTCAATGACAACCAGGAAATTGAGAATCTTATGAACCGAATCCGCCGTCTCCATGAGACGATTGATGTGTATCGCGTTCGAAGCTAATGGAGGAGATTTTGAAAGAATTGAAGCAAGAAAAATTTTCAACAATTTATGGAGCAGAGAACATCTATCTGGTTTATGATGAAGATACGCGGCGGGGAGTCCTGATCGATCCGGGGGATGACCTGGCTGCCTTGCGGGAGTTTTTACAGGAACAGGACATCCACGTGGAAGCGATCCTTCTCACTCATGGACACGGGGACCATATCTATGGGGTCTTGCCCTTGGCCCATGCGACAGGGGCAAAGATCATTGCCGCGGAAGCGGAAAAGGACCTGCTCTTGGATCCTGCCAAGAACCTGTCTCCGGATATCATCGGGCGGTCTCTCTCCATCACCTGCAATTCTTATGTGCAGGATGGCGATCGGATTGCTCCCTTTGATATTGAAGTGATCGCTTGTCCGGGCCATACTCCCGGCGGGGTGAGTTACCGGATCGGAGATTCCATTTATTGCGGAGACACCGTCTTCCGCGGCTCGGTGGGCCGTTGGGATCTTCCGGGAGGAGATGTTCGAGCCTTGCGTCGATCGGTAAAAAATCTGCTAGCCAATGACCCCGATATCACGCTCTATCCGGGTCATGGTCAGGCAACCACCATTGGTGAAGAAAGAATGATAAATTCTTTTTATAGAGATGAGAACTAAGGGAGGATGGAATGGAAACGCTAAAAGGGTTACAACGAACCATGTATTGCGGGCAACTCCGCAAGGAGCATATCGGGCAGACCGTGACGTTAATGGGCTGGGTCCAGAAGACGAGAGAACTTGGGGCACTGACCTTTATCGACCTGCGGGACCGAGAGGGAATCGCCCAGGTGGTTTGCAATCAGAGTAAAGAGGAAGAGGTCTACAACAAGGCGAAATCCGTGCACCAGGAATATGTCCTGGCCATCACCGGTCAGGTGGTGGAACGGTCCTCCAAAAACCCCGAGTTGGCAACCGGCGATGTCGAGGTTCTCTGTCAGGAGCTTCGCATTTTGAACGAAGCCAAAACACCACCCATTTACATCAAGGATGATGATACGGTGAAAGAGGAGATGCGGCTGAAATATCGCTACCTCGATCTCCGGAAACCGGGAATGCAGAAGATGCTCAAAGATCGGGCACAGATCATCCGCTCCTTCCGTGAGTTCTTATACAAAGAAGGATTTATTGAGGTGGAGACCCCCGTATTGGGAAAGCCGACCCCGGAGGGGGCCCGGGACTATCTCGTTCCGTCCCGGATCAATCCCCACCAATTTTATGCGCTGCCCCAGAGTCCGCAGTTGATGAAACAGCTTCTCATGGTCGGGGGAACCGACCGGTACTACCAAATTGCGCGCTGTTTCCGCGATGAGGATCTGCGGGCCAATCGGCAACCGGAGTTCACGCAGGTGGACATTGAGATGTCCTTCGTGGACATGGATGATGTCATCGATATCAATGAACGCCTCATCTGTCACGTCTTTAAGGAATATCGCGGCATTGAATTACAGCGTCCGTTCCCTCGCATCAGCTATGCAGAGGCCATCGCAAAATATGGATCGGATAAGCCGGACCTGCGCTATGGCTATGAAATCCATTCCCTTAAGGGACTTTCGGCGAAGACGGAGTTCTCCCTTTTTCGGACGGCGGAAGAGGAAGAAAAATCTATTTTGGCGATCAACTTCAACGGGCTGGCAAGCAGCTACACCCGCAAGAAATTGGATAAGCTCACCAGCTATGTGAAAGGAATTGGGGGATCCGGCCTTCTTTGGGTAAAAAAAGAGGAAGGGAAGTTAAACAGTTCCTTTAATAAGTTTTTGACTCCGGAGCTGGGGGAACTTTTGGAGCAGGAGATGGGAATGGAGGACTCGGATCTCGTTCTCATCATGGTGGGCGATGCCAAGGAAACGCCCGAGTTGATGGGCATGCTTCGCGTAACCATGGCCAAGGAGAACTTGGAGTTTGATCCCAACGACTTTGCGATCACCTGGGTTGTGGATTTCCCCATGTTTGAATACTCCAAAGAAGAAGGACGCTATGTGGCGATGCACCATCCCTTCACGGCGCCTTTGGATGAGGACCTGGAGATTTTGGAATCCGATCCCGAATCCGTGCGTGCGAAAGCCTACGATATCGTGATCAACGGAGATGAGCGTGGAGGCGGATCCATTCGTATCAACGACTCCAAGCTGCAAGAGCGTATTTTCCGTTTGCTTCAGCTCTCCCAAGAGGACATTGAGGAACGGTTTGGCTTCTTCACACGGGCCCTTCAGTATGGGACCCCTCCCCATGGGGGAATCGCCTATGGGCTGGATCGCTTCCTGATGATGCTCATGGAAAAAGAGAATATCAAAGAAGTGATTGCCTTCCCGAAGACGCAATCTGCCACCGATCTTCTCACGGAGGCGCCTTGCGGGGTAACGGAACAGCAATTAGAAGAATTACACATTCAATTAGACCGATAGGTCCCTTCGGCAACTTTCGAAGGGATTCGGTTTGACAAGAAAGGAAGTTGCCATGAAGAATCAAGCAATGGTTATTGAAACGAAAGGTGAGGAATGCCAGGTCATGGTATTCCGCACCGAGGCTTGCGGATCTTGCGATTCTTGCAATTCGTGCCATTCCACGCCAGCACAATATTGGATAAAAAATGAAAAAAATGCCAAAGAGGGAGATCTGGTCACCATCGATTTTGAGACCCGAAGCTTTCTCACAAGCATAGCAAAACTATACCTGATGCCCCTATTTTTGTTTATCGGCGGAGTGCTTTTGACAGGGGTGCTGCTGAGTCGGCTTGGTCATCCCAGCGAATTGTTAAGCTTTGGCGGGGGACTTCTTGGCTTGGGAGTTTCCATGTTACTTTCTCGGTTCATGGATCGTCATTTTGACCGTTCCACGATTCACATGATCTCCATCGATTCCGTGGAAAGTGTACTGGATTGCTGCAGTCCGCAGGGAGGAAAGTATGGCACGACCCATTGTTAGTATCATAGGCCGACCGAATGTTGGGAAATCGACTCTTTTTAATAAACTTGTTGGCCAAAGAATTTCCATCACCGAGGACACCCCGGGGGTGACGCGGGATCGACTCTATCGCGAGGTGGAATGGCAAAATCATTTTTTCATGCTCATGGACACGGGAGGCTTGGAATTCGATTCGGAGGATGAGATCACAAAGCAGATTGAGTTACAGGTGGAAGTAGCCTTCGACAGCGCGGATCTGATCCTCTTCCTCGTGGATGGGAGACAGGGGATCACGGCTCTGGATCGACAGGTCGCGGAGCGGATTCGCCGCTCCGGCAAGCCGGTCCTCCTGGTAGTGAACAAGGTCGATACCCACACGATTCCCCCCGAAATCTACGAGTTCTACGAATTGGGCTTTGATGAGCTCTCCATCATCTCCGCGGAACAGGGCTATGGCCTGGGGGATCTTCTGGACACCATTTTTGATCATCTACCCCCGGATGCGAATGTGGCCTGGGAAGAAGAGGCACTGAAAATCTGCCTCATTGGCAAGCCCAACGTGGGAAAGTCGTCTCTAGTGAATCATCTCCTGGGAGAGGAGCGGATGATTGTCAGCAATATTCCCGGCACCACCCGCGATTCCATCGACAGCTACTATGAGAGAGACGGTCAGAAGTACATGATCATCGACACCGCGGGTCTGCGGCGGCAACGGAGCATCGATAGCCGTATTGAGAAATATTCCGTCCTTCGGACTTATGCGGCGATTGACCGGTCCGATCTGTGTCTGCTTCTCATCGATGCCACAGAGGGCGTGAGTGAACAGGACACGAAGATTGCCGGCTATGCCCATGAACAGGGGAAGGCGGCGATCATTGTCATCAATAAATGGGACCTCATCGAAAAAGACACGAACACCCAAAGAGATTATGGGAGAGAGGTTCGTAAGGTGTTGAGCTTTATGGACTATGCTCCCATGGTCTTTTATTCGGTAAAGACGGGTTACCACGAGAGGGATCTCTTTCAGGAGATCAACCATGTTGATGAAAACTATAGTCGTCGAATCTCCACCGGCATGATCAATCAGATCTTGCGGGAGGCCACGCAGCTGAATCCGCCACCGACGGATAAGGGACGGAGACTCAAGATTCTCTACGCCTCTCAGGTCACCGCAAGACCACCCAAGATCATTTTCTACGCAAATGATAAAGACCTGTTCCACTTCTCCTATTTGCGGTATTTGGAGAATCGGATTCGAAACTCCTTTGATTTCACGGGAGTACCTCTCACACTGGAAGTACGGGAAAGGCAAGGATGATGACGATCGTAAGCAGCCTATTGGCATATTTTTTGGGGGCCATTCCCTTCGGCTACCTGTTCGGCCTGCTGTTACGCGGCAAGGATATTCGAAAGGCGGGCAGTGGGAACACAGGCACGACGAATGCCTTCCGCACGTTAGGAGCAACGACGGGAATTCTCACCTTGATTTTTGACTTTTTGAAGGGCTTTCTTGCCGTGTTGCTTGCCGCAAAACTGGCGGGAACGGATCGAGCCGTCGCCCTGGCTGCCTTTCTGGTGGGTTTTGGACATTGTTATTCCCTTTTCCTCGGAGGAAAGGGCGGAAAGGCGGTAGCCAGTTCTGCGGGAGTTTTGCTTTTTGTCAATTACAAGGTGCTGCTGCTTTGCCTGGTCTTTTTTCTCGTCCTGTTTTATGCGTATCGGATTGTTTCCATCTGCTCCATGTCCTGTGCAGTCGTTGCTCTGATAAGCATCTGGCTCTTCTCCAATAGCTGGGAGATGAAATTGGCCATCTCTCTATTGGCAATTCTTGTTTTGTATCGCCATCGCTCCAATTGGAAAAAACTGTTAGCGGGGAAAGAGAACCGATTTGGGAAAGCCCCGGTTCGCTTTCAGCTTCGCGGCTTCTTGCTCATTTTTGTTCCTCTTCTTCTGCTCAGCTGTTTTCTTGCCCGCCAATGGAATCAGGGAGAAAATTTTCGGATCATGGAGCAAAATCCCGTGGAACGGTCCGAGGAGGGGAGAGGGGTTTTTGTTTTCTATGAATTTTGCCCGATATCGATCTCCGCAAAGGATGTGGCCTCTCTCTCAAAAGAGGAGGGCAAGGAAGGGATTCGCTACCGAAAGGGAAGTCCGCTTTTTTCATTACCGGATTCTCTGAAGAAGAAGTTTCTTTCCAGGAATGCGCAGATTCAGGCCCTCTTGCAGGATCAAACCCTTACGAAAGACCATAGAAACTCTCTGGAAAGAGAGAGTCAATTTTTGTCCCAGTCGGTTGATCAGGGAAAGCTGGTGAGTCCCATGAGCGGCCGACTTTCTTTTCATCCGGATGGCTTTGAGATGGTGATTTCTCCGGAAACCATGGATGCACTGGTTCCCGGAGACCTCTTCGCTGCTTCTCCGGTCACAGTCCCCAAGGCCCAACAAGGGATGAAATTTGTGGAGAATCGATCCTACTTTTTTCTTCTCGATCTGCCGAGATCGGTGCAAACGCGTCCCTATAAAGTGGGAACTACCTATGAGCTGAAAATTGATTCCTTGCAGATTCCGGCGCTCTTGGTAAAGAGCAAGACGGATGAGCGCGGTAGGAGCCTCCTGTACTTTCAGCTGAATCAGGGATATGACCGGATCAAGGATTATCGCTTTTGCGATGCCTCTGTGGTTTCTGACAAGGAGATGGGCTATCGGCTTCCCCTTTCCGCCCTGCTTGCGGAGAAAGATCGCTATTATTGTTATGTCCTGAACGAAGACAATATTGTGGTTAAGACGCGAGTGGAACTCTTGGATGCGGATTCCGAAAAAGGAGAGGTGTTTGTAAAGGCGGAGCCCACGAAGCCCCTGGAAAAAGGAGAGCGGTGGCTTGCACTATATGATCGGGTCTTGCAAGATCCGGGTCGTTTTAAGGAAGGAGCATTGGGGGAATGAGTATTGCAGAACGAATTGCTGAGATTCGAGAACGAATGGACAAGGCGGCTTCCCGGTTTGGACATCGACCGGAGGATATCACCCTGGTGGGTGTGACCAAGACGGTAGAGGAGGAAGCCGTTCGGGAAGGAATCCAAGCAGGGCTCACGGATATCGGAGAGAACCGCGTGCAGGAAATTCTTCGAAAGAAGGATGCTTTCGATGGCGCTCGGATCCATATGATCGGCCGGCTGCAATCGAATAAGGTTCGCAATCTCACGCAAGGGATTCACCTGATTCAGTCCGTGGATCGGGAATCCCTGCTCCGGGAAATGGAACGCATCGGAGCGCGAGAAGTCATGGAATTTCAATGCCTCTTTCAGGTAAACATCGCCGGAGAGGATCAAAAAGGCGGGATGGGGGAGGAGGAGGTTCGTCCTCTCTTAGAGAAAGTGGAAGACCTAGCGCATGTTCGGGTCCGCGGACTCATGATGGTGGCTCCTTTTGCGGAGAACGTGGAGGAGATCCGTTGGACCTTCCGAAAAATGAGAAAATTATACGATGATTTGAAGCAAGTAGGGTATAATAGAACCGAGATGAAAGTCCTCTCCATGGGCATGACGCATGATTTTGAGGTCGCCTTGGAAGAAGGTGCAAATATGGTAAGAATTGGTTCTGCGATTTTTGGCGAACGAAATTACCAGTAGGAGGAAAAATGGGATTACTAGATAAAATGAAGAATCTGGTAGGAATTGAAGATGCCTACTATGATGAGGATTATGCGGACGAATATGATCGCCGCAATGAAGAAGAAAGTTCTCCGGTCGAGGAAAGCAGCTATGAGCCAACCGACTTCACGGCAGAAAGTTCCACGCCTTCCTATACGGAGCCTACCTCACGGTCCAGTCGCAGCAACGTTGTGTCGATGAGCTCTTCCAGCTCTTCGAGCCATGTTCGTATTTCCATTCAAGAGCCCTTGGAGTATGATGACGGTCCGGGAATCATTGACAATATCACCGAGCGTCGCACCGTGATCATGAACCTGGAAATGCTGGAGGTCGATAAGAAGCGCCAGATTTTTGACTTTGTGAGCGGTGGTGTTTACGCCTTGGAAGGCAACATTAAAAAGGTCACGAAAGACATCTATGTCATCACGCCGAAGGGTGTGGAAGTGGATGGAAGCTTGAAAGAAGCGGTCGGCGATAAGAGCATGTATCAGCTTTAAGTGACCCGGCAATACGATACGAGAGAAAAGGGATGGACGCCATCCCTTTTTTTATTCGAAGAAGAGACCGCTATGGAACAGAGGACGGGAAAATGAGACCTTTTTCTCCCTGTCTTCCCGTATTATGGAAATGAGGAAATATGGTTTTACTGTTGATGACGATCCTTACCTTCCTTGCAGATTTATTGACCAAGCTCCTGATTCGTTCAAATTTATATCAGGGTCACGCTTCTCTCTTGGGTAAGTACCTCCAGCTGACCTACGTGGAAAATCGAGGAGCCGCCTTCGGAATCTTTCAAGGAAGGAGTCTCTTTCTCATCCTGCTTCCCCTCTTAATCATCGGCTTCTTGCTCTACTTTTACCGCAAGGAGCCCCGGAAGAGTCCAATCCTTAAAATCGGGACCGGGCTTATCATCGGGGGAGCCCTTGGAAACTTGTTGGACCGGGTGATGCTTGGATATGTTGTGGATTTCATCCAAGTAGATCTCGTGGACTTCTTCCAGTTTCCGGTTTTTAACGTGGCAGACATCGGCGTCACCTTGGGGACGGGCTTTCTTCTTCTCTTTTTGTTACTGGAATCCGGGAAAGGAGAATCGTGATGAGTGTGCACATTGGAAACGACTGGGACCAGCTGTTGGAAGATCAATGGGAAGAGCCCTATTACCGGACACTGCGCCGTTTGCTTTGGGAAGAGTATCAAAAATACACGGTTTATCCGAAGGCAGACCAAATCTTTCATGCTTTAGCGGAATGCTCTTTCCGGGATACGAAGGTAGTGATTCTCGGTCAGGACCCCTACCATGGAGACGGACAGGCAAACGGGCTGGCGTTTTCCGTGAATCCGGGAATCGCCCTACCGCCTTCTTTACAGAACATCTATCAGGAATTGGAACAGGACTTAGGCGTTCCTCCCGCAAAGACGGGAGATCTTAGCCCCTGGGCACGGCAGGGCGTGTTGCTCCTCAATGCGGGACTGACGGTACGTGCCCATTGCGCCAATTCCCATTCGGGGATTGGCTGGTCACGGTTGACCGACCACATCATCTCTCTTTTGGGAAAGCGCGAAAAACCGCTGGCCTTTCTCTTGTGGGGAAGGTTCGCCCAAAGCAAGGAGAAATACATCCAAAACCCCGCTCACCTCATCTTAAAATCTCCCCATCCCTCACCACTTTCGGCATATCGGGGATTTTTCGGGTCACGGCCCTTCTCGAAAATCAATCAATTTTTAGAGGCCACGAACCAAAAACCAATCCGGTGGAATTTGGAGGAAGCGGAATGAGAATCGTCCTGGCAGAGGGAGAAGGGGGAGACCGGATGGACCGCTTTCTGGTAGAGTATCTGGAAGAGACCTCTCGCAGTCAAATTCAAAAAGCAATCCACGATGGGGCCATTCTCTTAAACGGGCACCGGGGAAAGCCCAAAGACCTTGTCCAAGAAGGGGATTGCCTGCAGATCGATCTTTCCTACTTTGCCATCGATCCGATCGTCGGAGAAGATCTGCCTCTGGAGATTCTTTTTGAGGATAGAGACCTTATCGTGGTGAATAAGCCGGCGGGCATGATTGTTCACCCGACATCGGTGATTCGCCATGGCACCTTGGTGAACGCCTTATTGGGTCGAAAGATCCCACTGAGCCGGTTGGGGGGAGAGGAAAGGCCGGGCATTGTTCATCGACTCGATGCACAGACAACGGGCGCACTCGTGGTGGCGAAGACGGATTTGGCCTTTACCCGTTTAAAAGAACAATTTAAGGAACATACCGTCGAAAAGCGCTATATGGCTCTTGTCGAAGGAAGATGGCAGGTGGATCATCTTAGTATCGAAAGCTTACTGGGAAGAGATCCCAATCACCGCCAGAAAATTTCTTCCCGTCCTGAAGGAAAGCGGGCCATCTCCATTGTTACCAGCAAGGACTGGACGGATAGGGTCACTTATGTGGAAGTAATCATCTTAACCGGTCGAACGCATCAGATTCGCGTTCATGTTTCCGAAGCGGGTCATCCGGTGCTAGGGGATGATCTCTATGGATTCCGGAAACAGCGGTTTTCCTTTTCTCATCAGATGCTGCATGCGCGAGAGCTTCGTTTGCTGCATCCGATAACGGGAGAGCCCATGACCTTCCTTGCGGAACCCGATGAGGAGATGAAGAGGGCTTTTGAAAAATTTGGATTTTCTTGGAAGCAGAAAACAGAATAGGAGGACAGATGGTCGCAAGGGTTTTATCGGCCTGTTTTGATTGCTTTGAGGTGTGTCCTGTTCACGTAGAAGCGGAGATTCTGAATGGATTCTCCGCTTTTTTTATTGTGGGCATGGCACAGACGGATGTCTTGGAATCAAGAACAAGGGTAAGAGCCGCCCTGGATACCTTAGGTTACAGAATGCCGGTGGGAAAAATCGTGGTAAACCTGTTTCCTGCCGCCCTGCCGAAAAGGGGAAGCTATTGGGATCTTCCTCTTTCCATCGCTTTGCTGAAGGCAATGGCAAAGCTGCCCCCGCAGGCGGGCGAGCGGGATTTTTTTCTCGGTGAATTATCACTGGACGGGAGAATCCTCCCCTTGGAACACAGTTTTGCCTTGCTCGCGGGAATCGCCCAGATTCCCGATCACAGAGTTTTCTTGCCGTTCGAGAATGCGGAGGAGGCGGGACGAATTCCCGGTCTGCATTATAAGATCTGTCACTCCCTTGCTCAGTTGGTGGAAGAGCTGCGGGGAGGATCCCCTTCGCCGTCGTTTCAGGGAAGCTGGAAAAACTTTACCCAGTGGATTTCCCACGGCCCCAGACAGGATTTTGGAGACTATATCGATTTGCAAGGACAACCCCTTCTGAAACGGGTCCTGATGTTGGCTGCGATTGGCCGGCACTCCTTGTTACTCATCGGGCCTCCCGGCAATGGCAAGACCATGGCGCTGAAACGCTTCGGGGGAATCCTGCCACCGCTGTCTTCGCAAGAGATCATGGAACGACTTCGCCTCACCTCCCATTGTCTTGACCCATCCCTGCGAGAAGCGATTTTTTCGCCGGTCCGTTTCCCGCATCCCGATATCAGCGTTACCGGTCTCATCGGCGGGGGCCGGCCCATTCAGCCGGGGGAAGTGAGTCTTGCCCATCGTGGCACCCTTATCCTGGATGAGTTGCCTCTTTTTTCTCGCAAGGGGTTGGAATTGCTCCGCCAGCCCTGGGGGGAGCACGAGATTTCATTGAATCGGGGAGGAAGAATCCTTCGCTTTCCCGCGGATTTCCAGCTCGTAGCCGCCATGAATCCCTGTCCCTGCGGCTACGAGGGCGATCCCCTCCACAATTGCAGCTGTCGTCCCTATGAAATCCTTCGCTACCGCAAGCGGCTTTCGCAGCCATTCTTGGATCGGTTTGGGCTGATCCTGGAGGTACAGAAGGGGAAGGGGGATGACCGCCTTTCCACCGACATAATGAAGAAAAAGGTGCGGGAAGGCAGAAGGTTCTTAGAAGAGAACAAATGCTCCTTCACCAAGGAGGCCAAGGCCGGTGAAGATTCGCTTTGTCAGCGCTTTTCTTTGAGCCGGAGATTTCGTTCGAAGATGGAGGCCGTTGCGCGGAGCATCGGCGCTTTGGATGGGAGAGACCGGGTGGAGGAGGACATGATTTTTGAAGCATTTTCCTATCAACGAGCCCGGTTCCAATACTGGCCGGATGATTAATGTATGAATATTCAATATAATGGACTTTTGTTTGTGATACTTCTGTCTACTTGGTATAATGGATTAGAAAACCAATTTTAGGAGGACACTATGATTTCAGCCAATGAATTAAGAAAAGGAACAACATTCGTTCATGATGGTGACGTATACCAGATTATCGATTTTCAGCATGTAAAACCGGGGAAAGGGGCTGCCTTTGTCCGCTGCAAAATTCGTTCGGTGATGAACGGGGGAGCAAAAGAAGTTACCTTCAACCCCAACGATAAGTTTGAGGAAGCACGGATTGATACCAAAGAAATGCAGTATCTATACACGGATGGCCAGCTTTTCTACTTCATGGATCCGGAATCCTATGAACAGATTCCTTTGGAGCAAGACATTGTAGAGTCCGCAATGAAATACCTACGGGAAAATGATACGGCGACGATTCGTTTTTACCAGGGAAAGGCTTTTGATGTGCAGGCTCCTTTCTTTGTGGAACTAGAAGTTACCGAGACCGAGCCGGGCTTGAAAGGCGATACGGCTACGGGTGCAACAAAACCCGCTACTGTCGAGACCGGAGCAACTCTGAACGTGCCTCTCTTTATCAATATCGGTGACAAGATTAAGATTGACACGCGGACGGATGAATATTTATCCCGCGTATAGGAGATTCTGATGAAACGTGCGGAACAGCGGGAATGGCTCGTCCGCCTCTGTTACCAACTAGCCATGAATGAGCCGGAGAATGAATCTTTGGATGAGCTGCTGGAACTCCATGAGCTACCTACGAACAATTCCTATTTGCGTCAGTCCTTGCAATCCTTACGAGATCACCGGCAAGAGATTGATCGGGAAATTGAAACTCACCTTGGGAAACGGCGGCTTTCCGATATCAAGCCCGTTGATCTGGCGATTTTGCGTGTTGCTGTCGATGAGATGCTTTTCAGCAAATTGGCACCGGTATCCGTCGTGATCAACGAATCGGTGGAGATTGCCAAAACCTATTCGGAGGAAAATGCCTATAAATTTATCAATGGAGTGTTGGCGGCAGTAACGAAGGGCAGTGACCATGAGTAAGGCCATCAAGGTTCGAGAGCTTTCTTTATATATTCAACAGCTTATCCGCCGAGACATGGTCTTAAACTCGATTGACATCGAGGGCGAGGTGGTAAACCTTCGAAGGGGTCGGTTTACCTATTTTGATTTAAAGGATCGTGATGCCCTCCTGAATTGTTGCATCTTTGACCAGGGCGTTCGGGTGAACTTTCAGGAAGGAGACCAGGTCGTTGCCAGCGGTCGTATTGATACCTATCTGAGTCGCAGTCGCTATCAGTTGATCGTCCGGCAGGTTGTACCGGTAGGCTTAGGCTCTCAGCTCTTGCAGTTAGAGCTTCTGAAGAAGAAGCTCTTTCAAGAGGGGATTTTCGATCGGAATCGGAAACGGTCCCTTCCCACTTTCCCAAAAAGAATTGGTTTGATTACTTCGCTTCATGGAGCCGTGCTTCATGACTTTTGCAATGAACTCAATCGAAGGTATCCTCTGGCGGAGGTGGTTCTTGCACCCGCAGGGGTTCAGGGAAAACAGGCAGCCAAGGAAATGGAAGACGCCTTATTGGCGCTGGAAAGAAATTCGCAGATCCACAAAATAGATGTCATCGTTCTTGCCCGTGGGGGAGGAAGCAGTGAGGACCTGGGTGCCTTTAATCAGGAAAACCTTGTTCGGGCCATCTCAAAGTGTTCCATTCCCTTGGTGAGTGCGGTGGGACATCAGGTGGACTTTACCTTAGTGGACCTGGTGAGCGATCAGAGAGCATCAACGCCCACAGAGGCTGCGGTGGTAGTTAGCCCTGACCGACAAGATCTGCACCGTCTCCTGGATGAAATGGAGCAGAGGATTCAGGCCCAATTCTTACAATATATTGAGACCGGCAGGGCTCGACTCAACCAATGGGAACAGCGGGCAGAACAAGGGAATCCCATGACGATGATTGAAACACATCGGCAGAATCTGGAGAGGATGAAGCTCAAAATCACGCAGAATCTTCTTTTCAGCTTTCGCCGTCTGCGCAGTGAACTCGATGGCCTTGATCGGAAAAAGGAGCATCTCTATGGCCAGTCAAACCTTCTTTGGCGGCTTTACACGCCGGAAGGCGTCATCATCCAGCAGGAAAATCAGGTGGAAGTGGGAAAGCACTATGATTTACTATCCGAAAAAGCGCGTTTTCGTATTTTTGTGGAGAACGAGGAGAGAGACTCGCAATGAGGCTAGCTACCCAAGGAGGAAACATGACAGAGAATTTGTCTTTTGAAGACTTGTCACCAACAAAGCGAGAAGGCGGGGAAGAAGACTCCTCGAATCTGGATTTTGAAAAAGGGATGACACGGATGCGGGAAATTGTCGAGCAGATGGCAAATCCTTCCCTAAGCTTGAAGGACCGGATGAATTTATACAAAGAGTCTAAGGAGCTTTCCCAAAAAATGCATGAACTGTTGGATCGGTCCGAAACCTTCGTTCGCAACCTGGAAGGGGAGGAAATTTCCTATACAAAGGAAGACGAGGAATGAGTACCCTGACAAGGCCGACAAAAGAAAATTTCAGCACCTGGTTGACGACCTTTCCTTCTCTCTTTCAAAAATCCCTGGAGGCCTCCTGGGATCGACTTTATGACCGGCTCAAAGAAGCCCAATTTCACCGGGCGGAATTAGAGACGATTTCCATGCTCCGATATGCAACCTCTTCCGGAAAACGACTTCGTCCACTTCTTGTGGCCCTGTCTTTTTTCACGGTGAAGCAGAAAAGGGAGGGGAAGGAGGCGGTGGTTACCGATCGAGAGGAGCGCCTCCTCTTGGGACTCTGTCGGGCTTTGGAACTCGTGCATAGTTATTCACTGGTTCATGATGATCTTCCGGCGATGGACAATGATCGCTATCGGAGAGGACAGCTGACGGTTCATGCGCGATTCGGAGAAGCCCAGGGGATTTTAACGGGGGATTGTCTGCTGAATTATGCCTACGAAGAGCTCTTTCAGCTTCTGGGAGAGGAAGGAGATTCCTCTTGGAGGGAGCGTCTGCTTCAGGCCGGCCGAGACCTTTCCCACGGTGCCGGAATTTTTGGAATGATTTCCGGCCAGGTGATGGATCTATATGGGGAAGAGGCAAAGCTCACGGAGAAGCAGGTTAGGGACATGGTGTTACGGAAAACCTGTGCACTCTTTGTGGCGGCCGTTTCTATGGGAGCGGATCTGGCGGGAGCATCCAAGGAACAAAAGGCGTGTTTGGCCCGCTTTGCGGAAAAATGGGGCATGGCTTTTCAGCTCCAGGATGATTTGTTAGACCAAGAAGATGATGATCGGATTCATAAGCAGACCCTGCTCAGCGGAAAAAGTCAGGAAGAAGCGGAAGAATACATTAGGCAGCTTAATGAGCAAGCACTCCAACAGATCACTTCTGCGTTTGATCCCACGATATTTCAACTCTTTATGGAGAAATTACTACATCGGAATTATTGAAAAGGCGGAGGGAAAATGAAAAAATATAACCGGCAGCGGTTAATTCTCGACTTGATTAAAGAAAATGAGGTAAAAACCCAGGACCAATTGGCCGATCTTTTGAAGGAAAATGGGATTAATGCGACACAGGCGACGATTTCTCGGGATATTAAGGAAATGCGAATCTCGAAAGTCCAAACTTCGGATGGAGATTATAAATATACGATCTTGGACACCGTGCATGACTCCCTCAATGAACGGCTCACAAAAATTTTCCGATCCGCGGTACTTTCTGTGCAACACAACGGAGATGTGGTGATTGTGCAAACCATCGCCTACGCAGCAACCGTGTGTGGATCAATGATTACCCATGCAAAGCTAAAGAACATAGCGGGGATGGTCACCGGTCATGATACCATTTTTATTGCTCCGGTGAATCGCTCCGACCTGGATGTCCTCGTTCGAGACATCAAGCATCTGATGCAATAGCGAGTTTGGCGCTCTGCGGTGGAGCAAGTTTAGTGATGAAAAAAGAGCCTTTAGGCTCTTTTTTTTGTGGGAGCCGCTTGGATAGATTTCCAAGGGAAGGGACGATATTGTCGGAAGCGAAGGAAAATTGATACAATAGACAACAGGATCATCGATACAATGAAACGGGGTTACCGCACGGAAGAACCGCGAAAGAGAAATGATCGATGGATTAGGGAGAGGATTGTTCAAAATGCTAGCTTCTTTACGCCTGGAAAATTTTGCGATTTTGGAATCATGGTCCCTGGACTTTGAGGCAGGGGAGACAGTGATCACCGGAGAAACCGGATCCGGAAAGAGCCTCTTCGTGGATGCCCTGCAGTTTCTTCTGGGAGCAAGAGCAGACCGTAGTCTGCAGAGGGAGGGTCTCCCCATGCTTGTGGAGGGCATTTTCGTGCTGGAGGAGGAAGACCGGGAGATCTTGGAGTGTCTGGATCGCTACGAGTTGCCAAGAGATGAGAATCGCATTATCATACTTCGAGAATTCACCCAAAAAAGTTCAAAAATACGACTGAACGGACAGGCGGTCACCTTAGCGCAGTTAAAGGAAATCGCCGGAAGGCTCATGGACATCCATTCTCAAAATGCACAAAGCCTCTTAGGAAACCGAAAAAATTACCTTCCTCTGTTGGATCTGCAAATCGGAGATCCCGCGGAAGTGAAAAAAGAAGCCTTGCAAAAAGGGCTCCGGCAGTGGAGAGTACTGCGGGAACAGCTGGAAAGCCTGGACCTGTCTCCGGAAGAGGCTGCCCGTGAGCAAGATTTGCTTCGTTACCAGATCCGGGAGATTGACCAGGCCGATCTGGCAAATTTAGAGGAAGATGCCTTAAATCGCGAATACAAGGATCTGTCCTCTTCCGTCGAGCGATTGGAGCAGGCATCCGCCATCTATTCCGCCTTAGCGGGAGAGGGCGATCCTCTAAAATATCGCATTCAAGCCATCGCTCGAGAATTGGACCAATTGGCACAAAAAGATCAGGAATTAAAGCCGGCCAGTGAGCTCTGCTGGCAGATGCAGGCAGAGGCAGAAAGTCTACAAGACGATTTGGAACGATATCGGGACAATGTTCGGATCGATCCGCAAAGGCTGAAAGAGATCGACCAGATTTTCCGTCTTCTCCAGAATCTGCGCAGAAAGTATGGAACCGACATAGAGGAGATTCTGGCCTTTCGGGACCGGGCCCACGCCCGGTGGGAGGAGCTTCGTCAGCTGGATCAAAATAGGTCCGAGATCAAGGCGAGTCAGAAAAAATTAGAGAACGAATTGTACCGGGAAGCGGAGGAACTCACCCAACTTCGGAGAAAGGCTGCCCGGGGATTGGAAAGACGCATGACGGAGGAACTGGAAGAGATGGCCATCCCTCATGTGGAGTTTCGGGTACAATTTACCAAGAGAAACGAAGTAAAAGAGAATGGACAAGATGACGTGGATTTTATGATCTCCACGAATCCGGGAGAACCCATGCAAAGCGTGAGCCAGGTGGCTTCCGGTGGCGAAATGTCTCGTTTTATGTTAGCCTTAAAAATCCTGGTCGCTGAGATTCAGCGCATTCCCAGTCTTGTCTTTGATGAAATCGACACGGGAATCAGTGGACGAACGGCTCAGGTTGTTGCGGAGAAGATGCACCGGCTCACAAACGATCGTCAGATCCTGGTGATTACCCATCTACCGCAGATTGCCGCTTTGGCAGACCAGCATATCGTTGTTCAAAAAGAAGCATCCGAGAATCGAACCCTTTCTCGAGCCCATATTCTCACGGAGGAAGAACGGGTGGAGGAGCAGGCACGGCTAATCGGTGGCGTACACATCACGGAAGCAACACGAAGCGGAGCTCGGGACATGCTGCGCCAGGCGAAAGAATGGATTCACCAGAGCCATTAAAGAAAAGGAGTCGAATATGTCAGAGGAAACGCAAAAGTCCTTGGCAGAAACTACCGTCAAGAGCGAAACCATCTATGAAGGGAAAATCATTGGAGTGCGAATTGAGACCGTTGAGCTTCCCAACATGAAATATTCCAAGAGAGAAATCGTGGATCATCAGCGGGGGGTCGGCATGATTGCGGTGACACCCCAAGGAACCATGTTTATGGTGGAACAGTTTCGAATCGCCGTGAAGCAAAGTCTTTTGGAGATTCCCGCCGGTCTTGTGGATCCGGGAGAAAACCCTCAGGAGGCCGCTGTTCGGGAACTGCAAGAAGAAATCGGATATAAACCGGGAAAGCTGGAATATCTCTTAGACGCCTATTCCTCTCCCGGTTTTACCAATGAACGTCTCAGTTTGTTTCTTGCCTCGGATCTGGAGAAGTCGAAACTCGAGGAAGATGAGACGGAATTTTTAAAAGTGAAGGAAGTTCCCATCGAAGAACTCTACCAGAAGGTATTAAACCTGGAAATCGTGGATGCAAAAACCATCATCGGCATCCAGTATGCCTATCAACACTGGAAAGCCGGAGATCTGGTATGAGGGACCTTTTCCAGCAAGCGCTGAATTATATGCCGGAGCTTTTTGCCCTTCTGTTTGCTTTGATTACTCATGAAGCGGCACATGGCCTCGTTGCCCTCATAAATGGTGACGATACGGCGAAGCAGGCGGGTCGCCTTACTTTAAATCCGCTTCCCCATATTGATTGGATGGGCCTGGCTTTTCTGCTTCTCTTCCATTTCGGATGGGCAAAACCGGTACCCATCAATCCCTCGAGATTTCATCATCGGCGGATTGGCCTTTTTACCACCTCGGCCGCCGGAATCTTCACGAATTTGCTGAGCGCTTTTCTTGCCTTTTATCTGCTCTTCCATGTGGAGCACCTTTCGCCCTTTGCCGTTGCCTTTCTCAAAAACTTATGCATTTACGGCGTCGGCTTGGCGGTGTTCAATCTTTTACCGATTCCTCCCCTGGATGGGTCGAAGATGTTGATGAGCCTCCTGCCGACAGGGGTGGCAGAGGCCGTCTCGAGAATCGAGCGTTGGTCCTATTATCTGCTATTACTATTGGCGGCGTCCGGCGCCTTCTTCCAATTCTTAGGCCCAATCATTCGGTGGGTTCTCTTAGAATTGGCCCAGCTCGCCCTATAAATTGCGGGTGGAAAGTGGAGTTAAACATGATCCAAGTAGAGCTAGATCCTTTTTCCGGTCCGATGGACCTGTTACTGGACCTCGTTCATCAATCAAAATTAGATATTTATGATATTGAAATCTCCTTGATCACGGAGCAGTTCATTGACTATATGCAGCGGGCTCCCATCTCTCCCGATGACCTGTCAGATTTTATCCGAATGGCCTCGGTTTTGGTACACATGAAGGCGCGGACCCTGCTGAAAGACCAGGAAGAAGAAGAGGATGAGGGGCTGAGTCGGGAGGAGCTGATTCAACGCCTTCTGGAATATGAACAATGCAAAATTGCCGCCGGCCTCTTGAAACCCTTGGAAGGGTCGGATGAGGGAATTTACCATCGCTTGCCCGAGGATTTAAGCAGTTATCAAAAGTCCGTGGACATGGAATTGGACTATGAACCACAAGCGTTGGCGAATGCCTTGCTGCTTCTCCTCCGGGAAAAAGAAGATAAAAAAAAGCAGGCCTTCTCTTACGAGACGATCGTCCGGACAGAGTCTTATTCCGTGGAAGCCATCGAACGGCGCATTCGCAGGAAATTGTCCGGCGGAGAGCACTTTACCTTTCTGGATTTAATCTGTGAGGAGCAGGGTCGACCGGCCGTGATTGTTGCTTTTTTACAGCTTTTAGAGTTGACGCGGCGGGAGATGCTCCACGTGAAGCAGAACCGAGATCATACGATTGAAATTGATGTGATCTCGAAAGATCGTTGGAAACAGTGGGAAGAAGAGGAGGAGAGTCGTGACGAATCCGGAATATAAGGGGATCATCGAAAGCCTCTTATTTGTTTGGGGCGATCCCATGGAGATTTCGACGATTGCTCAGGTTTTGGAGCTTCCCAAGAAGGAAATTCAGGGTCTGCTCGCTGAGATGCGGCAGGAATTCAGGGAGCAGGGGCGCGGACTGGAGCTGAAGCAGTTTGGCGAGGAATACCAATTAACAACGAGACAGGAATGCCGTCCGTTTTTGGAGCGCTTAGTCGGGGAGAAAAAGGCCCAGCGCCTGACCAGCTCCTCCATGGAAACGCTGGCAATCATTGCCTATAAACAGCCGGTGACCCGGATGCAAATCGAAGACATTCGCGGCGTGAAAAGCTCGAGCTCCGTGGATACCCTGTTGGAAAAGGGCATGATCGAGGAAGCGGGTCGTCTGGACCAAATCGGTAAGCCCATTCTATACCGCACCTCCACCAAATTTTTGGAACGTTTTGGACTGGAAAGTCTCGACCAATTGCCTTCCCACCATCAAATCTTGGAGAAGTTGAATCAGCTCAAGCAGGAGGATGAGGATGGGAATGCGGATTAATAAGTTTTTGGCACGCTCCGGTCTCGCTTCTCGCAGAAAAAGTGAGGAATATATCCGGCAGGGTCGAATTTCGGTGAATGGGAAGAGGATTGAAGATCTCTCCGTTCAGGTGG
Source organism: uncultured Tissierellia bacterium (assembly GCA_937923265.1). Classification (GTDB taxonomy): domain Bacteria; phylum Bacillota; class Clostridia; order Tissierellales; family Peptoniphilaceae; genus CALAJY01. The sequence continues at coordinate 31,344 of CALAJY010000017.1, forward strand.
AGGATCATGACGAGGTTCGAGTGGACGGAAAGCTCCTTCATCTCCCCAAAGAACGAGTGATTTATATGCTGAATAAGCCCAGGGGATATATGGTGAGCCGATCCGATCCGAATTTCTCCCATTTTGTTTTCGACCTTCTTCCCGAAGACGAGAGCCTTCTGGCCTGTGGTCGGTTGGATGTGGACTCCGAGGGGCTACTGCTTTTTACCAATGATGGGGACCTCTGTCAGCGGCTCATGCATCCTTCCTATGAACAGGAAAAGGAATACCTGGTGACCCTTTCGGGCAGGTTAACCGAGGAACAGAGGGAGAAGCTTGTTGGGGGATTACGGGTCCACGGCGTGTTCTATCGGGCGGATTCTGTGAAACCGGGTAAGGATCCCCACAGCTATCATGTCATTCTTCATGAGGGAAAAAAGAGAGAGATTCGTCGAATGTTTCAGTCCCTTTCTCTTCCCGTCATGCGCCTCAAGCGCATTCGATTCGGCGAGCTTCCTCTTGAAAATTTAAAGCTTGGACAGTATCGGCGACTCACCAGGCAAGAGGAAAAAATTTTGGAAACAGGAAAGCGAGGCTCGGATTGCAAAATTCAGAAGGAAAAAAGAACGAATTGAAGGTTGCTGTCATTGGGCTGGGTGCATCGGGAGCCATGGCTGCTGTTCAAGCGGCTCAGGAAGGCTGCCGGGTTAGCTGTTTTGAAAAAAACGAAAAATTGGGCAAAAAGATCTACATCACCGGAAAGGGACGATGCAATGTGACCAATGCCCGCCCCTTTCCGGAATTTCTTCAGGGAATCGGTCACAATCCGAAATTTCTTTACTCCGCCCTCACGCAGTTTGACAACCAGGCCCTGATGCGGTTTTTCCAAGAAAGAGCCTGTCCCTTAAAAACAGAACGGGGACAACGGGTCTTTCCCGTGTCCGATCATGCCTCGGATATCAATAAGTGTTTCGAGAGAGAGTTGAAAAAACTGGGCGTTTCCTGCTTTTATCACGAGACCCTTTGTGATTTTTCTTATGAAAAGGGATCGGAAGGGGAAGGCTTCTATCTGCTTCTCCAAGGGGATGGGGGAGCGCGCAGACGACAATTCTTTCATCGCCTGATTTTGGCCACGGGAGGATTTTCTTATCCATCCACGGGTTCCACGGGAGATGGATATCATCTCTTGCAGGAAAAGGGCTTTTCCATGAAGGAAGCGGTACCCTCCCTGGTGCCCTTTGTCTCAAGGCAGGAAAGGTATCGGGCTTTTCGCGGGCTAACCTTAAAGAATATCGCTCTTGCGGCGAGAATCGGGAAAAGGGAATGGAGAGAATTTGGGGACCTTCTGTTCACGGACCAGGGAATATCCGGTCCCGTTGTGCTCACCCTGTCTTCCAAGTTGGCAAATTTATGGGGGAAAAAGCCAAAATTCAGCCTGGACTTCAAGGCCGCACTGACTCCGGAATCGCTCAGGCACCGGCTGATCCGAGAGCGAGAAGAAGGTGCAAACCGTTCCGTTAAAACCCTTTGTCAGTCCTTTCTCCCCAAGAATCTGGTTCCCTTTTTTCTGATGCAAATGAATCTGGATTCTCACAAACCGCTTCATCAGTGGACACGACAGGAGGAGGATCGCTTCCTCCTCGGACTGAAGCACTTTCCTCTGGAAATCGATGCTCCCGGCCCCTTTTCGCAGGCTGTGACAACCAGGGGTGGTTTGGATACCAAGGAGTTAAATCCGAAGACCATGGAATGTAAGAAGATGCCGGGCCTTTACGTGGTGGGGGAACTGGTGGATGTTGATGCCTACACGGGGGGCTATAATTTACAGATTGCTTTTTCCACGGGCTATGTTGCCGGAAAGAGTGCAGCGATACGCAGGGAAGGAGAAAAAGAATGAAATTCGAATCGATTGCCATCGATGGACCTTCTGGGGCGGGAAAAAGCACCGTCGCAAAAGCGCTGGCGGACCGTCTCCATTTTGAATACCTGGACACGGGTGCGATGTATCGGGCGATTACCTGGGGACTTTTACAGGAGCAGGTGGATGTGAACCGGGAAGGGGATGTGAAGAATGCCCTGCCCACGCTGGAAGTCACCGTCAAGAATCATCACACCTACGTGAACGGTCAGGCGGTGGACGATTATATTCGGACGCCCGAGATTACCAGAGCGGTGTCTCCCGTGTCCAGCTATGGTGCCGTGCGGGAACAGATGGTGGCTCTGCAGCGGGAAATCGCCAAGAAATCGAATATCATCCTGGATGGAAGAGACATCGGCACGGTCGTTTTGCCGAATGCGGACCTGAAGATTTTTCTGACCGCCTCTCCCGAGGTTCGGGCCAGACGAAGACTTCACGATGAAAAAAACACTTCGCGGGAGACCTACCAGGAAATCTTGGAGAACTTAAAGAAACGAGACGACTATGATTCGCATCGAAAGGAGTCTCCGCTGAAGCCGGCTGAGGACAGCATCCTCTTAGAGTCTGATGAAATGAGCCTGCGGGAAGTGGTGGATTGGATCCTCCATCAATGGGAGAAGAACCATGCTTTATAGATTTTTGATTTTATTTTTTTCTTTGGTCTTACGAATTGCGTTTCGCTATGAGATCGTCAACCGGCCAAAAAAATCACCGGGAACGCCTCTTCTGGTCTGTGCAAACCACCTTTCTCTTATTGATATCGTGAGTCTGGCCTGTGCCTATCCGGATCGGCTCTATTTTGTGGCAAAGGAAGAGCTGAATCATGTTTTTCTTTTTAGTGCCATTTTTCGTCATCTGGGGACGATATTTGTAGACCGGGAAAGCAATGATATCGATGCCATGCGACAGATGCTTTCCTTGTTAAAAGAAGACAAAAAGCTGGCGATTTTTCCGGAAGGAACGCGGGTGAAAAGCATTGATCCCAGGAACATGAAAGAGGGGATTGGTCTCTTGGCACAACGAGCCGGGGTTCCCATTCAATGCGTGCAACTCGATGCCCATTACCATTTTCGAGGAAGCGTTCGGGTGATTTTCAAAGAACTCTATGTTCCCGAGAAGCTTCCATTAGCCCAAAGAAGGGCCCAGCGTCAAGAAATCGTTCGTGAGGTTTTTAATCGAATTTATGATCGAAAGGAGCCCCTCGAAGCCTTTCAGGAGGAGAAGCATGTACATTCTAATCAGTGATAAGGCGGGATTTTGCTTTGGGGTCTCCCAAATCGATCAACTTGCCCAAAGGGCGATTGCACAGAAACAAACCGGGAAGATCTACTCCTATGGTCCTCTCGTTCATAATCCCTTGTATGTGGAAAAAAGGGAGAGTGAGGGGATTCATATTTTAGATTCCGTGGACGAATTTTCCAAGCTCAAAGAAGGGGATACGGTCATTCTTCGCGCACATGGAGTGGTTCGCGAGGACCGGCAGAAGCTAGCGGAGCGAGGCGTGCAGGTGCTTGACGGAACCTGCCCCGTGCTCTTAGGCATTTATAAATTAGCTCGGAAAAAACGCGGGGAAGGAAGACAGGTCGTGATCATCGGGGATCCGGAGCATCCGGAAGTGATCGCCATGAAGAGCATGATTGGAGGGAACACCGGTATTCTACACACGCAAGAAGACGTGGATGCTTTTACCGCGGAGGGGCCTCTTTTTATTGTTTCTCAGACCACAAATCGGGAAGAGATTTTTGAGCGCTTGAGTCAGCGTCTGAAAGATCGATATCCGGACAGTGAGATTCGTTCCACCATCTGTAAAGCAACCCGGGAACGCCAGGAAGCCTGCAAGGAATTGGCACAAAAAGTGGAGCTGATGATTGTGATTGGGGGAAAAAATTCCTCCAATACTGAAAAATTGTTTCAAATTGCTAAGAAATACGGGAAAAACGCTATAAAAATCGAACAATTTAGCGATTTACCTTTACAAAACTATGAAAAGTTTAATACAATAGGAATTACAGCCGGTGCTAGTACTCCGGACTGGTTAATTGAGGAGGTCGTCAAACGAATGGACAATTTTAGTAAAGAAGATTTCATGGAACAAATTGAGGATAGCATGGTCAAAATTTATCCCAAGGATATCGTCAAGGGACAAATCATGTCGGTTAAGGATGATGAGGTCTATGTTGATATTCGCTATCGCTCCGATGGAATTATCAAGAAGGACGAGATGTCTGAGGAAGAGGCTGCCAATCCCCATGAAGCATTTCATGTAGGAGACGAAATTGATGTTTACGTTATCAAACTGGATGACGGGGAAGGCAATGTCGTACTTTCCACTCGTCGAGTCGAGGGTCTGAAAAATTGGCAAAAACTCGTTGATCTGTACGAGAACAAGGAGACCGTCCAAGCCAAGGTTACCGGAGACAACAGCGGCGGACTCGTTGTTAATGTGATGGGAATCAATGGATTTATTCCTGCTTCTCAAATCACTACGTACTATATAAAGAGCTTCAAGCAGTTTATCGGCCAGACCTTAGATTGCAAAATCATTTCGATTGACGAACGCAAGAGACGGGTAGTTCTTTCCAGCCGGGCGGTGAAGGAAGAACAGTTAGACGAAGTTTGGGAAAAGATCATTGTCGGTGAACAGATTCACGGAAAAGTGGTTCGCATGACCGACTTTGGTGCCTTTGTGGATTTAGGCGGCGTGGATGGATTGATTCACGTTTCGGATATTTCCTGGCAGCGGATTGGCAAGCCCTCCGATGTCTTGGAGATCGGCCAAGAAGTGGATCCCTTGGTTTTGAAAGCAAATCGCGATCGGAACCGGATCTCTTTGGGACTCAAACAGTTAACTCCCAAGCCCTTTGAGGTATTTTTGGAGAACAATAAAGCCGGCGATGTGGTTGACGGTAAGGTTGTGAACCTGCTTGACTTTGGTGCCTTTGTTCGTTTGAAAGACGGCGTAGAGGGTCTTGTTCATGTTTCGCAGATTGCCAATCATCATGTCGAAAAGCCTTCAGATGAGCTGAATGTGGGCGATGAGATTCAGGTGAAGATCTTAGAGATTGATCAGGAACGTCAACGCATCGCTTTGAGCATCCGTGCTTTGCAGGAGCCTGAGAAGGCCGAAGAAAGCGAACAACATGCAAGCAGCAGTCCTCGGAGAGATGATTCTCGCTTCGAGAGAAAGCCCCAGCAGTCTAAGCCACAGAAACAACAGCCTCGCAGAGAGCGCAAGAAACAGACCACGATTTCTTTCGAAGATAACGGAGAGATCGGTACGAACCTGGGCGATCTGATTGCGGCACAATTAAACCTCGTTTCGGAGGAAAACGGCGAAGAAGCCGCTCCCGAGGTTGAAGAATACACGCAGGAAGCTCCGGAAGTAGCAGAGAGCCCGGTGGAGAACGAAGAGAACACCGAAGAATCTTCTGAGGAAACCCAAGAGGATCAGGAGTAGAAATTACTCATCGATGGATAGAAGGAGAGCCTAAGGGCTCTCCTTTTTGATTTCTCCAATTCTGGGAGAGCCCGATAGAATACGTTATAATAACAGCAGTAACCATTTAGATAGGAGACCTATGAAGTATTTTATCATCACCCACGGTTGTCAGATGAATGAGCACGATTCGGAGAGAATCGCGTTTCTATTAGAGAGCCTTAGCTATTCACCGGCAAAAGACCGAGAGGAAGCGGACCTGATTCTTTTGAACACCTGCCTGGTCCGTGAAAATGCAGAGCTCAAGGTGTTTGGTCAGGTCGGTGCCTTAAAACATTGGAAAAAGGAAAAAGAGGGGCGCTTGCTCCTGGTTTCCGGTTGCATGATGCAAACCGGTCCTGCCAGAGATCTGATTCGAGAGAAGTATCCCCAGGTGGACATCGTCTTTGGAACGCAGAATATCGATAAATTACCGCAGCTGCTTGCTTTACATCGGCAGACAGGCGAACGCATTTTAGATGTGGGTAGTTATGAGGACACGGGATACGAATATGAGCGGCAAAAGACATCCTTTGCCTATGTGAATATTATGACGGGCTGTAACAATTTCTGCTCCTATTGCATTGTTCCTTACGCCAGGGGGCGAGAGAAAAGCAGAACAGAGGCGGATATTCTTCAGGAGCTGGATAAGATCGCACGGCAGGGGACCAAGGAGATCATGCTCTTGGGCCAGAATGTCAATTCGTATCGAGGGGATCACGGCGACTTTCCTGCCCTCCTGCAACGTTGTTGTGAGGTGGAGGGAATCGAACGGATTCGCTTTATGTCCTCCCATCCCAAAGACCTGTCCGATGACCTCATTCGGGTCATGGCGGAGAATCCGAAAATTGAACGTCATTTCCACCTGCCCCTGCAGTCGGGCTCCGATCGCGTGTTAAAGGAGATGAACCGACATTATACGAGGGAGCGATTCATGGAACGCGCTGCAAAGCTAAGGGAAACAATTCCTGACATCTCCCTGACGACCGATATCATTGTCGGCTTTCCGGGAGAAGAGGAAGAAGACCACCGGGCGACCTTGGACCTGTGCCGCCGGGTTCGTTTTGACGCCGCCTTTACGTTCCTCTATTCGAAACGACCGGGCACGCGTGCCGCGGAACGGGAGGACCAGGTTGCTCCCCAAGTAACCAATCGAAGATTTCAGGAGCTGCTGGATACCCTCTATCCCATCTTTCTCGAGGAGAACCGGAAACAGATTGGCACCAAGGCGCGGGTGCTGGTGGAATCCGTGAGCAAAAATGAACCGGGAATGATGTCGGGAAGGGATAGCCGAAATAAGCTGATTCACTTTCCGGGTACACCCGCATTAATTGGGCGGTTTATTGACGTTACCATCAAGGACTGTAATTCCTTTGCCCTATTTGCGGAAATGCAATAAGAAAGGAGTTTTCCATGGTTTGGGAACAGATTGATGAGCAGAAGCTCTCTCCCATGATGCAACACTATGTGAGTATCAAAAAACAGCATCCCGATTGTCTGATCCTCTACCGACTCGGAGACTTCTATGAGATGTTCTTTGACGATGCCATCGTCGGATCGCGAATTCTGGAGCTCGCCTTAACCGGGCGAGACTGCGGGCTGGAAGAGCGGGCACCCATGTGTGGGGTTCCCCATCATGTGATTGACAGCTATGCGGCGAGACTCGTTGCCAAGGGGCATAAGGTCGCCATTGTGGAGCAAATGGAAGATCCCAAGGAAGCGGTCGGCCTGGTAAAACGAGCAATCACCCGGATCATTACCCCGGGAACCCTCACGGATGGGGAGAACCTGAATCAGAAAAAAAATAATTATCTGGTCGCCGTGTATTCCTCGACTCATCGAACGGGTCTTTGCTATTGCGACCTTTCCACGGGAGAATTGGAAGCGATGGAATTTGATCGGGGAAGGGGGCCCCAGAATCTCCTCGATCGGCTGGAAGCCATCCATCCCTCGGAACTTCTCTGGTTGAGCCCGGAACGGATTCCCGATGAGCTGAGCCAGTTCGGCGTGTTTGTGACACGCTTAGAGCCCGAGGAAGGGGAGTTGAAGGCCTTCGAGGATACGGTAGATCGATATTTGGGGCCTCGGGAGCGGCGTAAATTGCAGGGCCATTTCCAGGCCCTGCTTGCGACGGCCTACCTTCTGGATTATGTCTATGCCTACCAGGAGGAACCGCTTGTTCATATCAACCGGTTACAATGGGTGGATGAGTATCGTTATATGCAGCTCAATGCCTCGACGCGAGAAAATTTGGAATTATCCTACAATCTCCTGGATCACAGTGCAAAGGACAGTCTTCTCGCTGTGATGGATCGGGCACAGACGGCCATGGGATCTCGTCTCATTGCGCAATGGCTCAGCCATCCCCTGATGAACAGGGAGGAGATCAATCACCGCTTAGACATGACCGAATACTTCTACTTGCATCTTCCCGAGCGAATGAAGGTGTGGAAAGCCTCGGCAAGGTCTATGACCTGGAGCGTTTGCTCTCCAAGTTTGCCTATGGGCGGGGGAATGCCCGCGATCTCTTATCCTTTTCTTTTTCCCTCCGGCCTCTTCCCGAGCTGATTCAGGAATTAAAGGCCACCAAGGATCCGGTGGTCACGGCCTTTGTCGACCGGTTGGACCCGTTGACCGACTTGGCAAGCCTGATTCAAGCGGCGATTGTGGAGGACCCACCCATTGTCATCACGGAGGGGGGCATGATCCGGGAAGGCTATTCCAAGGAGCTCGACCGGGTAAGAGCGGGAAGCAGCCGGGCACAACGGGAGTTGGTTCGCTACGAGGAGGCGGAACGAGACCGGACGGGCATCAAGAATTTACGGGTTGTTTTTCGAAAGAATGTGGGCTATTTTATTGAGATTACAAAGTCGAATTTGGATAAGGTTCCCCGGGACTACCGAAGAAAACAGACCCTGAAAAATGCGGAGCGGTTTACCACCGATAAACTGGAGCAAGAAGCCGCTCGCATTACCGGCGACTCGCAACGCATCGAGCAGATGGAATACGAACTGTTTCAGGATATTCGCAATCAACTTGCAAAAAATGCCGGTCGCATTCAGGAGACGGCAAAGGAGCTTGCCTATCTGGATGCCTTGGTTTGTTTTGGACAGAATGCCTCCGATTTTCAATATGTGAGGCCCTGCTTCATCGAGCGGGATCCCATTGAGATTATTCAAGGAAGGCATCCGGTCGTGGAAGGTCGGATGAGCTCTCCCTTTATCGATAATGACTTACACATCGGAGAGGAAAACAATCGAATTCAGATCATTACGGGGCCGAATATGGCGGGAAAGTCGACCTATATGCGACAGAATGCCCTCATTATTATCATGGCACAAATGGGCTCCTTTGTTCCCTGTAAAAGCTGCAAGCTTCCTCTCATCGATAAGATTTTTACCAGGATTGGGGCGACCGACCATCTTTCCCGCGGAGAATCCACCTTCATGGTGGAGATGAAGGAGATGGCGGAAATTCTTGACGAGGCCAGTGAGAACAGCTTTTTGATTTTGGATGAAGTGGGACGAGGGACCTCCACCGATGATGGGCTTTCCATCGCCTATGCGTTGTTGGAGTATCTTGCGAAGCGGGTGAAGGCAAAGACGCTGTTTGCGACCCACTATCATGAGCTGACCTCCTTGGAAAACAAATGGCCGAGCATTGCCAACCGAAAGGTGGATATCCAGGAAAGGGATGGAAAACTACTCTTTTTGCATAAGGTAGTGGAGGGAAAGGCGGATAAATCCTACGGGATCGAAGTGGCCCGATTGAGCGGTCTTCCCAAGGAAGTGCTGGACCGTGCACAGTTCCTTCTGGATCATCTGAGCAAGGAGACCAAAACACCGGCTCTCGACCGGCTGCCGGATCAGGCGGAGCCCCAGCCGAATTTTCAGGATTTTCAAAGAGATTGTATTCTCCGGGAACTGTCGGAGTTGGAAATTAACCGGTTGAGTCCCATGGAGGCCCTGTTACGTCTCAACGAATTCCAGACAGAAGCACAAAAGTGGCGGGAGGAAGAGAATGACCATTAAAAAGTTATCGGAAGATACCATCCGAAAAATCGCGGCGGGGGAGGTCATTGAGCGTCCTGCTTCCGTGATCAAGGAGCTCGTGGAAAATTCCATTGATGCGGGAGCGGATGAAATTCGTGTGGAAATCCGGCAGGGAGGCAAGGCCAGTCTTTCTGTGAGCGATAATGGGAAGGGCATTAGCGAAGAAGACTTTCCTCTCGCCTTTGAACGCCATGCCACCTCGAAAATCGACGAGTTTGAAGACCTTTATCGCCTGCATTCTCTGGGCTTTCGCGGGGAGGCTTTGGCGAGTATCGTCGCGGTCGGTAAGGTGACCGCCCGGTCCAAGGTGGAGGAAGCGGAGCAAGGCCTGGAGCTTCATTTAGAGAATAATCAATTGCTTTCCTCACAACCCGTGGTCATGACCCGGGGGACGACCATCCTGGTGGAAGATCTGTTTTTCAATGTTCCGGCACGCCAAAAATTTCTGAAAAGCGATAGCACGGAGGGGGCTCGGATCAGCGCCCTTATGTACAGCTTTGCGGTGGGAAATCCGAAGATTTCGTTCCGTTACATCAAGGACGGTCGGCAGGTCTTCTATACAAATCGCAGAAACACCATAAATGAGAACCTCTTGGTCCTGTTTGGGACGAGCTACTACGATGCCTTGCGAAGCATTGAGGGGAAATCGGAACACTTCTCCGTGGAAGGACGGATTGGGGATAATACCTTCTATCGGGGCAACCGGCAGATGCAGTTCCTGTTTGTGAATGGACGAAGTGTGGATGATGAGGGGCTGCGGGATGCGGTGGAGCAAGTGTACCGGTCCATCATTCCCAATGGCCGTTTCCCCGCCTATCAAATCTTTGTGGAAACGGACCCCGGTTCCATTGAAATCAATATTCATCCCAACAAGCGACGCATCGAATTCCATCAGGGGGAGGAGCTTTACCAATTGATTCGTCAGACGATTCGTGACCAGCTCTTTCGACAAGTGGAGATTCCTCATGCGGTTCATGAAGAATCTTCGGCGAAAAGCACCCATGTCTGGGATCTTTCCACCGAGGATAGCTATCAAAAGCTCCTGGAGAATTATCGTTGGGCGGTGGAAGAGTCCCCCTCCGGTAAAAAAAATACAGCCCCTTCGCATGACCCTCTTGTCTCGGACCACCCGGCGATGAAGGACGAGTCGGCCTTTGAGTGGGAAGAGATCAAGGAGGAGGGGAGGAGTGAGGAGGACCGGCTCGGTCCCGTGGACAGGGAAGAGGAACAATCTTCTGCCTCAGAAACCGAAGGAACCCGGGATTCGGAAGAGAACCTCTCCTTTCTTTCCCAAGAAACGAAACGGGAGAATGGATTTCCGGAACCCAGCCGATTGACCTATATCGGTTGCCTCTTTTTGACCTATCTGATCCTTGAGGATCGGCAGATTGGCAAGTCCTATTTCATGGACCAGCATGCCGCCCATGAGCGAATCAATTATGAGCGCTTTATGAAGCAGCTGAACCATCATTGCATCATTTCCCAGAGCCTTTCTCCCGCGGTGGAAGTTCCGCTCACGGAATGGGAGAACGATCGGTTGGAACGACGGGAGACGGTGCTGAAGGACCTGGGATTTGATTTTTCTTATCTGAGTCCGGAAATTCTTTTGCTTCGGCAAGTGCCCGTCCTATTTCAAACCGATCGTCCCCAACAATTATTTACGGACCTGTTGGATGAAAACTTTACCGACCTGGCGGATGCGGATGATCTCCGTAATCGGATTGCCATGAAGGCCTGTAAAGCGTCGGTAAAGAAGGGATCTCGCCTGTCGCTGCCGGAGGTGGATCGACTGTTACGGGATTTAGCGGCATGCCAATACCCCTTCACCTGTCCTCACGGCAGACCAACCATGATTACGCTTTCCGAGACCGATCTCGAAAAGATGTTTATGAGGATCAAATGATGAAACGGCATCCGATCATCGTGATTGCCGGTCCCACCGCCGTTGGCAAAAGCGCTCTGGGAATCGCTCTTGCGAAGGAGTGGGGGGGAGAGATCATCTCCATGGATTCCATGCAGGTCTATCGGGGCCTAAACATCGGGACGGCAAAAATTATGCCGGAGGAGATGGAGGGAATCCCGCATCATCTGCTGGACATCGTGAATCCCGAGGAGCGATTTACCGTCGAGCAGTATCAAAGGCTGGCCTATCAAACCATTCGGGAAATCGAAGAAAGAGGGAAATTACCCATTCTGCTCGGGGGAACCGGCCTATATATGGATGCGGTTTTAAAGGGATTTCGTTTTGCGGAGTCCGAGGAGAATCTGGCCTATCGAAAACGGCTCGAGGGAGAGATGGAAACCCATGGGGAGGAGGCACTTCTCGAGAAATTAAAGAAACGGGATCCCCGGAAAGCAGCCTCACTTCATCCCGGAGACCGCAAGAAGATCATACGTGCCCTAGAGGTCCTTCATGAGACCGGACAGCCCATGAGCCAAAGAGAAAAGGCCTATAATTCTCCGCCTGATCTTGCTCCCTTTGTCATTGTTTTGGAGCGGAGCCGAGAGAGCCTCTACCGGATGGTGAACGAGCGTGTGGAAAAGATGGTAGGGCAGGGACTCATCGAGGAGGTTCTTGGTCTTGTTCGTTGCGGAAAGCTTCCGCCCTCTTCCCAGGCAAGCAAGGCGATTGGCTATCGGGAGGTGGTCTGGTTGCTCCGCGGGTGGGTCACGAAGCAGGAGATGGTGCGACTCATCCAGAAGCACTCACGAAACTACGCCAAGCGCCAGCTCACCTGGTTCCATAAGGATCCGAAGAATCACTTTTATAATGTGGAGAGTCTGACAACCCAAGAGATTCAGGAGCAGCTTCACTCGAAAATTCAAAATTTTTTGCAGAAGGGAAACGAGGGAACATGTTAGAGAAGTTATCAGAGATGTATGCGAGGGAATTTCATATTTCAGAGAATACCCTTCGCAGCATACAAGATGCAGAGATCACCTTGCAGGACCGCTTCGAAGAGTTGCAAGGCCTGCGGGAATATAATCAGTTAAAGGTGCTACGATCTTTTCAAAAGAACGAGCTCACGCAAGCGGACTTTTTTTCCGCAACGGGATATGGCTATGGAGACCTGGGGAGAGAAAAAACGGAAGCGATTTTTCGCGACGTGTTCCAAGCGGAGGATTGTGTGGTTCGGCCCTCCATTGCTTCCGGAACCCATGCGCTATCCACGGTGCTTTTCTCCCTGCTCAAAAAGGGAGACCTCTTTTATGCCGCCACGGGTCATCCCTACGACACCCTGCAGGAGGTCATCGGCATCCGTGGGAAAGAGCTGGGCACCCTCCTGGAAGACGGGATCATCTATGAACATGCCGAGCTAAAAGAAGATGGGAGCATGGATCTCGAGGCAATCCGTAAATTTTTGACCACCCATTCCGTGAAACTCGTCGAACTGCAGCGGTCCACGGGCTACACGAATCGTCGGGCTTTTACCATCGAAGAACTGGAGGAGGCCATTCAACTCATCCATGAGCTTTCTCCGACAACCATTGTCATGGTCGATAACTGCTATGGGGAATTCACCCAAGAGCGAGAGCCCATTGAGGTTGGGGCGGACATCATCGCCGGCTCCCTGATCAAAAATCCGGGAGGGGGAATTGCGGTTTCCGGAGGTTACATTGCGGGAAGGAAAGAACTGGTCGAACGGTGCATGAATCACCTGACCGCTCCGGGGCTGGGAAAGGATACCGGCCTCACCTTTGGAACAACACGAACCACGCTGCAAGGCTTTTTCATGGCGCCCCATATTACGGTGGAGGCCATGAAGGGCGCCCTGCTCTTTGCGAAGGTCTTTGAGCAGCAAGGCTATTCCTGCGTGCCCAAGAGCACCGATCCTCGAAGCGATATCGTGGAGGCCATTCAATTAAACGATGCCGATAAAGTTGTGGCCTTCTGCCGCGGAGTGCAACAGGCAGCATCGGTCGGCAGTGAAGTGGTGCCCTATCCCTGGGACATGCCGGGATATGACGATCAAGTGGTCATGGCATCCGGAGGATTTATCGATGGTTCCTCCATTGAAGTAAGCGCGGATGGCCCCTTGCGGGCTCCCTACATCGTCTACTATCAGGGAGGCATGGTTTACGAGCAGGCAAAATTGGCCTGCATGTTGGCACTTGAAAAAATTCAATAAATCTCTTGACACCGAACATTTGTTCTCATACAATAGAACCATCAAGAACAAATGTTCGAAGAAGGAGATTGCCATGAAAAGGACTGTCGTTGTCAATAAAAAAAGATTTTTGGCTTTTCTAAGCTTACTCACCCTTTTATGCTTTTTGATGATGCAATTGGTCTTCCGTTGCCTTCCTGCTTCCTATGCCTATGGCCAGGATACCCCGGACTACCAAAAAATATATGTGCAGAGTGGGGATACCGTGTGGAAACTGGCGGAACCAATCGCAAAACAGAAGAATGAAGATACCAGAGTCATTGTTCGTCAAATCTATCGATTAAATCATTTGGACCAAGCGACCTTACAACCCGGTCAACCCCTATTGGTTCCAAATATTTAATACCCGCATCCGTTGCCCCCGCAACGGATGTTTTTTTTTTGCGATCCGGAAAGGTCTCCCGCTACTGCCTTCGTTTGCCGATTCCGGAAAAATAGGTAGAGAAGGTCCGATTCTGCTATACTGAAAGCTAAGTAGGTAAGGTTCTCTATGAGAACAGACAGAGGAGGACAGCGATGTCAAATGAAGTGATTGAAATGCGAAATATCACCAAGTACTTTCCCGGGATTTTGGCAAATGACCACATTTCCATTACCCTGCATAAGGGGGAGATACTTGCGCTGTTAGGGGAAAACGGAGCCGGTAAGTCCACTTTGATGTCAATTCTTTTTGGCCTTTATGAACCCGATGAAGGAGAAATCTACGTCAATGGCAAAAAGGTTGTGATCAATGATCCTAATGAGGCCACTCGCTACGGCATCGGGATGGTGCACCAGCACTTTAAGCTGGTGCAAAATTTTACGGTTTTGGAAAATGTAATTCTGGGAGCGGAGACGACCAAGATGGGCGTTCTTTCCATGGGGGATGCCCGGAAAAGGGTGCTAGAGCTCTCTCAGCGCTACCATTTTCAGATTGATCCCGATGCCTTGATTCAAGACATTACGGTGGGAATGCAGCAACGTGTCGAAATTCTTAAGATGCTATATCGAAACAATGACATCCTGATTTTCGACGAGCCCACCGCCGTTTTAACGCCCCAGGAAATTGATGAGTTGATGGAAATTATGAAGCAACTCGTTATTGAGGGCAAATCCATTATTTTCATCACCCATAAGCTCAATGAAATCAAGGAAGTCGCAGATACCTGTGCCATCCTTCGAAAGGGAAAACTCATTGATACGGCACCCGTGGACAGCCTCAGCATTGAAGAGATGAGTGAAAAAATGGTGGGCAGGAAGGTAAACCTGCATTTTGATCTCGGGCAGCCTAAGCTGGGGCAACCCGTTCTTCAGGTTCGCGATTTATCCCTGGAGAATCCCAAGGAGGGACAAAAGGCCCTCCACCATATTGACTTTGATGTGCAGGAAGGGGAAATTGTCTGTGTTGCCGGCATCGATGGCAATGGGCAGTCTGAGTTGGTCTATGCCTTGACAGGCTTAATCGAGAACGTCAGCGGACAGATTTACTTAAACGGTACGGATATTTCCACAAAGTCGATTCGCTATCGCAACACCCATGGCATGAGCCACATTCCGGAAGATCGACAGAAGCACGGGCTGATCCTGGATATCAATCTCGCACAGAACTTGAACTTGCAGACCTACTTTATGGAGGATTTCCAAAAGGGCGGTTTTATCCAGAAGCAGAAGGTCAGAGAATACTCCTCGCATCTTATTGAGCAATATGATGTCCGTTCGGGACAGGGAAATGATACCATTGTTCGTTCCATGTCCGGAGGGAATCAACAGAAGGCGATAGTGGCAAGAGAGTTTGAGAGAGACCATAACCTGCTCATTGCCGTACAGCCAACCCGGGGATTGGATGTCGGTGCCATCGAATATATTCACCGGCAAATCATCGAACAGAGAAACCGGGGAAAGGCCGTATTATTGATTTCTTTTGAGCTGAGTGAAGTTCTGGGAATTTCCGATCGCATTCTGGTGATTCACGAAGGCCGGCTCGTGGCGGAGCTGAATCCCCATGAGACGGATGAAAGGGAACTGGGTCTCTATATGTCAGGGGCGAAAAAGATGGAGGTAAGTCACCATGAAAAATCGATTCAGTAATGGCTTTCGCAAAGCGGCGCCTTCCCTCATTGCCATTGTGATTGGTCTCATTGTCGGGGTTGCGATCATCGCCCTGACAAACCCGGAGATGGCGGGGATGGCGATTCCCGAGTTTTTCTTCTGGCCAGCTACACGAGGATTGAGTGGGGTGGGGGACCTCTTCTATCACATGATGCCTCTGCTTCTCTGTGGTCTTTCCGTCGGCTTTGCGTATAAAACCGGCCTCTTTAACATTGGTGCCTCGGGACAGTTTATGATGGGCGGCTTTATTACCATTCTCTTCTGTGCCAAGCTGCAGGGCTCGGTTCCCGCCTATGTGCTCTGGCCGTTAGCGATATTGATCTCCGCATTTGCAGGAGCCCTGTTGGCGGCCTTGGTGGGCGTTTTAAAGGCATACCGGAACGTGAATGAAGTGATCACTTGTATCATGCTGAACTACATCACCATGTATATCGTCAATGACTTTATTAAGCGATTCGGAATCTACAGTCAGATGAAGAACAATACCATATCGATCGTTCCTGCCATTCCCAAGATGGGAATCGATGTTCTCTTCCCGGGAACAATTGCCAATGGCAGCATCTTTATCGGCATTCTTCTCGTTATCCTCCTGCATGTTCTTCTGAAGAAGACAACCTTTGGCTTTGAATTACAGGGGGTTGGCTTGAATCGACACGCCGCACAGTATGCGGGAATCAATGAGAACCGCAGCATTATCTTATCGATGGCGATTGCGGGCGCTCTCGCTGCCATTGGGGGAAGCATGCTCTATCTTTCCGGAGCGGGAAACCACATGACCGTGCAAGAGGTACTACCGCAGGAAGGATTTGATGGCATCGCGGTTTCCCTGCTGGGACTCAATGAACCCATCGGCATCTTCTTCTCCTCCTTCTTTATTGCCTTCATGAAGCTGGGGGGCCAGGAGATTCAGACCCTGGGCTATGCACCGGAGCTGATCACCATGATCATATCCTTCATTCTTTGGGTCTCTGCCCTGTCCGTCCTCTTCCGCCGTCTGTTGAATCGGTCGGAGAAAAGAAGGAAGACGTCGAAGAGCCCAAAAGGGGAGTCCGCGGAATCTACGAATCCGGGAGAGGAGTAAGCGATGAACCTATTTATTTTTATTGCACAGCAGATGCTTTTATTTAGTATCCCATTACTCGTGGTCGCTTTGGCGGCGATGTTTTCCGAACGCAGCGGTGTCGTCAATATCGGTTTGGAAGGAATCATGGTCATGGGAGCTTTTGCGGGGACAATCTTTCTCCATTTCGCCAGTGAATCGGAGAGCTTTAATCCCAAGATGGCTCTTATGATCGCGATTCTCCTCTCGATCGCCTGTGGAATTCTCTATTCCGTCTTTCATGCGTTTGCATCCATCAACATGTTTGCCGACCAGATTATCTCCGGGACCGCCCTCAACATGTTTGCCGGCGCCTTTTCGATCTTCGTGGCGCGCTCTCTTGTGGGCATCCAACAGATCACCTTTGCCGGGGATTACAAAATTGATCAGGTTCCCCTGTTGAGTAAGATTCCTTTTATCGGACCCATATTCTTCCAGGATGCCTATATCACGACGTTCCTGGGAATTGCCATTCTCTTCCTGTCCTCGTTTGTTCTTTACAAGACGCGCTTTGGCCTTCGTCTTCGTTCTGCCGGAGAGTTTCCCCAGGCCACCGATGCAGCCGGAATTTCCGTTCCCAAAATTCGTTGGGCGGGAGTTTTGATTTCGGGAGCACTGGGCGGTCTGGGAGGATTGGCCTATATTCTTCCGATTTCCACGGAATTTAACGGAACCGTCTCCGGATATGGATTCCTGGCCATTGCGGTATTGATCTTCGGCCAGTGGAAACCGCGCTATATTGCACTCGCAGCCTTCTTCTTTGGCCTGCTCAAGACGATTTCCGCCGCTTATACGGGGATTGATTTTCTGGCGCAGCTGGGAATTCCTCAGTTTGTTTACCAGATTATGCCCTATGTGATTACCATCTTCGCTCTTTTCCTCACCAGCAAAAAGTCACAGGCACCGGCTGCCGAAGGAAAGCCCTTTGATAAGGGAATGCGGTAAGGGAAATCGGTGGATATATCAAGGGACTCGGCGATGCCGGGTCTCTTTTTCATTGAAAGCAATCATTCAGAATGTGCTATAATTTATCCGAATACAGAGAGTACTCTGTAAAAATTAAAGGAGGGTATGGAATGAAATTCGCAAAACGATTTTTTGCTCTTTTATTGGCCTTCGTTATGGTCCTAGGCCTGGCTGCTTGTGGCAGCTCTGATAAGAAGGGCGACAAGGCTTCATCCGAAGCTGACAAGGCGAACAGCCAAGCATCCCAAGAGGACAGCAAAGAGGCCTCCGGGGACAAGAAAGAGGATGCAACGAAAGGCAAGACCGAACTGGGCGAAAATTCTTTGTTCTTGATTACCGACTTGGGAACCATCGATGATAAGTCTTTCAACCAGAATTCCTTTGAGGGCTTGAAGAAGTTCGGCAAAGAGATTGGGGTAGAGGCGAAGTACTTAAAGCCCGCCGGAGAAGGTGACCAGAACTATGAACAGGCGATTGAGCAGGCCATCAAGCGTGGAGCAAAGATCGTTGTAACACCGGGCTTTTTGTTCGAGCTTGCCGTGGGCAATGCGCAAAAAAAGCATCCGGATGTGAAGTTCATTGCGGTTGACTTTGAGCCCAAGACCGTTGTGGAAGGAAAAATGGATGACAAGGGAAATCCGGTAAAGGAAAAGGACATTCAAAAAAATACGGTCTCGGTATTGTTTAAAGAACAGGAATCCGGTTTCTTGGCCGGATATGCTGCCGTAAAGGACGGCTATAAGAACCTGGGATTTATGGGTGGCGTTGCTGTTCCCGCGGTTATCCGTTATGGATTCGGCTTCATTGCCGGTGCAAATTATGCGGCAGAACAGCTGAATGAGAAAGTAAACATCAACTACAACTACACGGGCAAGTTCACCGCCAGCCCAGAAATTCAGACCATGGCCGCTACCTGGTATAAGAAGGGGACGGAGATGATCTTTGGCTGCGGTGGTGGCATCTATGCTTCCATTCTGAAGGCTGCTCAGGAGAACAATAAGTTCATGATTGGTGTCGATGGGGACCAGGGAGACCTCGGAAAAGAGATCGTGACTTCTGCCATGAAGAACCTCTCCACCGCGGTTTATGATGTCTGCAAATCCATCAATGACGGCAGCTTCAAAGGGGGAGACAGCTTGATCTTCACCATTAAGGAAAAAGGACTTCAGCTGTCCGATGACTTCTCTCGCTTCAAGACCTTTAAAGAAGACGACTATAAGAAGATCTACCAGGATATGATTGATAACAAAGATGGAATCACCAAAAAGATTCCGGATATCAATTTCTCCTTGCCGGAAGCAGAGCAGGGCGATCCCAGCAAGATCATGGAACAGTTCAAATCGGTAACTTTGAATTACATTCAGTAAGTACCGCGAACGTAAAAAAGAGCTCGGATTCTCAGGAATCCGAGCTCTTTTTTATAAAATGAAGCAACAAAAATGTCCAAGCTTACGCTTGGACAGTGCGGGTAAGAGGACTCGAACCTCCACCGAATTGCTCCGATATGAACCTGAATCATACGCGTCTGCCAGTTCCGCCATACCCGCAAGAAAAACGATGTTTAGATTATACAACGGGTCGATGGGAATTGCAAATATTTTTACACAGACATCTGATAAATTTTACATGTACTTATGTTATTATATTTCTATCAGATCACGAGAAAGATAGGAGGTTGGACTGATGGACAACACAGAGAATATCATCACGACAAGCTCCAATATCTTAAGCAGACAGGAACGAAAAATCCTGGATGTTGCCTTAATTGCCGGAAAGCTCTTGCTGCAAAGCGGGGCAGAGACCTTTCGCGTGGAAGATACGGTGGAGAGAATTCTCAATCTTTCCGACCATGAGAGCTTTGACGTGATCTCAACCTTGACCGCCCTCTTTGTGAGCTTACAGCTGAAGAACGGGGAGTATCTCTCCGTTTCGAAGCGCATCAAAGTGAGGGGGGTCAATCTCAATATGATTCAGGAGGTAAACTCCATTTCGCGCGCGCTGGCAAACCATGAAATTGATGTCGATCAAGCCAACCAGCAGCTTAATGAGCTGATTCAGTTTACCCGTAAGGAAAACACCCACGATATCCTTTTAAACATGATCTGTACCTCGGGTTTTTGTATGATGGTCGGGGGCGGCATTTATGAATCGATCTTCGCAGCACTCTCAGGACCGTTGATCAACCTGGCGGATTATTTTATCCGAAAACGGAATTTGGGAGGCTTTGTTCCCACTTTCCTAAAGGCGTTCCTCGCTGCACTTTTTGTGTGCATCGCCAGCCGCTTTGTCCCGAGCCTGAAGATTCAAGCGATGATCGGTGGAGCTCTCATGTTGCTGTTCCCCGGTACCAACTTAACCAACGGGATTCGGGATGTCATGAACGGGGATTATCTGACGGGTGCGGCAAACCTGCTATCCGCCCTAACCACCGCCCTGGCCTTAGCTGTCGGGGCCGCTTTTGCTCTGATGTTGACGGGGGTGAGTGCCGTATGATGGGAGAAGTGATGAGAGGATTTTCTGCCCTTCCTTGGGCGGATATAATGTGGACCGTGATTGGTTCGATCTACGCGGTCAGCACGGTCTCCTATATTTTTGGCCTTCGCGGCCCCTTGGTTTTCTTCAATGGGTTTCTCGGAGGCGTCTGCTGGTTTGTCTACTGCATCTGTATGGATTTCCACATTGATCTTTTTTTCTCGACGGTCATCTCAACGACCTGTACCGCCATGGGAGCGCAGATTGGCGCACGCATTTTTAAAGCTCCGGTGACCATCATGCAAACCCCCTCCCTGTATCCGCTCGTTCCGGGATTGCTCGTCTACCGTGCCACCATTGCCTTTATCTCGGGAGACCATCCAACGGCATCGATGTATGCGGAGCAAACCGTAATCACGGCCTGTGGTATTGCCTTGGGGATTCTCTTTGTGGAAGCTTTCTTTATTGTCAATCGCGGAATTCGCTTTCGCTATCGAAGGGGAAGAAGGATTCTTTGGAAACGACACCATCCATAAATCAGAGGTTTTATCGCTAATAACCAGGAATTAGAAAGAAGGATAGAATGATTGAATTTCGTTATGATACCCAGTTGTTAATCGAAGGAGAAAATCTTTCCGAAGATGCGATCAATGAGTATTTTCGGAGCCATTTTGAAGGAGACTGCCTGCTTGCGGTAGGAGATGAGAATCTAATCAAGATTCACTTCCACACGAATCGTCCCTGGGAGGTGCTGGAGTACTGTGCCTCTCTCGGAGAAATTTTTGATATCGTCGTGGAGGACATGGATCGTCAGTCCCGAGGACTAAAGGGCTAAGAAGAGATTTTATGCTGTTACAATAGCATATGCCGTATTAATGCGTTTAAAGATGCATTAAAGGAGAGAAGAACGTGCGTTATCTAGCCATTCTTGGAGATTTAAAAAAATCGAGTATTTCAAAACATCGAAAAAGGGACCAGCAGCGCATCAAGGCAAGCCTGGAAGAAATTAATCGGATCTATCGTGGAAATTTAGCGGCTTCCTTCGTGATTTCCTCGGGGGACTCCAT
>CALAJY010000018.1 GCA_937923265.1 uncultured Tissierellia bacterium
TGTCCGCACTCTTTAGATCGCCGGGAGAAAATCCTTGGCACGGGCGAAAAAGCCTTGGCATATTTCGCCAAGCGAAGTGGGTTGCTCTTTTTATCACGAGTGGGGGAGAAAAAAAGCCCCTTCCTGGATTTGACTTCCAGGAAGGGGGATGGAATGCGTGGGCTATCGTTCCTCTCGGAAGTAGCCTTCCCCAAGGCCCTTTGGGGGTTGGTTTTCATGCTTGCTCCGCATGCTGGTTACGATCAAAACGAGAATCGTGACCAGGTAGGGAAGCATCTTGATCAGCTCCTGCTGGCTGATGGAGATATCGGGAATGTAGTTGTAGATGATGAAGAGACCACCAAAGAGGATGGATCCGGGGATGGCCCAGGAGGGGCGCCAAACACAGAAGATGACCAGGGCGATGGAAAGCCAACCGCGATCGCCGAAGCCATTGTTGGACCAGACGCCGAAGGCGTAGTCCATGATGTAGTAGAGGCCACCTAAACCGGCGATGACAGCGCCCACACAGGTGGCAAAATAGCGATACCGATTCACGTTGATGCCGGCGGCATCTGCCGTGGAGGGATCTTCTCCGACCGCGCGAAGATGAAGCCCCACACGGGTCCGATAGAGAACCAGGGAGGCTAGGATGGCGATGAGAATGGCCAGGTAGGTCATGAAACTCATGGAGAAGATGCCACCGAGGAAATTGGGATGATCGGCAAACAAAAGGGGCTTGCGGAAGTAACCGCTGGTGGTGGTCAGGGCAATGGAGGGCATGTCACTGCCCGCCAATTTGATGAGTGACCCTCCGAAGAAGTTGCCCAGCCCCGTGCCAAAGGTGGTCATCGCGAGGCCGGTGACGTTCTGATTGGCATGAAGGGTGACCGTCAGAAAGCTGAAGAGGAGTCCCATTAACAGAGAAGCAAGGACCGCACAGGCAAAGGGAATGAGGACGGCAAGAAAACCGTTGATCTGGTCGGCGGGAACCTGCTGCTCATACAGGAAGGCACCGATCACCCCCGAAATGGCACCGACATACATGATCCCGGGGATGCCCAGATTTAAATGGCCCGATTTTTCCGTGATCATCTCCCCAACAGATCCATAAAGCAGGGGAATTCCCTGAATGATGGCCCGGTGTAAAAAGGCTTGAATCATTTTTGTGCTCCTTTCTCTTTTTTGATGTGGTGGATTTGATAGCGAATGAAAAATTCACTGCCGATGATAAAGAAGATGACAATGCCGGTAAGAATCTGGGCAAAGGCATCATTGAGTCCGTAGATGGTAGAAATTTCCATCGCTCCCTTTTCCATGAAGATGAGGAGGAAGGAGGTGAGGATCATGTAGAGGGTGTTGAACTTTGCCAACCAGCTCACCATGATGGCCGTAAAGCCTCTGCCACCTGCCGTGTTGGCAGAGATGGTGTGGTCCGCTCCGGCGACCAGGAGGAAGCCCGCCAGGCCGCAGAGGGCACCGGAGAGGATCAGGGTCCGGATCATGACCTTGGGAACCCGTAGACCGATGTAGCGTGCGGTCTCCTTGCTCTCTCCCACGACGGCAATCTCATAGCCGTGCTTGGTGTAGCGAAGGTAGAAGTACATGAAGAGGGTGAGACCCAAAACAATGAGAACATTGATGAGGTATTGGTTGCCAAAGAGGCGGGGGAGCCAGCCGATTTGGGTGCTCTGGTTGATGACCCCGATCTGGCCGGACCCCTTGGGGACGGACCATTCCAGGGTGAAAAAGGAGACCAGCTGAATGGCCACGTAGTTCATCATGAGCGTGAATAAGGTTTCATTGGTGTTCCAACGGGCCTTGCAGACAGCGGGAATGGCGGCCCAGAGAGCCCCAAAGAAGAGGGCGGTAACAAGCATCAGGGGAAGAAGCAGGGCATCGGGAAGCTTTCCCGTGAACAGGATCATGCACGAGGCCGTGGCCAACCCTCCCACGAGAATCTGCCCCTCTCCGCCGATATTCCAGAACTTCATGCGGAAGGCGGGAGTCAGGGCCACAGAGACGCAGAGGAGCATGGCCACATTTTGTAAGAGGCCCCACAGTCTTCGCCCCGTGCCGATGGCCCCATCCACCATGGTCCCGTATACCTTGAGCGGGTTGATGCCGGTGAGGGTTACGGTAACGAGCCCAAAGACGAGCAGGGCGAGGAGGATGGCAAGCAGACGGATGGCCCATGCCCGGTACCAGGGGAGCTCGTCCCGCTTTACAACATAAAAGGAATCCAGGAGTTTTTTCATTTTACGCATTCTCCTTTCTGTTTCCCGTGCGGCGGACATACTGCCCCGCCTGGGTCATCAACAAACCTAATTCTTCCTTTTCGCTTTCATCCGCATTGACGAGGCCGGTGACCTGTCCCTGGGCCATGACAAGGATGCGGTCGCAGAGGGAAAGCATCACATCCAAATCTTCCCCGACATAGATGATGGCAACGCCCTTTTTCTTCTCCTCATTGAGCAGGTCGTAGATCTGATAGGAGGAGTTGATGTCCAGTCCCCGGACGGGGTAGGCGACCATTAGCAGGGAGGGGGAGGCTGCCATCTCCCGACCGACCAGGACCTTCTGCACATTGCCTCCGGAAAGGCGGCGGAGGGGGGTGTTTACGTCGGGAGTCACGATATGGAGGCGTTCCACCAGGTCCTCGGCCAGCGCCTTCGGTTTCTTTCGATTGAGAACGAGCTGGTGGCCCTGATCAAAGCTCCGCAAGAGCATGTTATCGGTCAGATTCATGTTTCCCACGAGACCCATGCCCAGGCGGTCTTCCGGCACAAAGGAGAGCCGGACCCCCAATTCCCGAATGCGATCCGGGGTGAGATCCAGCAGATTTTTTTCTCGGCCGTCCCCGGGATTCAGATAGGTGACCTGACCGTGGCTGGCATGATTTAAGCCGGCGATGGTCTCCAGCAGCTCCTTCTGACCGCTGCCCGAAATACCGGCAATGCCCAGAATCTCTCCGGCATAGACCTGGAAAGAGATGTCATGAAGGAGGGGGAGCCCCTGTGGGTCTGTCAGGTCCAGGTGGTCCACCCGGAGGCGACACTGCCGGAAGTCTGTTTTTGGCCGACGGATGGCCAGATCCATGGGATGACCCACCATCATCTCCGTGAGCTGTTTCTCATCGGTATTTTTGGTTTCCACGGTGGCGACCAGCTTTCCCTTGTGAAGCACGCTGACCCGGTCGGAGATTTCCATTACCTCATTGAGCTTGTGGGTGATGATGATGATGGCCTTCCCATCTTCCCGCATTCTTCGAAGCACCTGGAAGAGGTTGTCGATCTCCTGGGGGGTCAGGACGGCCGTGGGTTCATCCAGGATCAACAGTTCCGATCCGCGGTAGAGAACCTTGATAATCTCCACCATCTGCTTTTCGGAAACCGACATCTGATAGATCTTTTTCTTGGGATCCAAGCGGAAGCCGTATTGGGAACAGATCTCCCGGATGGCATCCTCCGATTGCCTGATTCGATATCCCCCCCGATCCTTCAGACCGAGGATGATGTTTTCCGTCGCCGTGAACACATCCACCAGTTTATAATGCTGATGGATCATGCCTATCCGGTAGCGGTAGGCATCTTTGGGGGAGTGGATCTCGGCTTTCTCCCCATCGATCGCAATGCTTCCCTGATCCGGGGTGTAGATGCCCGCGATGATATTCATCAGCGTGGATTTTCCGGAACCATTTTCTCCCAAGATGGATAGGATTTCTCCGCGATGAACGGTAAGGGAGATATCCCGGTTGGCTTTGACTTCGCCAAAGCTCTTGGAAATGTGGGACAGTTCCAAGGCAGGTGGGGGAGTTCCCTCTTTTTGCGTTCTTTCCATGTTGACTCCTTTCTAGAACCATGACCCTTTCGAAAGCCATAAAAGCGGAAAAGCTGCCGGCAAAGCCGGCAGCAAGTCGTTACTTCTTTTCATTTAATGTGGTGATTCCATCGATTCGCAAGTCGAAGTAGGGGGCCGATCGATACTCCGATTCGTGGAAGTAGCCATCGGAGATGGCCTCGGTGTCCTTCTCATATTTTGGATCGGTGTTGACGTCCGCCTTATAAGAAGTAAGCTCTTTTCCCTTCACCGTGAAGGTTTTGGTATCGAAGACCTTTAAGGAGTTGTCCTTGAGCTTGCTTACCACCTCATCCATTTTTTCCTGGGTTCCCTTGGCTGCTACATCGGTATTCAGTTCTGCCATCTCCACCGCTCCCGTATCAAATCCTGTGCACCAGTCGGTTTTAATGGTTTCTCCCTTTACCATGCATTGAATCATGTATTCAAAATAGGGCTCCCAGTTGATGCGGCATGCCGTGATGTAGGTTTTGGGGCAAGCCTCCTTGGTGCTTCCGTTGTAGGCAACGTTGGGGACTCCTGCCTGTTCACAGGCGGTGGGGGCTCCCATGGAGTCGGCCTGCTGAGAGATCAGCTTGGCGCCGTTTTGGATCAGCATGTTTGCGGCTTCTTTTTCCGCGGTTTCGTTGTACCAGGTTCCCGTAAACTGCACGTCCATCGTCACACTGGGGCAGACAGATTTCGCACCTAGGTAGAAGGCCGTGTAACCGGAGATGACTTCCGCATAGGTATAGGCACCGACATAGCCCATCTTCGCCTCGTTCGCCTTAATGGTTCCCTTCTGAATCATCTCGTTCATCTTCAGTCCGGCAGCCACTCCCGAAAGGTAGCGCCCCTGATAGATGGAAGCGAAGGCATTGTGAAGGTTGGAAAGTTTTGCGGTGTGAGCGGTGGTTCCCGTTGCATGGCAAAACTGCACTTGGGGGAATTCCTTTGCGGCCTGGGCCACATACTGCTCATGACCAAAGGAATCTGCAAAAATCACATCACAACCACGATCCGCCAAATCCGCTGCAGCCTCGTAGCATTCGCTGGTCTCGGGGATGTTGGTCTTGAAGACCACCTGTTCATCACTGAGCCCCAGTTTCTTTTTTGCGGCATTTGCGGCATCGATAAAGTTTTTATCATACGTCGAATTTTCATCATGAAGGAAGATAAAGCCGACCTTAAAGTCCTTATCCTTAATATCGAATTTCTTTGCTTCCCCTTCTTTTCCCTGTTCGGTGTCGGTACCCTGTCCGCAAGCTGCGAGGAATACGAGAGCGAAGAGCACCGCAACCATTCTTTTACACCAATTTTTCATGAGTCCCTCCCATTAAGTAAGTTTCCGTTTAGGCAGAAAAGCTACCGGGAAGGATTCGAACAGCCTCTTAAGGAGTTCGGAACATCGACAAAAGGGGAATGAATTCTTCCAATAGTCGCAACTTTGGCGTGCGGTAGAAACATTTGAGCCTATGCATTCAAATTTATATTGGTTGAATGAATACGCCCTATCCTACCATAAAAAATTAAAACTTCGCAATTTTGCTCCCCGGGAGAAAGGCAGAAAACGGTTTTTCAAGAGCAGAAAAGTGGGGTAAGAGTATAACGTTATGAAATGTGAAGAAACAAGGAGGCTCGGATGAAAGATTTTATCTTTTATGTGCCCACAAAGATTTTGTTTGGTGAGCAGGCAAAGGCTTTTGTGGAGGAGGTATCTCCTCTTGGGGACCATGTCTTAGTGGTCTATGGGGGAGGAAGTATTAAGAAGAACGGAATCTATGAAGAGATTGTTCCTGCCCTTCAGGAAAAGGGAGTCGAAGTCGTGGAACTCGCCGGCGTGGAACCCAATCCCCGCCTGGAAACCGTGAAAAAGGGGGTTTCCCTGTGTCGCGAACGGGGAGTGGACTTTATCCTTGCCATCGGTGGGGGATCCAGCATCGACTGTGCCAAGCTGGTGGCAGCGGCAGTTCCCTGTGAGGGAGACCCCTGGGATATTGTCACGGGCAAGCAAGCGGTGCGTGAAGCCCTGCCCCTGGTGACGGTGCTCACCCTGTCCGCCACGGGATCCGAGATGGACACCAGCTCGGTCATCAGCCGCGACGACAGCAAGGAGAAGCTGGGCTGGGCGAGCGACCTGGTTCTCCCGAAGGTCTCCCTGCTGAATCCCGCCTACACGAAAACGGTCAATGCCTGGCAAACCGCTTCGGGCACCGCAGATATCATGAGCCACACCATGGAGAATTACTTTACGAGCTATGATGACTGCTATTTGCAGGATTCCTTTGCGGAGGGTCTGCTTCGGACCTGCCTGCAATACGGCCCTGTGGCCGTTAAAGAGCCGGAGAATCTGGAGGCAAGGCAAAACCTGATGTGGGCAGGCAGCTGGGCGATCAACGGTCTCCTGGATGCCGGCAAGCACACCGCCTGGAGTGTTCATCCCATGGAACATGAGCTCTCCGCCTATTTCGATATCACACACGGTGCGGGGCTGGCGGTCTTGACCCCGCATTGGTTGACTCACGTTCTGAATGAGAAGACGGAGAAGAAGGTTGCCCGCTTCGCCCGCCGTGTTTTTGATTGCAGGGAGGAAGACGACCGGAAGGCGGCGGAGGCGGGAATTGCTGCCCTGGCGCAGTTCTTCCGGGAACTGGGATTACCGAAAAACCTGGAAGAATTAAAGATTAAGGAAGAGGCCTTGCCGGAGATGGCCCAACAGTGCATTGCCCACAAGGGGGGACCGATCCCGGGCTTTGTTGATTTAACGGAAGAGGATGTGTTGGAGATTTACCGGGCAGCGTATCGTGTATAAGGAGGAAATCCATGAAAAAGGACAAGAAAAAGGAATGGAAGAATGATCCCAAAAAAGAGCAGCTGAAGGAAAACTACGTAGATCACACGAAGCAGACCATGACCACCAATGAGGGGGTCCCCATTGCCAATGACCATTTTTCGCTGAAGGCGGGGGAGCGGGGTCCTTCCCTCTTTCAGGACTTTCAAATGCACGAGAAGTTGATGCACTTTGACCGAGAACGGATTCCGGAGCGCGTGGTTCATGCCCGGGGATCCGGGGCCCACGGCTATTTTGAGTGCTATGATGATTTTTCTGATTTGACCGCCGCCAAGGTGTTCTCCAAAAAGGGAAAGAAAACCCCAGTCTTCACGCGGTTTTCCACGGTGCAGGGTTCCCGGGGCAGTGCGGATACGGTTCGGGATGTTCGGGGATTTGCGGTAAAGATGTATACCGAAGACGGGAACCTTGATTTGGTGGGAATCTCCACGCCGGTCTTCTTTGTCCAGGATGCCATCAAGTTTCCGGACTTCATCCATTCGGTGAAACCGGAGCCCAAAAATGAGGTGCCGCAGGGCCAGAGTGCCCACGATGGCTTTTGGGATTTTGTGAGCACGAACCGGGAGGCCTGTCACCAGGTGTTCTGGGCCATGAGCGACCGGGGCATTCCCAGAAGCTACCGGACCATGGAGGGCTTTGGGGTCCATACCTTTAAGTGGGTGAACAAAAAGGGAGACTTTGTCTTTGTAAAGTACCATTTTAAACCCGTCTTGGGTGTGCAATCCCTGGTGTGGGATGAGGCCCTGAAGATCTCGGGAAATGATCCGGATTTCCATCGCAAGGACCTGTGGGATGCCATCGAAGCGGGTAATTATCCGGAGTATGAGCTCTGCGTCCAGGTGCTCAAAACCGAGGATGAGTTTGCTTTCGACTTTGACATTCTCGATCCCACCAAGCTCTGGCCGGAGGAATTGGTGCCCCTCACAAAAGTGGGAAAAATTGTCCTCAATCGAAATCCCGAAAACTTCTTTGCGGAGACGGAGCAGGTTGCCTTCTCTCCCGGAAACATCGTTCCCGGCATTGACTTCTCCGATGATCCCTTGCTGCAGGGACGGATTTTCGCCTATCCCGATGCCCACGTCTATCGGCTGGGGGGACCGAATTTTCAGGATCTTCCCATCAACCGTCCGGTGAATCCCGTGTACAACAACCAGCGAGATGGCTTCATGCAGAATCGAATTCCGGTCAATGAGACAAATTATGATCGCAATAACCGGGAGAACAACGACCCGAAGACGGAAGAAGACAAGACCATGATGGCCTTCCACCAACAACAGGAAACCTTTGATGGGAAAAAGATGCGGGGTCGCATCAAGGCCTTTACCGACTTCTATACGCAGCCCCGCTTGTTTTTGAACTCACTTTCGGAGACCGAAAGGAAGCACCTCACCGAAGCCTTTGAATTCGAGCTCTCCAAGGTGAAAAGCGTGGATGTGCGTCGAAATGTACTGGACATGCTCGATCACGTCTCTCCCGACTTGGCCGCGGAGGTCGGTGCGTATCTGGGCATCAAGAGCTATAAGGCGGGAAAGTACAACTATGAGGACACGGGGGAGTCGGATCTATTGGACTACGGCTACCGGGGCAAGCACGTGGACAAGAGCCCCGCACTCTCCCAGGATTTTCTGGAGAAATCCATCCGGGGATTAAAGGTGGCCGTCCTGTTGGATCATAAAAAGCTCTCAAAAGAAGTCTCCTCGCTGTTAACCGCCCTGGAAAAAGCTGGCTTACAGGTTGTTCTCATCGCCAACGAGCTTGGCATGGTCAAGGATACCTCCGGAAAAGAGCGGGAGATTGAGGAGACCTACCATTCCGCCACCTCGGTCTTGTATGACGGTCTGCTCTTTGCTTCGGTTCAACAGGTGGATGCCTCACAAATGCCCAAGTTCAAGGGCTTCTTAGAAGATGCCTTTAATCACTATAAGCCCCTTCTCATCGTGCCGGGGCAGGAAGAGGCATTAGAGGAAGAAAAACGAAACGAGGCGGGGGTCTGCCTTGTCACTAAGGGAAGTGAAGCGGTTGCCGCCATGGAACCCATCCGCTACTTTGAAAGAAAGCTGTCCTAGGATAAGATGGTCTGAAAAAAGCCTGTCGCATTGCGACAGGCTTTTTTCATGGAATGGGGAAAAACGATGAAGAAAGGGAATCAATGAAAGGCATTCAGAATTCCCTGGAAAAAGTTGATGATGGCTTGGAAGATTCCCTGGAAGAAACCACCGATGCCCTTCTTGGTAGAATCGTCCATGTTATCCCAGGAGGCCTTCACGGAGTCGAGAAGTTTTCCGCCCTGCTGCAAGACATTCTCTCCAAATTTACGTAACGAGCTTTTTTGGTCTTCGGTGAGTTTCAACTGAGAGAACTGCTGCATGAGGTCCTGTAAGCTCTTCTTGTTTTCTTCCGATAGGATCCCGGAGAGGTTATAGTTATTGACCACATTGTTGATAATCTGGCCGATATTGACCTGGGTGATGTCACCGCCCTTAGCCTCCTTTTCCTTGGTGATGGTCGCCTTGATTTCCGCAACCGCAGCATTGAGAAGGTCATCCGAATAGCCTTCCTTATTTTTATTCTCGGCGGTGATGGCCGAGGTCACCTTCAATTCCTTCTGGGCAACCTTTACATTCTCTTCCGGCAGGGCACCCGTCGTCCCGCTGAAGGCCTTGTAGACACCCGCCAAGGCACCGGACCCATCCACGGCTTTTACCGAAGCCACCTTGATGTCCATATTGGTGGCGCCTGCGGTAAGCGCTGCATTTTCGTATTGACGCGGAGTGATCGCGGTAATGGTATCGGGAGTGACAATCTCCACCTTGATTCCCGTGTTGTCCGAAAGCGGGCTCAGGTACACCGAAGAATAGCATTGGTAATAGTTATAGGTATCATGGAGCAGACCGTTCAGCTCTTTGATATTCACCTGCATGTCCAGGCTGCCATCTTTTACACCCAGGAGCTGGCTGGTCTTTTGCTTTTGGTCGGTGCTCAGGCTTTCGCCGTAGGCATAGACGGGCTGATTGAGATTTTGCGCCTTCGCGGTGTGTAGACCGATACCGAGGGTAAGAAAAAAAGCGAGAAGAAAAGCGGTGATCCGCTGTCCTCTTTTCATGGGTTTTTGATTCATAAGTAACTCCTTTTACGTTCTCATTCGTTCGAGCACATGGTACAGAAGAGATGTGAAGACTTTATGAAGAAGCAGATGGAAAGATTGTGGTAAAATATTAACAAGAAAGGCACCCAGCGTGGGTAAACAGCAGGAGAAAAGGAGGAAGAAATGGAGAATTATTTTGACTTGCGGGGTCGGGTCGCCCTGGTCACGGGAGCCTCATCGGGATTGGGAGCGCAGTTCGCGCATGCCCTGGCTTCCCAGGGGGCGGATGTAGCCCTGATTGCGCGGCGGGAAGAGAAGCTGCAGAAGGTGAAGGCAGAGATTGCTGAGAAATATGGAAATCACGTGGAGTATTACTGCCTGGATGTGACCGACTTCGATCGGATTCCGGAAGTGGTGAGCCGGGTCGAAGAGGACTTTGGCCACATTGATATCCTGGTCAACAATGCGGGACTCTCCCTGGCGGGACCTGCCCTGAAAACGAGTCGGGAAGACTGGATGCGCATGATGGATACCAACCTGAATGGGGTCTTTTTTATGGCCCAAGCGGTGGGAAATGTGATGGTCAAACAAAACTATGGGCGGATCATCAACATCGGGTCCATCCACTCCAAAGTGAGCATGAAGACGGAGCACCTAAAGGGAGATTACCTGATTGCCTATGTGACCACCAAGCATGCGGTGCGGGGAATGACCATCGCCCTTGCCGCGGGATGGGCGGAATATGGTATCACGGTGAATGCCATCGGACCGGGATACTTTGACAGCGAGATGACCCATGATATGCTGGCGATGGAGGGATTCCAAAAGACCCTGCACTGCAAGAGTCCCTTTGATCGTCCCGGAAGGGAAGGGGAGCTGAACACCACCCTTCTCTATCTCGCCTCGGAATACTCTTCTTATACCAACGGCCAGATCATCTATGTGGATGGAGGCTGGACTATCTTATAGGAAACCCCGATTGCTTTCCAAAATCGAGATTTTGTGCTATGCTGATTCCAGAAGATAAAGCCCGCCTCACCTCTCAACGATGTGCAAAACGGCGGGCCGTTTTAATTTATGGGGAAATTCTTTGGGTACATAATCTTTGGGTACATAAGTGGAGAAGAAGGAGCAACTAGGAAGAAGGTAAGTGTGAAGAAACCGAAGAGCAAGGGCCCTCAAGGGCTTCCCATGGAGGAGACTACCGATTGGGAGCGACCCTATCGCCTTCAATTTGATAAGGAGCTGCGCCATCTCCGGGATGATTGCGGCTTGGAGATCACGGACTGGGACCGGGCAGAGCGATGCTTGAATTTGGTGAGCCCCTTCCATTTGGAGGGCTTCAGCATTCAATGGATGGATCCCGCCCAAAAACATTTCCGGAAGGGAACCCGCTTTGAGGACATATTTGCGGTGTATCGGGCGGATCGGGATTTGAAGGACTTTCTCTTTGACAGCCTTTCCGAGATTGAAGTGCAGATGCGGGTCGTGATCGGCTTTGTCCTGCAGAAGCGCTATGGGGATTTTGGCTATTTAAAAGAAGAGAATTTCCGCAATGAGGAGTTTTATACGAACTTCATCCACGATGTTCACAATGAATGGCATAGGGCCAATGAGCCTTATGTCGCCCATTACCGGGACCGCTACGAGGACGGCTGCCCCATCTATATGGCCGTGGAGATCATCACCTTTGGCAGCCTCTCCAAACTTTTTTCGAATATGAAACGCCAGGACCAAAAGGCGGTGGCAGCGTTTTACGGAATCAAGAGTGAGACAGTCCTCGCTTCCTATTTTCGAGCCCTGACCACCATCCGAAACACCTGCGCCCATCACGGTCGGATGATGAACCGGGTTTTTGAAGACGGCTGTGCGATCTTAAAGTCCGACCAAGCCCTGGTGGAACAGCTCGATCCCGGTTTTCGGATTCACAGCGATCGGCTTTTCGCCGCCATCGTCGCCATCTGTCATCTCCTACCGAAGATTCGCCAGGACCAGCTGTTGGAGAATTTTACCGAGCTCTTTCAGACCTACTCCCAATATGATCCCTACTTTTTAAATTTTCCCCCGCATTGGCGAGAGATGTTGGATCAAATCTAAGCCCCGCGGAAGAACTTACGGCTTCCTCTCTTTTCTTTTCTCGGAATGCTGCAATTTTCAGGGGGAAGAAAATTTTGGAGGTAAATTGAAAAACCCTACTCACTTTTTTCGGAGAATATGCTATTATCGAATAGATGACCCCGGGGGAACTCGGGGCACCAAGTGGACCTTTCTTATCCACGGGTTTTCCCGAATGTTGAAGAGTGAAACGTTTGCCAAGGACGATTGGACTGCCGATTGTCGTAGTTCACCTCGCCTTTGGGGCTCGGCTGGAGTTTGACCCTAATCCCGGTCCTGTCTACTTGGAGTTTGTAGTAATAGGTAGGCTACAAACCGCATTGAAAATTGTTTCTCTGGAAGAAAGGAGTCAATCAAAATGAAAACAGATATTGAAATCGCACAGGAGGCCCAAGGCCTTAAGATTACCGAAATTGCCAAGGAGTTGGGAATTCCGGAAGAGTCCTTAACCCCCTATGGCTATGACAAGGCCAAGGTGGACCATCGTTTGCTTCGTAAGTGGGCAGACAAGCCCGACGGAAAGCTGGTTTTGGTTACCGCCATCAGCCCCACTCCTCTGGGAGAAGGAAAGACCACGACTTCGGTGGGTTTGGCAGACGGTCTTCATAAGTTGGGCAAAAAGGCCATGCTGACCCTGAGAGAACCATCCCTGGGACCCGCTTTCGGAATCAAAGGCGGTGCCGCAGGCGGCGGCTATGCACAGGTCATCCCCATGGAAGACATCAACCTTCACTTCACGGGTGACTTCCATGCCATCGGTGCAGCAAACAACTTAATGGCGGCTCTGATTGATAACCATATTCACCAGGGCAATGAGCTCCGCATTGATGCGCGACGCATCACCTGGAACCGCTGCGTGGATATGAACGACCGTCAGCTTCGTAACATCGTTATCGGCTTAGGAAAGCCGGCAGACGGAATGCCCCGCGAAGACCACTTTGACATCACGGTCGCTTCGGAAATCATGGCCATCGTCTGCTTGTCACAGTCTCTGAGCGAGTTGAAGGAACGCCTGGCCAAGATGGTCATCGGCTATAACCTGGATAAAGAACCCGTCACCTGCGGTGATTTACAGGCCCAGGGAGCCCTGGCAGCCCTGCTGAAGGATGTGATGAACCCCAACCTGGTCCAGACCCTGGAGCACACTCCCGCCTTTGTTCATGGAGGACCTTTCGCCAACATCGCCCACGGCTGCAACACCCTAATCGCAACAAAGCTGGCAATGAAGTTAGCGGACTATGCGATCACGGAAGCCGGCTTCGGTAGCGACCTCGGCGCAGAGAAGTTTATCGATATCAAATGCCACCAGGGAGGAATCAAGCCCAATGCCGTGGTCTTGGTTGCCACCGTTCGCGCCCTGATTCATCATGGCGGAGCCGATAAGAAGCAGACCTACACCGATGAGCAGAACTTGGAAATGGAAAAGACCGGTCTTGCCAATCTTCGTCGCCATATCGACAACATCCAGAACGTCTACGGTTTGCCCGTTGTCGTTGCCATCAACAAATTTGCCACCGACACGGAGGAGGAGCTGGAATTGATCCGCAAGTCCTGTGAAGAAGTTGGCGTTCGCGTTGCTCTCTGCGAAGGCTGGGGCAAAGGCGGAGACGGCATGACCGATCTTGCCAAAGAGGTTATCGATCTCTGCGAAAAGAACCAAGACAAGGAACTTCAGTATGTATACAACGTGGAGGATTCCTTAAAGGATAAGATCAAGACCATTGCGCAGCGCGTTTATCGGGCAAAAGATGTGAAATTCGATGCGGCCGCAACTAGGGAACTCAAGAAGATTGAGAAGATGGGCTATGGCAACCTGCCTATCTGTATGGCAAAGACCCAATACTCCTTCTCGGATAACGCCAAGTTGATCAACGCCCCCGAGGACTTCACCATCTCCATTCGTGACGTCAAGCTGTCCGCCGGCGCCGGCTTCGTGGTTGCGATGTCGGGAACCATTATGACCATGCCCGGACTTCCCAAGCATCCCGCTTCGGAGAAGATCGATGTGGATGATGAAGGGAAAATCTCCGGCCTCTTCTAAAGGTCGGCGGAGTCGGTAACTCCGAGAAGAAATACAGGAAAGTTATGAGAGAACGCAAAGAATGGAATGAAAAACAGCGTCTGGTCGGTCAGTGGCTGGATGCTTTGAATCACCCGGAAGCAAGTCTCCGGGTGATTCATATTGTAGGGACCAATGGCAAGGGAAGCACGGGCACGGCCATCGCCGTGGGCCTTCGAGACTTTATTCGCAAGGCCAACGAGGGAAAACCGGGTCGGGTGAAGCCCGTAGGACATTTTCTGTCCCCTCATGTTCATCGGTACAATGAACGGATTCTTCTCGATGAAACGCCCATTTCGGATGAGAAGTTGCAGGAGGTTCGCCGGGAACTCCAGGCGGTAAAGGAGGCCTTTTCGCTTCCCGAACCGGAATATTTTCAGCAGAGTCTTCTGGAAGCCCTCCTTGCCTTTCGCGATTGCCGTTGGGCGATCATCGAAGCCGGCGTGGGGGGACAGGAGGATGTGACCAACCTGCTCCCGTCGGAAATGGTCGTGATCACCACCATTTCCGAGGATCATCTGCAAACCCTGGGGCCGACCATCCGGGACATTGCCCGACACAAGGCGGGGGTGATTGTCCCGGGTCATCCCGTGATTTCCTGTAATCAACGCCCGGAGGTGGCCCGGATCATCTCGGAAATCTGTGCCCGGCGAAAGGCCCCCCTGGTGGTTTACCATCCGGAGTCCATGGTTCGTCCCCACCTTCGAAAGGTCCGGGAGGAGGCTCCCCGCTTTCGGATGGGTTTCACCTGGACGGAAGGGGCCCTTGCCGGAGATTATGAGTTGTCCATGATCGGCCTGCACCAATTGCAGAACATGGGAACGGCTCTGCTGGCTCTGGAATGTCTGTCCATTGAGGATCCCAAGCTGGTTGCCCATGCCCTTGCGGAGATTCAGGTACCTGGTCGCATGGAGGAGATTTCCACGGCACCGGACATCTGGATCGATGGGGCCCACAACCCTCAGGCGGTGGACATTCTTCTCGCCAACCTGAAATGGCTCCAGATCGAAGAACCTAACCTGATTTTTGGGATGCATGAGGGAAAAATCAACGCAGAGAAACGACAGGAGCTTTTTGCGGCCTGCCGGAAGGTGGTTCACATTCGCGTGGAAGAGGAATCGGATGCGGCCATTCTCGAGGAGCTCTCCGAAGCCTTGGATACGCTGAATTGGGAGGACCCGGAACGTCCCATCATCGTCTGTGGCAGCCTCTATATTCTGGATGGCGCCCAGCGTTGGGTCAGGGACCACGCAAGAAAATAGACAAAGAAAAACGCCCCAGGGACGGGGATTTCCGTCTCCGGGGCGTTTTTTTGCGATTAATAGAGCCGGTACAGGCCACAGACGACCCCAAGAATGGTCACCTCCCTTACCCGAATGGGCTCCATGGAGGAATTCTCCGGATGCAGCTCAATGTGGTCCGCATGGGGAAGGTAGGTCTTTACCGTGGCGGAATCCTCCAGCAGGGCAACCACCTGCTCCCCCGGCCGGGCCGTGTCCTGCTTGCGGCAGATCACATGGTCGCCGTCGAAGATTCCCGCCTCGATCATGGAATCTCCGTGAATCTTAAGAACAAAGTATTCCCGGTTATCGTTGGGAAAGAAAGAAGAGGGAAGGGGAATGGTGTCCTCGATGTAATCGTCCGCATAGATGGGAGCGCCCGCGGCCACATTGCCGAAGACCGGAATCTCGTAGACGTCCTCCCGATCCGAAGGCGCCTTGGAAGATTCTCTGAGAGTAAAGGCCTCTCGCACCACATCCGCAACCCTTAAACTCCGGTAGGCGGTGCTGTCCATCGAAAGGTATCCCTTTTTAATCAGGGCATGGACATCTCCCGAAACCGTGGAGGTCGAGGAGATGTTGCAAGCGGAGCCAATCTCTCGAAAGGAGGGGGCAAAGGCGTTCTCCTCCATAAACTGGGCGATGTATTGTAGGACTTCTTTACGACGTTGGGTCAGGTCTTCGAACATGGCTACCTCTTTTCTTTTCCGCTTTTTTATTATTATATCGGAAGAGAGAAAACTTTACCAAAAAATTGTTCGATTTGTTCGTTTCCTTTCCTTGTTTATTTCTTTTTTGACGGGGTAAATATATCCTGTGTGAGAAAGCAGTGGTTACACGAATATAAGGGAGGAAATAATGGAATTTTTACTCTGTAAAAAATGTGGTGAGTTGTTTGTACGTGCCAATGATGTTTGTGATTGTACCCCGGAGTGCTGCGGTGAAGAGCTGACCAAGCTGGAAGCGAACACGACGGATGCGGCTCAGGAAAAACACGTTCCTGTGATTACCCGCGACGGAAACAAGATTGATGTGGTTGTCGGATCCACCGAGCATCCCATGGAAGAGGACCACTGGATCACCTGCATTATCGCCGTTCAGGGCAATAAGTACCAGGTCCAGAAGCTGAATCCGGGAGATGCGCCGAAGGCAAGCTTCCAGATTGAAGACGGTGCCGTGGAAGTTTATGAATTCTGCAACAAGCACGGTCTCTGGAAGGCAGAAGCCTAGGCTTTTCCGGGAAGGTCCATTCCAAAGCAAAAAAGAGCCCCATATGGGGCTCTTTTTTTATTCTCTCATCGGTCCTCCAGTCCCCGAATCTCCGCCGCCAAAAGGCGGGTCACAATCTCGGAAAAGCGTTCCACCCGTTTGATGTAGGCGAAGGAGCTGCCATAGATGAGGGAGGCCTGGTCCAGGTCCTTTTCCTCTCCGGTGTAGATGCCGAAGACGGAGACATTTTCGTTGCGGATGCGGCGAATTTCGCCGGCGGTATCCTGCAGGGCCAGGTCGCCGGAATACTGGTGGTCCGTGTCAAAACGACGGGTATTGATTCGCATCTCCTCGTCGAAGGGCTTGCCGTCGGAGAGGACGATGATCATGTTGCGGGCATGGGATTTCTTCTGTCGCATGGCGGCAATGGTTCGGAGGGCAAAGCCATCGCGGTTGGCCCCATCGGCAAAGTAGCCCAAGACCTTTTCCGCCTCCGTCTTTTCCGCATAGTCCTTGAAGCGCCGCAGAATGGTGTAGCCCTGCTGGGACTGAAAGGAGCTGATGCGAAGGGGAATGTCCAGCCGGCTCAGGGCCTTGGAAAGGATGTAGGCTTGGGCAGCCACCAGTTCCTGCCGCTTTTCCTGGGAGGCGGAAGAATCCAACAGAAGATCCACGATCACCTGTCCCGGTTCATCGAAGGAGCTCTTGCGAAAGACCGCCGCCTCCTTCAAAATCGGATTGCGCCAAACCCGGGAGGAAACGAGAATCCCATGATCCTCATAGAGGCTTCCCTCTTCCGCCTCATTGGTGAGACTCTGTCGGAGGGAGAGAACGAGTCCCTGAATCGCCCGGCGAATTTGCGGGCGGTGGGCACGGAGATATTCCTCATTGCGGGCGCGCGCATGATCCATGAGGCGACGACGGTAGGACATTCCTTCCTGCGGGGCCTGGGGAGGAAAGCCCTTGGTCAAGAGAAGACGGGCGTCCTTGTGGTTCCCATAGCAGACCCGGTCCAGGAGCTGAATCTCCTCCTGGGGAGACAGATAGGAGGGGCCATAGTTGCGCTCCACGAAGGCCCGCCGGTCTCTTTCCGAGGGCTTTTTGATATGGAGGGCCGCAAATTCCTCGAGGCCGCTCTCATACTTGCGCTCCTCCAGGTAGATATTGCCGGTAAACTCGGCCGAGGTGATTCCCATCTCTTCAAAGAGTTCTTCGGTGGAAATATCTCGGATGTCCTCCAGGGAGGTTTTATGAGGGGGTTCTTCCTTAGCCGCCTTTTCCTTTTTTTTGAATTCGGTCTCCGCCTTCAGGCTGGGGTTAAAGTGAAAATTGCTCTTTAAGAGCGCCTGCATCCGGGAGATGAAATCTTCCGTGTCCAGGTCGGTGAGGGCCTCCAGGTCATCCAAGAGCCTCCGGGTCATGGGAGACACCTTGGGAACCTGATGGAAGTGGCGCTCCGCATGGGCGAGAAGGAGCACCTCGACCTCCGTTTTTGGCGCATGGCGGTGGTAATAGTGAAGAATCCGCCGCTGAAAGGCGGTATAGAGGTCCGCCAGCACGGGTCGATCCTCAGCCAGACAATCCGTAATGTGCCGGTAAAGGGGAATGGTCATTAGGGAGAGAAAGAGCCGGGCCTGGGGATGCTCCGTTTTGAGATAATGCTCGAAGGCCTTGAGCTGGCGATTGTTATAGACCCGCTCCCGGCCTCCCTGCATGCTATGCAGAAAGAGGTAGGAATCCCGGTATAGGACCTCCCGGGAGAAGAGGGGATCCACCGCCTGAGGCGAGAAGCGGTAATCTTCCCCCACGGTCCATTGAATGTTCTGCCCCCGCTGGTCCTCGGAGATGGGGAGATCCCATGCCTTTTCCATCGTCATCCGCTCCTTGTCCTCACTCATGAAACAGTTTCGCACCCGTCCAGTCTTCCGGGATTCGTAAGCGAATGACATCACGGATGAGCTCCTGTTCATAGCTATCAAAGCTCTTGTTCACGATGCCCATCTCCAGGGCGTCCAGGGGCTTTAAGCCGTGGTATATCATCCCGATGGAGGCCAAAAGCCCCCGCAGGTCGATGGCCTTGGTGGAGATTTCCGCATTGTCACTTTTCTTCTGCAGGTCGGTAAAGAGCAGGGTGAACTGCTTCATCCCCTCTTCCGACAGGCTCGGGTACTGCTCGGTCAAGAGATAGACCAGTTCCTCTTCGGTGATTGCCGGGACCTGAATCACCATGAATCGAGAGATGAGCGCTTCGTTGAGTTCCCGGGTTCCCATGTAGCCATAGTTCATGGTGCCGATGAAGCGGGTCTCCTCTTTCAGGTCAATACGATCATAGCCGGGCAGATCGATAAAGCGGCGAAAGTCAAGGCTGGCATGGAGAACCGCCACGGCATCGTTGCGCGCCATATTAATCTCGTCTAAAATGCAGTAGCCTCCATGGAGGGCGGCCTCATAGACGGGGCCGGGGCGAAACTGGACTCGGCCGTCTCGGAAGGTGTCCGATCCGATGAGGGAATTGGAGTCCGAGTTCACATGGAAGCTCACCGTCCAGCGGGGCCGGTGAAAAATCCAGGATAAATTTTCGGCCAGCACATTCTTTCCCGTGGCCTTGGGTCCCGCGAGCAGGATATTCTCTCCCGCCAAGAGGGCTGTGAGTGCCTGCTCCCAGGTCTTCTTGCCATAATACGTAAACTGGGGCTTTGACACCCGTTTTCCCTCCTCCGAAGACAAAGGATGCGCTTCCACATAAGAGCGCACCCTTTTAATCAGAGTGGGATCAATCCCCTGCTTTAATAAACGATCATCCATTAAAATTCAATTCTTCCCTTCTGCTCGTCCTGATTGATGCTGTAATACACGCTGAAGTCCTCCGGCTTTACATAGAGGTCCAGTGTCTTGATATCCTTAATTTTGTTCCCCGCCTGCTTCCAGTACTCCTTTGCCTTCTGAATCAATTCCTCGTCCGCTACCTGGTGACCAAAATACTGTACGAATACCTTCGTTTTCATTTTTCACTCCTATCATGTTGCTTATAGGGATACCTGCATCCGTAGGAAACAGGGCTTGGTACGCCCTCATTTTATCAGATGGCCCCGGGAATGGGAAGATTTCAGGAGACTGCTCTTTCCCCATGGGGCATATGTTAAAATAAAATGACTTTGAGAAGATAGAGGTGGATGATGAATTTTTTGGATTTACTGTTGATTGCGGTGGGGTTGAGCATGGATGCCTTCTCCGTGGCAATCTGTAAAGGTCTGGCGGAGCATGACCTGAAGGCGAGCCAGGCGGGAATCGTTGGACTTTATTTCGGCCTTTTTCAGGCCCTCATGCCGATTATCGGCTATTTCGTAGGGGCCCAGTTTGCCCACATTATTCAGGACTGGGATCATTGGATTGCTTTCGGCCTTCTTGCCTTTCTCGGGGGCCGCATGGTCTATGAAGCGAGTCACGAAGAGGACTGCCCCATTGGCGGCTTTGATTTCAAACACATGTTTCCCCTTGCCATTGCAACCAGCATCGACGCCCTGGCGGTCGGTGTTACCTTCTCCTTTTTGAAGATCAACATCTGGGTTTCGGCACTGGAAATCGGAATCTGCACCTTTCTCCTGTCCTTTCTCGGAACCTACATTGGGAACCGCTTCGGGCAGTATGCCCAAAAGCCGGCAGAGATCAGCGGAGGGGTGATTCTCATTCTGATCGGTTTAAAGATCTTGCTGGAACACCTCGGCATTTTGTCCTGGTAGGGAGGAGAATCATGGTCCGATACGAGGAAAAGAAAACAGTTACGCCGGTCACGGTGACGATCGAAGACATGACCGCGGAGGGGGAGGGGGTTGCCCACCCGGAAGGGCGGGTTCTCTTCGTGAAGGGA
Source organism: uncultured Tissierellia bacterium (assembly GCA_937923265.1). Classification (GTDB taxonomy): domain Bacteria; phylum Bacillota; class Clostridia; order Tissierellales; family Peptoniphilaceae; genus CALAJY01. The sequence goes on from CALAJY010000018.1 coordinate 20,284, forward strand.
GCGGTTTTGGGGGACCGGGTGGAGGTGGCCATTGACCGCAGGAAGAAGACCTTCTCCCAGGGTCATGTGCAGCGCCTGTTAACGCCGTCCCCCGATCGACGGGAGATTCCCTGTCCCTACCAGAAAGATTGCGACGGCTGTCCCCTCATGCCCCTGAAGACCGAGGTCCAGCAACGGTGGAAGAAACGTTGGATGGAAGAGGTGCTTCGACGGATTGGCGGCGTGGAAAAAGAGGTTGAGTTTTACCGGGAACAGGAGGCGGGTTACCGAAACAAGATCAATCTGCGGGTCTCTCCGAAGGGCTTGCTTTCCTATTCCAAACGGGGAAGTAACGATCTTCTTGCGGTGGATTCCTGTTGGATTGCCCATCCCCTCCTTTCCGACCTCCTGGGTCGTTGGAATCAACACTTTCGGCAGGTCCCTCCTCCCACCGTCTTTGCAAAGATTCGGATGGTGGTCTTCCGCTGTAACGACCGGGATGAGGTCATGATCCTTCTTGTCACGGATCTCCTCTCCGCCAAAGAGCGAGAGTCCCTCTTTCAATCCCTGGCTTTTCTCTCTCCTGCGGTGCTCGGGCAATGTGAAAATCGACGGCCGGGGGATGTCAATCTTCGTCCCCCCTTTCATTTTTTCACGGAACGACAGGATCTGGACATACAGCTCATGGGTCTCCATTTTCGCCTCTCCCCGGCTTCCTTTTTTCAGGTGAACCGTTTTACGCGCAGCCTTCTCTATGAACAGGCGCTTGCCCTTTTCCCGAAGGCGGAAGCAAAGGATTCGCCGGTCCTGGACCTCTACTGTGGGACGGGAACGACGAGCCTGCTGCTGGCGCAACGGGGCTTTTCTGTCCTGGGGATTGAGTCGAATGCCTCCGCCGTGGAGGATGCGAAAGAGAATGCCAAGAGGAATCACCTGAAGAACGTGTCCTTTCTCTGTGGAAAGGCGGAAGATCTCCTGCACGCCTCCCTTTTCCCACAAGATGGCCGGCAGTCCCTGCTTGGCACCGCAACCAAGGCCCTGGTGGATCCCCCCCGAAAGGGACTGCACGAGGAGGTGGTGAATGCCCTAAACCGTTCCTCCATTCGGGAGCTCGTCTACATTTCCTGCAACCCTGCCACCTTCGCCCGGGACCTAAAAAGACTGGGAGAGGGAGGATTCCGCTTAGAAAAAGCAATCGGCATCGATCAGTTTCCCAACACGGGAAATGGGGAAGTGGTAGGAAGATTTTCCCGAATTGAGTCAGGCGGGATTACTGAAAGAGTGTAAGAAATACGAGAATAGGAAGATTTGAGTAAAAAAGAAGGACTCGGGGAACGAGCCCTTCTTTTTTTAGGATCATTCCGCTTTTCAGGGATCCGCTCCCTGACGGGGAATGAAGCGCTTTCTTAACAAAAACAGAGGAGATAGCGGGGTCGGCAGCCCCGTTTTTACGTGATTTTTACATACCCTTAGCCCGCACATCCCTATAGTGAGGATAGGAAGTCTATTTTTAGGGGCAATGATGAGAACAGGGAAGGGAGATTTCAGTGTTAGATTATGCCGGCCGGATCCGGGAGCTGAGTGGTTCGATTTCACAGGTAGAGGAGGAGCTTGCGCAAGCGAAAAGAGATTTGACCAACCTAGTAGAATTTCAACGGGTTCATCAAACGCAGAGCGACCAATTTGAAGAGGAAATCAGAGACCGCAAGAAACGCATTGAAGGGGCGGATTTGAACCCCCGAGAAGTAAACGCCTATCGCCAATACCGGGAGTGGATGCAGGAGGCTTTAACGGGAAGGGATCCTAAGACCATCTATGCGCAAAATGAGCGTGCGAAGGGACAGATCTCCAGAGCCATTCAAGAAGCCGAGGCCCGCATCACACAGCTGCAAGCCGGGATTGCTTCCCTCCAAGACGAGAAGGATGATTGCATCCTCGCAATGCGGGAAGAGGAGCTGCGAAGGGAGGAATGATCCCTGATGAGAGAGTTCAGGGAATGCTAAAAAATTCACAGGTTTTCTTGACATCCTGCCCCTTCGCTATTAATATTATTCATAGATATTATAAATTAATTTCCGACGAAGAGAAGAGTAGCCTTCTGGATTTTGTTACAGAGAGTCCCGATTTGCTGAGAGGGAAGGGAAGAAGGAAGGGGAAGATGAGCTCAGAGGATTCCAGGGGTTAACGCTCCTTGAACGGGTGCCACCGTTATCCGGCAGCAGTTTGTTGGAACTGTGAGAATGGATTCTCGGAATCCTTAAAGTAGGTTGGTACCACGAAGTCATTTCGTCCCTTTTTCTGTCTTTGACAGAAAAAGGGATTTTTTATTATCGGAGGGAACGATGAGATATTTACCGCGCCATGGTCTCTGGATTCTCCGGGATCTCTCTCGAATGTGTTCTTTCATTGAGTAAAAAGATGGAATGTCACAAGCGAAGAAAAGGAGAAAAAGATGAGTCAATTTACAAAACGAAGCATTGCCCCTTATCGGGTGGATATTGTGGGAAGTTTTTTACGGCCCCAGGAGCTGAAAAAAGCTCGGGAAGCCTTCCGTAAGGGTGAAATCGGACAGGATGCACTCAGGGATGTGGAAGACCGACTGATTGAAGAGCTGATTCAAAAGGAGGTCAAAGCCGGATTACAGTCGGTGACGGATGGAGAATTTCGTCGGTCCTGGTGGCATCTGGACTTTTTCTGGGGCCTGAACGGGGTGAAGAAGGTGGTGAATGATAATATCAAACGCCATTTTAAGGGCATTGAGACTCGGCCGGAAACCGCGGTAGTCGTCGACCGGGTCAGCGGGGAAAATCATCCCTTCGTGGAGCATTTTAAATTTTTAAGAGCCCACACGCCCGAAGGCATCGAAGCAAGACAGAGCATTCCCGCACCGGCCCAATTCCTCTATAACAATCTGGCCAATGAGAATATTCTCCGAGAAACGAAGAAAGTCTATGATCGCTTAGAGGATCTCTCCGATGATCTGGCAAAGGCCTATGGGCAGGTCTTCCATGACCTTCAGGAAGCCGGAGCGAGGACGATTCAGCTGGATGATGTTTCCTGGGCAGGACTGGTAGGAGAGGTGGATGAAACGCTCTCGGAAGAGGAGAAAAAGGCGGTTCTTCAGCAACGAGAAGAGTGGAAGAAGCTCTTTTTACGAGCGAATAATGATGCCATTGCCCATGCTCCGGAAGGACTGAACATCACGACCCATGTGTGTCGGGGAAATTACCGCTCGCATTGGTATACCTCCGGTTCTTATGAAGCAGTGGCACATCCCCTCTTTGATCAGGAGAATGTTGCCGCCTATTACCTGGAATATGATTCCGATCGGGCGGGAGGCTTTGAATCCTTGGCCAAGGTACCCAAGGAGAAATTGGTGGTTCTCGGCCTGGTTACGAGCAAGTCCCCCGAGTTGGAAGATCCCAAAGAGCTGATTGCTCGGATTCATGAAGCCGGTACCTATGTGGACCTGGACCGTCTGGCCATCAGTCCCCAATGTGGCTTTGCCTCCACCGAAGAAGGAAACGAACTGACGGAGGAGGACCAGTGGAAAAAGATTGCCCTCTTACAGGAAGTCGCCAAAGAGGTTTGGGGCTGCTAGCTCCTTTTTGACAGGAGGAATAGGAAAGACGGAGTATGCGGATAGCGATAGATCCCAGCAGATAATATTTACAGATGGAAAGAGGCTTACCAAGGGCAAGCTTCTTTTTTTATGGGGCATAACGAGGAGCGAATCCCTGTATTCGGAGCCCGCTAATAGAATCATGCAAAGAGCCCTAGATAGAATTGTCGTGCGAGAAGAACCGGAGAAATCGAAAAGCGGACTGGAAAGGTGAGGAAGAAAAGGTCCGGGGAATGGAGTTCCCGGGAAAAGAGTAGAATGGTCCAACAAGCGAGCAGCGAAGCAGCGAGCGGTTGGTTCACCATTCCATTCGCGAAGACTTCCCATGAGACGAGTGCGAAGCACGAAGGCGAATGGCAAGAAGTC